>CAYWTM010000144.1:0-7870 GCA_964460185.1 uncultured Roseicyclus sp. | reverse complement strand
TCGAAGATGATGAACAGGATCGACACCAGGTAGAACCGCACGTCGAATTTCATGCGCGCGTCGTCGAAGGCATTGAACCCGCATTCATAGGCCGAAACCTTTTCGGGGTCGGGGTTGCTGACGGCCAGGATGACGGCCGCAAGGATCAGCACCAAACCCAGCCCGATCGCGATCGCGAGGAAGATCAGGATCGGGGCGTAATTCATCATCAGCTCTGACATAGGCTATCCCTGGCATGGCACAGACCCCGGCGTCTGCCCAGGGTCGGTCCGGTCAGCGAACGGTCTACCGCCCGGGGGTGCGACGGTCAACCGGATGACCTGCGGCAAAGGCGCGTTTGCAGGGGCAAAAAACAGCGACGTTTCGTCCCGAGGAGACCAGCGCGGCGGCCCGCCACGTTCGGCGCCCATCCGCGACCCCGCCCCGTTTGCGGGCGATCTCCTGTCGTCCGGCTCAAAAGATGAAATCGCTCTCGTTCAGCAGGCCGCCGAGATCGGTAAAGATGATCATGTCACCGCCGCCAAGATCAATCATCGCCTGGTCGCCCGAATAGGAGATCATGCCAGCCACATCGCCGAAATCACCGAACCCGAAATCGGCGAGGGCAATCTGATCGAACCCTTGTTCGAAATTGTCGATGATGTCGAAATCGTCGCCTTGGGCGAATATGATAAGATCGACCTCGCCGTCATCCACCAGAAATATGATATCGTCGCCAGCGCCACCGGCCGCGATATCCGCGCCCTGACCGGTGTGAATCTCGTCGGCCCCTGCGCCACCGAAAGCGATATCGTCACCCTCGCCCCCGACCAGCGTATCGTTTCCGCCTTCTCCGTACAGGTCGTCATTGCCGATACCGCCAAAGACCGCATCGTCGCCGCCACCCGCAATGATCGTATCGTCACCCGCAAAGCCGAAGATGCGTTCGCCGCCGTCGTGACCAAAGCGGTCGATCACGTCGTCGGCGTTGGTTCCGAAAACCTCGTCGCGGCCCGGCGTGCCGCCCGGCGGCTGATCATCGCCATGGTTGCTTTCCCAGTCGTCAATCGGCTTTTCACCGCGCGGGATGCCATAATGGCCGGCAATTCCGGCGTCGAGCACACCCTGCGCCGCTGTGTCTGGCGAAAACAGGGATTTGGAAAACAACCGCAACATATCGACAGCTCCTCATCTGGGTCTGCATATGTGTCGGGTTTCGGGCCGGACGGGTTCAATCCCTTGCCTCTTGTCCCCGAAAAATGCGTTCAGGCGCATCCATCTCGAATTTTCGGCGAATCTCCATGAAATTTAAATTCGAGGTATTTCGGTATTGATGCCGAATTGTCATGCGCAATGAATTGAAGATCAACGTCACTTGACTGCCAATAAATTAGAACCCAATAAATCTTCGACGAAATCCCCAATCAGGCAATGGGCGGGATAATGGATATACGCATGAAAAAGACAGTCACGGCGCTGGCCGCGCTTTATCTGGGTCTTGGCCTGCCCCCAGTCGCGCTGGCAGAGGATTTCACCATTTCAGGCGCGGCAGTCACCACCAATGATGGCGAGGTGCTGGACGGGGATGACACGATCACGGTCACCGAAACAGGCTCGGTGACCACGGCTCCAAACCTCCAAGCCGGCCTGTCTTCCACCGGCAGCAACAACATCCTGACCAACAGGGGCGCGATAACGACCAGCGGAGATTTTTCCGATGGTCTGTTCGCGAACGCGGGCGCGGGCAATTCAAACACGCTGCGCAACAGCGGCACGGTGACGACCAGCGGCACGGGGTCAGAGGGATTGAGCATCAACAGCGCCATGAGCACATTGATCAACAGCGGGGCCGTGACGACCAGTGGAACGGGGGCCATTGGTCTGCTGACAGATGGCAACGCCAACACGCTGGAAAACAGCGGCTCGGTGACGACCAGCGGGGATAATGCCGACGGCATTCGGGTCGATGGCGCTGGCAGCCAGGTGACGAACAGCGGGACGGTCACGACAAGCGGGGCCGGTGCCGCCGCCCTGTTTTCGGATGGCAACGGCAACATCGTGACCAATAGCGGATCGCTGATCTCCGAGCTGGGTTTGTCGATGCAAATCCTCGGTGCGGATGCGACGGTCAACCTGCTGGCCGGCCCGGTTCTGGTCGGTGATGTGTTTTTCGACACGCCCGGCTCTGCGACGCTGAGCTTCGGGGCGGGGCTGAACGCCGTCGTGCGGACCAACGGCCTGCCCGGCACGATCACGTCGCCGGGGCCCAACACGGTGGTGGGCGATACCGTCTACGTGGCCGATCTTGACGACTACGCGGTGCAGGACCGGACCGGCGGCACCGCAAGCCGCCTGATCCATGACGCCGTCGCAGGCCGCGGCCTGACACCCACCGTCACCCAGGGCCCCGCCGGCACCCGCACCTGGGCCAGCGTTTCGGGCGCGCTGCTGCGCGACGCCACCGGCCATGACGGCCTTGTCGTCTCGGGCAGCTTTGGCCGCGACCGCGTCGACGGGCCCGGCATCTTCGCGGGCATTTCCCTGTCGCAATCCACGGCCGGCAGCGGCATGGACACCCAGGCCATCGGCCTGCATGGCGGCATCTACGGCCAATGGGGCGGGGCCGATTTCACGCTGGCCGGCGGGCTCAGCTACAGTGACGTGACCCGGGAACGGGCGAACAATACGCTGCCCACCGGGCTGGAACGGGCCTCCGGCAGCTACCTGAGCGCGTTCTTCTCGCCCGCGCTGACCTGGTACGACCTGTTGGGGCAAGGCAACAGCCTGCGCCTGCGCTACACCGGCATGTTCCACGGCGCCCACGAGTACGACTATGCCGGCGACGGCGACCTGGAGATCGACAGCCGCTTCAGCCACCAGGTCGAAGCCCGCGTGGCCTGGGCAACCGCGCTGGATATCGGCACGCTGCGCTACGGCCTCGATCTGGGCTACCAGAGCGGCGGCAGCATCGGCCTGACGCTTGCGGGCGATGCGCTTTCCACGACCGCCGGGGGCGACGGGGCCTTCGGACGGGCCTTTGTCGGGATGGACTTCAACGGCGGCGGCTTCGAGATCGCCTTCGAGGACAACCGCGACGTCTCGGTCAGCGCAAACTACACCTGGCGGTTCTGATCGCGCAGGGCATGGACGACAGGACAGGCCGTCGGGCACCCCCGGCGGCCTTTCGCCTTGTGCCTTGGCGCGGATCGCCGGTTACCGGTCAAACCGCCTTTACGCGGACGGGAAGGAATGAGATGAGCGGCAAGCACCAGGACCCCGGCCCAGTATGCGCGAAAGATCATGCCCCAGACCACCGCCGCGATTGATGACAAGACCCTGTTCGACCTGCGATATGACCGCAGCCGCAGGGATCTTTGGGGGATGCTGGAGGCGCTTTACGGCACCCATCCCGACTATGACCGGTTTCGCCGGGCCCTCGACCGGGTGATGCGGCGGGCGTGGTCCGACAGGCCCGCCGATCTCAAGCTGCTGGACATGAAACGCGATCTGGAACCCGACTGGTTCCTGCGCCCCGACATGACCGGATATGTCTTTTACATCGACCGCTTCGCGGGGGATCTGAACGGCGTGCCGGGCAAGCTGGACCATCTCAAGTCGCTTGGCGTCAGCTACGTCCATTTCATGCCCTGCCTGAAGCCCCGCAAGGGCGACAATGACGGCGGCTATTCGGTGATGGACTACACCGCCATCAACCCGATCTACGGCACCATGGACGATTTCGAGGCGGCAACCGCGGCCTGCCGCGCCCGCGGGATCAGCGTGTGTGTCGACCTGGTGCTCAACCACACCGCCAAGGAACACGCCTGGGCCAGCAAGGCGCGCAAGGGCGATCCGGCCTTTCGCGACTATTACCTCATGTTCGAGGATGACACCCTCCCCAGGCAATACGAGACAACGCTGGTCGAGGTGTTTCCCGACAACGCACCGGGCAACTTCACCTGGTACGACGATATCGGGCGTTGGGTCTGGACCAGCTTCAACGAACATCAGTGGGATCTGAACTGGGCCAATCCGCAGGTCTTTCTGGAATTCGCCAAGATCATGCTGACCCTCGCCAACAAGGGGGTCGAGATCCTGCGCTTTGATGCGGTGGCCTTCATGTGGAAACGGCTTGGCACACGGTGCCAGTCGGAACCGGAATGCCACATGATCCTGCAGGCCCTGCGCGCGGTCACCCGCATCGCCGCCCCCGCGGTCATCCACCTCGAAGAGGCCATCGTCGGACCGGCGGAAATGCTGCCCTACCTGGGACGCGGCCAGCATGACGGCAAAGAAGGCAATCTGGCCTATCACAACTCTCTCATGGTGCAGATCTGGTCGGCCCTTGCGGCCCGGGACACGCGGTTGATGACCCATGTGCTGTCCACCCATTTCCCGCCCGTCCTGACCAACGCGACCTATGCCAACTACCTGCGCTGCCACGACGATATCGGCTGGGCCGTCACCGACGAGGATGCGGCCGCGGTGGGCCTGAACGGGCCCGCGCACCGCAATTTCCTGGCCGATTTCTACGAGGGCAGTTTCCCCGGCAGTTTCGCGAAGGGCGTGTTGTTCCAGTACAATCCCGACACCGGCGACAAGCGGAACTCGGGCACCAATGCGTCGCTTGCCGGGCTGGAACGCGCGCTGGAGGCCGAAGACGAGGACGCCGTCCAAAGCGCCATCGACCGCATCTTGATGGGCCACGCCCTGATCGCAAGCTTCGGGGGTATCCCGCTGATCTACATGGGCGATGAAATCGCCATGCTCAACGATTACGGCTACACCGACTATCCGCCCCACGCCCATGACAGCCGCTGGGTGCACCGCCCCGTGATGGACTGGGACCGCGCCGCACAGGCCCGGTCCGATCCGACAAGCGTGCCGGGACGCGTTCTGGAGGGCATAAGGCATATCATGGCCACCCGCACCGCCACCCCCGAATTTCACGCCGGCCATCCGACCGAGATCCTCGACAGCCCGAACACCGCCCTGTTCGCCTTTGCCCGCCGCGCGCCCACGGGCCCCGTGCTGTGCATCTTCAACTTTTCCGACAAGTGGCAGTCGGCCGCGACCGACTGGGCCAGGGCACAGGGCATGACGCAGATGCACGATATCCTGTCAGGGGCATCGGTCGGGGACGCATCCGGCACCATCCCCCTGCCCCCCTATGCGCGGGTCTGGATCCGGTAGCGCGCAAGACCCTCTCTGCGCGCCCCGGCACACCGCATGCCCGGTGCTCGGACAGGCAGACGAACCGGTCACATCGCGTCGCGCAATTCGCGCCGCAGGATCTTGCCGCTGGCCGATTTCGGCACGCTGTCGACAAACCGGTATTCGGCCGGATGTTTGTAGGTGGCCAGGCACCCCGCGCAATGGGCCTGCAATTCGGTTTCTGTCACCTCAGACCCCGGCGCCCTGACCACGAAGGCGATCGGCACCTCGCCGGCCTCGTCGTCAGCTTTGCCGATGACAGCGGCATCGACCACTCCGGGATGCGCGATCAGCGCCGCCTCGACCTCGGCCGGGGCCACCTGAAAACCCTTGAACTTGATCAGTTCCTTCAGCCGGTCGCGGATGAACATGAACCCATCCTCATCGATCACGGCCAGGTCGCCGGTGCGCAGCCATCCATCGGCGGTCAGGGCTTCCGCGGTTGCGGTCGGGTTGTTGAGATACCCTTTCATCACCTGCGGGCCGCGCACCCAAAGCTCCCCCTCCTGCCCGGGGGGCAGATCGGCGCCGGTTTCCGGATCGACGATACGGCATTCCGTGGACGGCACCGCCTGCCCGGATGACCCGTGCCGGATCGCGCTGCCCACCGTCATGTGGGAAATCGGAGCCATCTCGGTCATCCCATAGCCCTGGACCGACCTGGCGCCGAACCGCGTTCCCACGGCTTCTTCCGTCTCGGGGCCCAGGGGCGCCGCACCCGAAAAGATCTCGGTCACGGACGACACGTCGAACTGGTCGACCATCGGATGCTTGGCCAGCGCCAGCGCCACGGGCGGCACGATGTAAAGCCGGGTTGCGCGGTGATCCTGGATCAGCCGCAGGAACATCTCCAGATCGAACCGCGGCATGGTCACGATCTTGGCCCGCTGGTTCAGGAACAGGTTCATCAGGACCGTCATCCCGTAGATGTGAAAGAACGGCAAAAACGCGATGCCCACATCGTCGGGCACGATCCCGGCCACCGCGCCCGCCTGCGCGACATTGGCCACCATGTTGCGATGGGTCAGCATCACGCCCTTGGGCCGACCCGTCGTGCCCGACGAATAGGGCAGCACGACCACATGTTCGTCGAGATCAACGGGCACCTGAGCCTCGATCGGCTGACCCATCACATCGTCCAGCGACAGGCCGTCCTCGGCCCCGATGACCACGAGATCGGTCACCCTCGTCCCCGCGATGGCCGCCCGCGCAACCCGTTCGAACATCGGAATGGTCACCAGGATCACCGCGCCGGCATCGTTCAGCTGGTGGGTGATCTCGGGCGCGGTATAGGTGGGGTTGATGGTGGTCACCGTGCCACCGCCCCAGGCCACGCCATGAAAGATGACCGGGTATTCCGGCATGTTGGGCGCCAGCACCGCCACCGTCCCGCCCGGCAAGACCCCGCGTTCGGTCAGACCACCCGCCAGGCGCTTGATATGATCCATCACCTGACCCGCCGTCAGTCCCCGGCCCGTGGGGCCATCGACGATAACAACCTCGTCTTCGCGCCCCACAAGACCTTCGAACAGTTTTTCGGTCACTGAAATCGAAGGCAGATCCACCGTGCCGTGGTGACTCGGATATATCGTCATAAAAATCCCTCCCACAGGGTCCGATCTCCCGTCGGCCCTGACGTGGGAAGGCTAGCACGGATGGTCGGTCAGATGTCCAGAACAACAGTTCCAAGCTTGTCGCCCGAGGCCACCAGGTCATGCGCCGCCGCGCAGTCGGCCAGGCTGCCGCCGGGCACCACCGCGTGCGACAGCGCCCCCGCCTCGAGCCATTGGGTCAACTGCCCCTGGCACGCCAGCCGCGCGGCACCCGCCAACTGGTAGACGATCAACATGTGCAGCCGGATATTCTTGAACATGAACGGATAGAACTGAAGCACCGGCGCCATGTCGCTGGCCGAGGCATAGGCCGCGATCGTGCCGCCCGGCTTCAACAGCGCCAGCGTGGCCGCCTGGTTGGCGGCGAAATCGACATCGATCACCCGGTCCACCCCGGCCCCGCCCGTCATCTCCATCACCGCCTCGATCGGGTCGTCCTGCCGGTAATTCACCCAGTCCTGCGCGGTGGAATGCGCGGCCTTGCGCTCGGAGGATACAGTGGTGATCACCCGCGCGCCGGCAAGCTGCGCCATCTGGCAGGCGTAGCGCCCCACCGTCCCGGCCCCGCCGGTGACCAGAACGGTTTGTCCCGCGACCGGTCCGTCCCCCAAAAGGGCATGGCACGCCGTCATGGCCGGGATGCCGAAACAGGCCGCTTCGGCAAACGACACGCCATCGGGCAGGGCCACCGCCTGCGCCGAGGGCAGGGCCACGTAGTCGGCGGCCGTTCCAAGGGCCCGTTGCCAGGCTGCATTCCAGACCCAGACCCGACAGCCCACACGTCCCCGATCCACGCCCGCGCCCACCGCCTCGATGATCCCGGCCCCGTCCGAATGGGGCACGATCGCAGGAAAGGCCATCTGCGCCCCCGGCCGCGCGCCCGCCCGCAGCTTCACATCGGACGGGTTCACCCCCGAGGCTTTCAACCGGACCAGGACCTCTCCCGGTCCCGGCGCCGGATCGGCCATCTCGCCCTTCTGCAGGACCTCGCCCGCCGCCCCGAACCGCTCATACCAAACCGCCTGCATGGCCGCCCTCCTTCCATTCACAGCAGGGCACCCCCC
>CAYWTM010000143.1:0-7877 GCA_964460185.1 uncultured Roseicyclus sp. | reverse complement strand
AGCATCTCGGCTTCGGTTTTCTGGATCAGGTCGCCGATATAGACGATGTTGTCGTTCTTCAGGCAGTTCGCGGACCGGACAGACAGTTCCAGTTCGTCCACCTTCTTCAGCAGAAGCGGGTTGAACTCCAGATCGTCCTCGTCATCGGCGCGGCTGGCCGATTCCGGTTCGTCGAAGTTCACGAAGATCGACAACTGGTCCTGGATGATGCGCGCAGCATAGGCCACGGCGTCATCGGGGGTGACCGAACCATCGGTTTCCAGCTTAAGTGTCAGCTTGTCATAATCGAGCACCTGACCTTCGCGGGTCGGCTGCACGTCGTAGGACACCTTCTTGACCGGCGAATAGATCGCATCGATCGGCATCAGGCCGATGGGGGCGTCTTCGGGGCGGTTCTTGTCGGCCGACACATAGCCCTTACCGGTGTTGACCGTCAGTTCCATGTAAAGATCGGCACCATCATCGAGATGGCAGATCACGTGATCCTTGTTCAGGATCTCGATGCCGGCGCTTTCCGAGATGTCACCTGCGGTCACGACCTTCGGGCCTTTGGCGGAAACCGACACGCGCTTGGGCCCATCGGCTTCCATGCGGATTGCGACGCCCTTGAGGTTCAGAACGATGTCGGTCACGTCTTCGCGCACACCGGCCACCGATGAAAACTCGTGCAGCACACCGTCGATCTGAACCGACGTGATGGCCGCGCCTTGCAGCGACGACATCAGCACCCGACGCAGGGCATTGCCCAGCGTCAGGCCAAAACCGCGCTCAAGCGGTTCTGCGACAACAGTCGCCTTCTTCGCGGGGTCATTGCCCGGGTTCACGACAAGCTGTGTGGGCTTGATGAGTTCTTGCCAATTCTTGTGGATCATGCGTCGCCTCCATCCTTGTGCCGGGGGGATCCGGTGCCGGCACGCTCGAGGGTAAAAAATCCGGCAGCGGGCCACGCATGAACACGCGCGACCCGCTGGTAAACTTGAAATGCCTTAGACGCGACGGCGCTTAGGCGGGCGGCAGCCGTTATGGGCCATCGGGGTCACGTCCCGAATGGACGAGATCGAGAAACCAACCGATGCCAAAGCGCGCAGAGCGCTTTCGCGGCCAGAACCCGGGCCCTGCACTTCGACCTCAAGCGTCTTGACGCCATGTTCCTGTGCCTTGCGGCCAGCATCTTCAGCGGCCATCTGGGCCGCGAAGGGGGTCGATTTACGGCTGCCCTTGAACCCCATTGTGCCGGCAGACGACCATGCGATCGCGTTGCCCTGCACATCAGAGATCAGGATTTTGGTGTTGTTGAAGGACGAATTCACATGCGCCACACCTGCGGCGATGTTTTTCGAGACCTTCTTCTTTGCGGGACGACGATCGCGTGCCATGTTCTCAGCCCTCCCTTATTTCTTCTTGCCGGCAATGGCCTTTGCGGGGCCTTTGCGGGTGCGTGCGTTCGTATGGGTCCGCTGGCCACGAACCGGCAGATTGCGGCGGTGGCGCAGACCACGGTAGCAGCCCAGGTCCATCAGACGCTTGATGTTCATCTGGGTGTCGCGGCGCAGGTCGCCTTCAACGGTATAGTTGGCGTCGATATGCTCGCGGATCTGAAGCACCTCGGCGTCCGACAATTCGTTGACGCGGCGGCTCACATCGATGCCCACGGCTTCACAGATCTTGGCAGCCGAAGTGTGGCCAATGCCGGTAACATAGGTCAGCGCGATGGGAACGCGCTTGGACGTGGGGATGTTGACCCCTGAAATACGTGCCACGTATCTTTTCCTTTTCGTTGCGGTTCCGTTGTTCCAGAACCTTTTTTCACAACCAAAGCCCGGGATTTGGCCCCGGGCTTGTCAAGCCTTCTCACCGGAACGACATCAGCCGATTCCCAATGGAGATGGCGGTACCTATGACCAAGCATACCCGGCGTCAAGACCCGGGTGCCCCTGGTCGGGCAATTTCCGCGACTCATACGGATCAGGCATCCAGAACTGCCGCGATCTCAGCCGCAACGGCGTCGATCTCGCCCAGGCCATCCACGCCCGACAGCTTGCCCTTGGCATAGTAGTAGCCGATCAGCGGCGAGGTCTTCTTGTAGTATTCCATCAGCCGCTGCTTGAGGCTGTCCTCGTTGTCATCGGCGCGGCGCTTGAATTCCGTGCCGCCGCAATTGCCGCATGCGCCCGAGGCCGGGATCGGTTTGGTGATGTCATTGTAGACCTCACCGCAGCTGCCGCATGTCGACCGCGCGGTGATCCGCTGCACCAGGGCGTTGTCATCCACCTGCATCTCGATCACGGCATCGAGGCCCTGACCCAATTCACCCAGCAGATCCCCAAGCGCGTCCGCCTGCGCCAGGGTGCGCGGGAACCCATCGAAGATGAACCCGGCGCCGTCATCCGCCAGTTTTTCGCGGATCAGCCCGATCACGATGTCATCGGTGACCAGTTCACCCCGGGCCATGACTCCGGCCACCAGTTTGCCCATCTCGGTTCCGCTGTCCTTGGCCTCGCGCAGCATGTCACCGGTGGACAGCTGCACCAGACCGCGGTTTTCGGTGAGGATCCGCGCCTGCGTTCCTTTTCCCGCACCCGGGGGCCCAAGCAAAATGATGTTCATCGACGCGCCGGGCCTTTGCGAGGTTTGCGATCCCCACTGCCCTTGCGGCCGCGAAGCTGCGATTTCTCGATCAGGCCCTCGTATTGATGCGCCAGAAGATGCGACTGGATCTGTTGCACCGTGTCCATGCCGACCGACACGATGATCAGGATCGAGGTGCCGCCGAAATACGCCGTGATCGAAAGGTTCGTGCGCACGATTTCAGGCATCAGACAGACCAGCGCCAGATAGCCCGCACCAAGGACCAGTATACGATTGACCACGTATTCGAGGTACTCGGACGTCTTCTTGCCGGGGCGAATGCCGGGGATGAAACCGTTCTGGTTCTTCAGGTTATCGGCCACGTCATCGGTCTTGAACGACACGTTCAGCGTGTAGAAATACGTGAAGAAGACGATCATCGACGCAAAGAACAGCAGGTAAAGGGGCTGGCCGGGGCCAAAATTCGCCAGCACCCAGCTCATCACCGGCCCACTGGACTGACCGCCGGAAAAGGTGGTCAGCGTGGTCGGCAGCAGCAGCAGCGACGAGGCAAAGATCGCCGGGATCACGCCCGCCGGGTTCACCTTGATCGGAAGGTGGCTGGAGCCTCCGTCATAAACCTTCATGCCCACCTGTCGGCGTGGGTATTGGATGTGAATCTTACGCAGGCTCCGTTCCATGAAGACAACGAAGAACAGCGTGCCGATCAACATGGCGATCACGCCAAGCGTGGCAGCCGTGGTGATGGCTCCCGAACGGCCGCTTTCAAAGAACTGCGCCAACGCCGCGGGAAGCTCCGCGATGATGCCCACAAAGATGATCAGCGAAATACCGTTGCCGATGCCGCGTTGCGTGATCTGTTCGCCCAGCCACATCAGGAACATGGTCCCGCCCACCAGCGTGATGACGCAGGCCGCGCGGAAGAACCAACCGGGATCGGAGGCCAGGCCACCGCTTTCCATGCTGACCGCAAGGCCATAGGCCTGTGCTGTCGCAAGGACCACAGTACCGTAGCGGGTGTACTGGTTCAGCTTCTTGCGTCCCTGCTCGCCCTCTTTCTTCAACTGCTCCATCGCGGGCACCATGGCCGCCATGAGCTGAACGATGATCGAGGCCGAGATATAGGGCATGATGCCCAGGGCAAAGACACCCATCCGGCTGAGCGCACCGCCGGTGAACATGTTCAAGACGCCGCCAAGACCGGCCGCAGCTGAATCAAAGAACGCCCGCAGTTCCACGGCATCGATACCGGGAACGGGAATATAGGTGCCGATCCTGTAAATGATCAGAAGGCCAAGCGTGAACCAGATCCGTTGGCGCAGTTCGGTTGCTTTGCCGAACGCCCCCCAGCTCATGTTCGCGGCCATTTGCTCCGCTGCTGATGCCATGAACCCTCTTCTTTCAAGCGCAATGCGCCGAGGGATCGAACACTGCGATCCTACGGCGCGAAAAATCCTGAGATAGATGTAGGCGGCAAACCCGCCGCCCACAACCGCCCGTGAGGCCCTGAAGCCCCGCTCGGGTTATTCCGCCGCAGCCGCCGCGGTGATTTTCAGGCTGCCGCCTGCCTTTTCGACGGCGTCGATGGCCGATTTCGATGCACCGGTGACCGCGATTGAGACCTTCGTGGTGATCTCGCCTTTTGCCAGAACGCGAATACCGTCCAGCTTACGACGCACCAGACCCGATGCGATCAGGGCATCTTCGTTGATTTCGGATGCTGCATCCAGCTTGCCGGCTTCGACGAATTTCTGGATCAGGCCCAGGTTGATCACGGCGTATTGCTTGCGGTTCGGCTTGTTGAAGCCACGCTTGGGCAGACGCTGGTACAGGGGCATCTGGCCGCCTTCGTAGCCTTTGATGGCAACGCCGGACCGGGATTTCTGACCCTTGATACCGCGACCGGCGGTTTTGCCAGTGCCAGAACCGGGGCCACGGCCCACGCGTTTGGCTTTCTTGGTTGCGCCGGGATTATCGCGCAGTTCATGCAGTTTCATATCGCTTCTCCTTGGCCGGAACTGCCCCCGAAGCGATATGGGCAGACGCGGCGTTTCTTGGTTTTTGAGTCGGGTCCGCACATGGACCACCGTGGGCGTATAGACGCGCGGTCCGACAGGATCAAGAGCACTGATTTTTCTTTGCCGGAAGACCCCGGACCGGACGCAATGGCCGCGTGTATGACGGGACGGGCATCCACCGGCCGGTCATCTGGCAGGCATGCACTGCAATTCGCCTGCACCAAAAGAAAACGCCCCGGGTTCTCCGGGGCGCTTTCGAAACGTGTGGTGCGGGCATCATGCCCGCACATCCGGCGCGGTTACCCGCGCTCTTCGATGATTTCGACCAGGTGCGGGATCTTGTTGACCATGCCGCGCACGGAAGGGGTGTCTTCCAGTTCCCGGGTCTTGTGCATCTTGTTCAGGCCCAGACCGATCAGCGTTGCGCGCTGTTCCTGAGGGCGGCGGATCGGGGAACCGATCTGCTTGACGACGATCGTTTTTGCCATGGTCTCAGGCCTCCTCGGCTACCTGGCTGGACTCAGCCGGGGCATCATCACGCTTGGACAGGATGTCGGCGACTTTCTTGCCGCGACGCGCTGCCACGTGACGCGGGCTGGACTGCTTCTTGAGGCCATCCAGCGTAGCGCGGATCATGTTGTAGGGGTTTTGCGACCCGTTCGATTTCGACACCACGTCCTTGACGCCAAGCATCTCGAACACGGCGCGCATCGGACCACCTGCGATGATCCCGGTGCCTTCCGGTGCGGTCCGCATGGTGACCTTGCCTGCGCCGTGACGGCCCAGGATGTCATGGTGCAGGGTGCGGCCTTCTTTCAGCGGCACACGGATAAGCTGGCGCTTGGCCTGCTCGGTCGCCTTGCGGATCGCCTCGGGCACCTCTTTGGCCTTGCCCTTGCCGAAGCCCACGCGGCCCCGCTGATCACCGACAACCACAAGCGCGGCGAAGCCAAAGCGCTTACCACCCTTCACGGTCTTGGAGACCCGGTTGATCGCGACCAGACGGTCGGCGAATTCAGGGGTTTCCTCGCGCTCTTCGCGGCGGCGTCCCCGGCGTTGTTCACGTTCTGCCATTTGGCATTCCTTCTTTCGGTGACGCGGGTCTCCGCGCCGATTGGCTCAATCGCAGTGAAGGGCGGTCACAAGGCCCCTCCCCGATCATCGAGGCGGCTCCGAAGAGCCGCCTACCGGTCTCAGAACTTCAGGCCACCCTCACGCGCGGCGTCGGCCAAGGCCTTCACACGCCCGTGGAACAGGAACCCGCCACGGTCGAAATAGCAGGTTTCGACCCCTTTGGCTTTTGCCCGTTCCGCAATCGCGGCACCCACCTTGGCGGCGGCCTCCACGTTGTTCTGGCCAACAACGCCCAGGGTCGTCTCGAGCGACGAGGCCGACGCGAGCGTCACACCGTTTTCGTCGTCGATCAGCTGGACGCTGATGTTCTTGTTGGAACGATGAACCGACAGGCGCGGACGCCCGGCAGCCATCTTCCGCAGTTTGTTCCGATTGCGCAGGCGGCGCTTCTGGAACAGCTCTCTTTTGCTCAGTGCCATTGTCGCAGCCCTTACTTCTTCTTGCCTTCCTTACGGAAGATATACTCACCCTTGTAGCGGATACCTTTGCCCTTGTAGGGCTCGGGTGCACGCCACTCGCGAATGTTCGCAGCCACTTGACCGACCAATTGCTGGTCCGATCCCTCGACCACCACTTCGGTGTTCTTTGGAACGGTGACGGTCACGCCCTGCGGCACCTCGAAATCCACATCGTGGCTATAGCCGAGCGACAGTTTCAGGGTGTTGCCCTGCAGCTGCGCGCGATAGCCGACGCCCTGGATCTCAAGCTCTTTCTTGAAGCCGTCGCTGACACCGGTGACGCAGTTCTGCACCATGGTGCGGGACATGCCCCACTGCTGGCGGGCACGCTTGGACTTGCCGCGCGGGGTCACCGTCACGGCATTGTCTTCCACGGCCAGCGTCACGTCGTCGGTTGCAGTGAACGAACGGGTGCCTTTCGGCCCCTTCACTTCAATCTTCTGACCCGAGATCGTCGCCTGCACACCCGAGGGCAGGTCGACTGGTTTTTTACCAATACGAGACATCTACATGCCCTCCTTAGAAGATGGTGCAGAGCACTTCGCCGCCAACATTGGCGGTACGTGCATTTGCATCGGACATCACGCCCTTCGAGGTGGACACGATCGACACACCCAGACCCTGACGGACCTGCGGGATGTCGCCCACGCTCATGTAGACGCGACGGCCAGGTTTCGAAACGCGCTTCAGCTCACGGATGACCGGCGTGCCTTCGTAGTACTTCAGGCTGATTTCGAAGGCCGGGTGGCCGTCTTTGCCGGTCGTGGCCTCGTAGCCGCGAATGTAGCCTTCGTCGGCCAACACATCCAGAACGCGGGCGCGCTGCTTGGAGGCCGGCGTTTCAACCACGGACTTGCCCCGCATCTGTGCGTTGCGGATCCGGGTCAGCATATCACCAAGAGGATCGTTCATAACTCTGTTCTCCCCTTACCAGCTCGACTTGACCATGCCGGGGATCTGACCATTCGAGGCCAGATCGCGCAGCATGATACGCGACATTTTCAGCTTGCGGTAATACGCCTTGGGGCGTCCCGTCAGCTGGCAACGGTTGTGAAGCCGGGTGGCCGAGCTGTTGCGAGGCAGTTTCGCCAGTTTCAGGCGAGCCTTGAAACGCTCTTCCATGGGCTTGGATTCATCGGTTGCGATTTCCTTCAGCGCGGCGCGCTTGGTGGCGTATTGAGCCACCAGACGCTGACGCTTCACTTCGCGTTCGATCATGGATTTCTTCGCCATGTGTCTATTCCTTCCGCGTCACGCGTTGAACGGCACGTTGAAGTGCTTGAGAAGCGACTTCGCCTCCGCGTCCGTTTGCGCGGTTGTGACCATGATGATGTCGATACCCCAAACCTCATCGACCTTGTCGAAGTTGATTTCGGGGAAGACGATGTGTTCCTTGATGCCCATGGCAAAGTTGCCACGGCCGTCAAAGGACGGCTTCACGCCACGGAAGTCGCGGATGCGGGGCATCGCAACGGTCACGAGACGGTCGAGGAAGTCATACATGCGGTCGCCGCGCAGCGTCACCTTTGCGCCCAGGGGCATCCCTTCGCGGACCCGGAAGCCGGCGATGGAATTCTTGGCGATGGTGGTCACGGCCTGCTGACCGGCGATGGCCGTCAGATCCTCGACGGCCGATTTGGCCTTCTTGGAATCCCTGACCGCTTCGGCACCGCAGCCG
>CAYWTM010000142.1:0-7938 GCA_964460185.1 uncultured Roseicyclus sp. | reverse complement strand
ATGGACGACCGGATGGACGGCGACAACCCCGCCGCCAGCGCCAGGGCGCTCCCTCCGGGCGAAGAGCCGCTGGACGACGACGCGGCCTTCGGCGACGAGGGCGCCCCCGCCCAGCCCCTCGGCCGCCGCACCGGGTGACCGCCGGGCCGGCCGTCACAAGCCCGCTCCGGAAGCCCGCTCCGGCAAGGCTCCACCGGCGGCGAAGGCCCGGCGGAATCGGCTCCCCCCGCGTCGGCACGGGGGCCCGGCCGGCCCCCATCCGGCCACCGACATCGGCCCCCTGCCCGCCCCCGGCGCCCGGCTCGCCCCCGGACGCCAGCCGGCGCCCGGCAGGGGAACCGACGCTTCGCTCAGTCGGCGAAGAGGACAAGCGCACGCGGATCCCAGGCAACCCGCGCGCGGGCGCCGCGGTCCAGCACCTCGCGGCCGAACAGGTTCTTCATGGAAAGCGTGACGGTGCTCTGCGTGCCGTCGAGAAGGACATCGTAATAGGTCATGTCGCCGTAATAGACGACCTCGGTCACCGATCCCGTGGCCGCCCGCCCCGCCTCGGCCCCCTGCCCTTCGTATAGCAGAGTCAGGCTTTCGGGGCGCACACCGACCTCTGCCTTGCCTATGGGCACACCGCTTGGGCATTGGACAGCCAGCAGGTCCATCCGGCCAAGCCCCGCCACCTCGACCGACGCGCCGCCATCGGGCCCCTCGGTCGCTTGGGCAGGCAGGAAATTCATCATCCCGATGAATTCCGCCACGCGCCGAGATTTTGGGCGACGATAGAGAGTCTCGGGATCGTCGAGTTGCGCAATGCTCCCTTCGAACATCACGGCGATCCGGTCGGACATGACCAGCGCCTCTTCCTGATCGTGGGTGACCAGGATGAAGGTGATGCCAACTTCGCGCTGCAGCTTGATCAGTTCGACCTGCATCACCTCGCGCATTTTCTTGTCAAGTGCGGACAGGGGCTCATCCAGCAAAAGGACCTTGGGTTTCAGGATCAGCGCGCGCGCCAGCGCCACGCGCTGACGTTGCCCCCCCGAAAGCGCATGAGCCGCGCGGCCGCCGAATTCGCCCAAACCGACCATGTCGAGCGCCTCACCCACGGCACGGCGCTTTTCATCCCGGCTCATCCCCGATTTCCGAAGGCCAAAGCCGACGTTTTCGGATACGCTGAGATGCGGAAAGATCGCGTAGGACTGGAACACCATGTTGGTGGGCCGGTTGTTGGGGGGCACCCCTTCCATATCCTGCCCCGACAGCATGATCCGCCCGCTCGAGATATCCTCGAACCCGGCGATGGCGCGCAAGAGCGTGGTCTTGCCACAACCCGACGGACCCAGAAGGGAAAAGAATTCCCCCTGCCCGATATCGGCCGTGATCCCGCGCAAGGCGTGATAGTCGCCATAATACTTTTCCACGCTTTCCAACGTGATGATTGGCTTCTGGCTCACAAGAACCCTCCGGTGTCCTTCTGTCCGGTCCGGCGCAAACCGCGCCGGCGGAACATCTCGGCTGTGACAAGCAACAGGACCGACAAGACCACAAGGATCGTGCCAAGCGCCATGACAACCGGCAGGCGCGCCGGAAAGCGCAACTGGCCCCACAGGTAGACCGGCAGGGTCGGCTCGTTGCCCGACAGGAAAAACGCGATGATGAATTCATCAAGCGATATCGTGAAACAGATCAACAGCGAGGCCACGATGCCCGGCATCACCAATGGCAACGTGATCAGTCGGAAGGTGGACCACGGCGTTTCCCCCAGATCGACCGAGGCCTCTTCCAGGCTGCGGTCCATATTGGCGAAACTGCCCTGCAGGATGGCAATCGCGAAGGGCGTGCAGATCAGCGTGTGGCCCGCGATGATCGACCAGGTTCCGGTATCCAGCCCCAGTTGCATCAGCACCAGCAGCAGCGAGATCGCCACGATAACCTCGGGCAGGACAAGCGGCAGCATGATGAACCCGATGATCCCGCCCTTGCCCGGAAAGGAATAACGCGACGCCGCACGCGCCGCGAACAGGCCCAGGATCGTCGACAGGATCGCGACACTGACGGCAATGATCAGCGAATTCAGCGTCGCCTCGTGCAATGCGGGCGTGTTGAACAGGTCGACGAACCAGCGCGTGGTAAAGCCCTGCAGGGGGAACGCAATGATCGTGCCGTCGTTGAACGCGAAAAGCGGCAGCAAGACGATCGGCGCGTACAAGAACACCAGATAGACGACCGCATATGCCCTCAGCCCGTTCATCCTCGCGGCCCCGTCCAGCGACGTGTCACCACGATCAGACCGACCGCCACGGTGCCGACCAATGCCATGGCGCAGACCGCAAGGGTGGCCCCCATGGGCCGGTCGTTGAGATCAAAGATCTGCGCGTAGATCATGTTGGAAATCATCGTCCCCCCGGATCCGCCCACCAGGCGCGGGGTGACGTAATCGCCCACCGTCGGGATGAAAACGATCAAGATCGCGGCCAGAACCCCCGGCATCGCCAATGGCAGCGTCACCCGCAAAAAGGTCATCGCCCGGCTTTCGCCCAGATCGCGCGCGGCCTCCAGCAAGGACCGGTCGATTTTCTCGAGGCTCACGAAAATCGGCAAGATCGCGAACGGCGCAAAGGCATGGGCCAGCGTGATGATGACCGCGTTTGCGTTGTACAAGATCCACCCCAGAGGCTGGTCGATGATGCCAAGCCCCATGAGGGTGCCGTTGACAGGGCCGTCAAAGGCCAGGATCACACGCCACAAGAATACGCGTATCAGGTAGCTGGTCCAGAACGGAATGGTGATCAGGAACAGCCACAGGGATTTGCGGTCCGGGCGGACATGAAAGCTGATGAAATAAGCAATGGGAAACGCCAGAAGCACCGTGAAAAAGGTCACCGCCCCCGAGATTTTCAGGGATCGCAACATCAGTTCCCGGTACAGGGGATCGGTCAGCGCCTCGCGGTAGTTATCCAGCGTGAAGGTGCGGTCGATGGTCAGAAAGTTCTGCGTCCAGAAACTGAAGGCCACGATCATCAGCAAGGGTGCGGCCAGCAACAGCAGCGCATATGTCAGCGTCGGCGATACAAGGCTCAACCCCTTGCCTGCCTCGCTCCGCATGGCCTTTCCGAACCGGGTACTCACGTCGTGCGCAATCCTTTTCGCGTCCCGTGGTCACGATGCTAATTTCCGATGCGCCCCGCAAGCGAATTGCGAGGCCCGAGGCGACAAGCGCCTTGTCCGCCTTCGGAAAAAGCGCGGCCCGCGTCGGTTTGCAAAAGAAAAGGGCCACCCGAGGGCGGCCCTGATCGCGAAACCGAAGATCGTATCAGCGCTTGGAGAACTGGAAGCTCTTGCGGGCCTTGGCGCGGCCGAACTTCTTGCGTTCCACGACGCGGCTGTCGCGGGTCAGGAAACCTGCCGCCTTCAGCGCGCCCCGCAGGGACGGTTCATACAGCTGCAGCGCCTTGGAGATGCCGTGCTTGACCGCACCGGCCTGACCCGACAGACCGCCACCCTTCACGGTGGCCATCACGTCGAATTCATTGTCGACACCAGCGACGGTGAACGGCTGGCGCAGGATCATCTGCAGAACCGGACGGGCGAAATACGCCGACATGTCCTTGCCATTCACGATTACCTTGCCGGAACCTGGCTTGATCCAGACGCGGGCGACCGCGTCCTTGCGCTTGCCGGTCGCGTAAGAGCGGCCAAGCGCGTCGCGCACGGGTTCACGCGGGGTGGTGTCCATTGCCATGGTGGCGGGCGCATCGGCCCCGTCCACGGCACCTTTCAGCTCATCGAGCGAAGTGAGAGTCTCGGCCATGGGTTATGCGCTCCGGGTGTTTTTGGGGTTCATGGACTTGACGTCCAGGACGGTGGGCGATTGTGCCTCATGCGGGTGCTCGGTGCCGGCATAGACGCGCAGGTTGGTCATCTGCTTGCGGCTCAGCGGGCCGCCGGGCAGCATGCGCTTGACGGCCTGCATGACCACGCGTTCGGGATACGCGCCTTCCAGGATCTGGCCGGTCGTGCGCGACTTGATCCCGCCCGGATAACCGGTGTGCCAGTAGTTGGGCTTGTTGCGCTTGTCGCCGGTCACCTGCACCTTTTCGGCGTTGATGACGATGACGTTGTCACCCATGTCCATGGACGGTGTGAAGGACGGCTTGTGCTTGCCGCGCAGCCGCATGGCGATGATCGAGGCGAGACGGCCCAGAACAACGCCCTCGGCGTCGATCACGATCCACTGCTTGTCGATATCCGCCGGCGTGGCAGAAAAGGTTTTCATGTTCTTGGTCCTTTCGGGGGCGGGCTTGCGTCGACGAACTTTCGCCAACACCCGGCCAGAATGACAAAGAGGGGCACATGCCCCTCCCGGATGGCGTGGTTTTAGCCATTTCCCGCGCCACGTCAAGGGGGGTTAATCTGAACAAGTGGTGTAAAAACAATGTCTTATGTTTGAGGTATTATTTTACCCCAAGCCATTTTGCGTCGGATCAGCCGCCGCCCGTGCCGACCCTGACACATGGCTCAACCTTCGGGCGGGATCGAGTAGGTCATCGAGGCGCGTGCAACAGGTGCCGCCATGCCTTCCGAATAGATCAGGCAATCGCCCACCGCCAGAACCCGGCCAAGCTTCAAAAGGCGGCACTCGCAGATCAGGTCGGTCGCAGCCGCCGGTTTGCGCATGAAATCGATGCTGCAACTGGTGGTCACGGCCAGTGCCTTTGGGCCGATCATTGCCAGAATGCCCAGGTATACCGAGACGTCCGCCAGGCTGAACATCGACGGTCCCGATATCGTGCCCCCGGGCCTGAGGTGGCGTTCACCCACCCGCATGCGGACCCGTATGGCGTTTTCGGCCACGTCTTCGACGACGAAATCATCGGCAACCTGGGGGAAAGCCTCCGCCAGAAACGCATGCAGCGCTGCTATGTCCATTACTACCGGCATCATGGCCCTCCCTTCCCTGCCGCGGCCAAGCCGTTATAGACTGGCACCGTTCGGCGCGTGTTGCGGGGCTGAACCTAACCGGGAGAACCAGCGATGACCATGACCGAAGACCTCGTGATCCGCGAAGATCGCGGTTCTGTCACCCATCTGACGATGAACGCACCGGGTCGGCTCAACGCGTTGTCCGATGCGATGCTGGCCGCGCTGAGCGCGCAGTTCACTGATCTGATGCAGTCGCGCACGCAACGCGTGGTTGTTCTGTCCGGCATGGGCAAGGCGTTTTGCGCCGGCCACGACCTGAAGGAAATGCAGGCCAAGCGGCAGGCCGCCGATGGCGGCGCTGCGGCGATCGGGGATCTGTTCGATCGGTGTTCGGCCATGATGCAGATGATCCCCAGGCTGCCCCAACCGGTCATTGCCCAGACCCATGGAATCGCGACGGCCGCAGGGTGCCAACTGGTGGCCTCGTGCGATCTCGCTGTCGCCGCCGAGGATTGCCGCTTTGGCGTGAATGGCGTCAATATCGGGCTGTTTTGCTCGACCCCCATGGTTGCGCTGTCGCGCAACGCGCCGCGCAAGCAGGTGTTCGAGATGCTGGTGACGGGCGAATTCATCACCGCCGCGCGCGCGCGTGAAATCGGGCTGGTCAACCGCGTGGTGCCTGCCCACGAGCTTGAGGCGGCAACGCACGCACTGGCCGATCATATCGCCGGCAAGCTCGGCTCCGCCGTTCGGATCGGCAAACGGGCCTTCTACGATCAACTGCCCCTGCCGCTCGACCAGGCCTACGAGCTGACTGGCGCGGTCATGGTCGAGAACATGCTCGACACCGACACGAACGAGGGTATCGAAGCCTTTCTGGAAAAACGCAGCCCCGGTTGGTCGCAAGACAGCTGACCGGCGTCTTGGCGCGCATCAGGCGGGATACAGCGCTCCGAACTTGGCATCGAGATACTCCAGCAGCGGCGCTTCGCTGATCGCGGCCCCGGTCGCGTGGCGGATCGTGTCTTGCGGGTCGCGCAGGCCGCCATGGGTCTGGACCTTGTCCTTCAGCCATCCGGTGGCCGCCGTCAGATCCCCTGCAGCCAACTGGTCATCCAACCCCGGCAGATCCCGCCGCAAGGCCTCGTGCAGGCAACCGGCATAGACATTGCCAAGGCTGTAGGTCGGGAAATATCCCATCAGCCCGACGGGCCAGTGCACATCTTGCATGAGCCCGTTCGACGGCCTGTCCACGGCAACTCCGAAATCCGCCTCGAACCTGTCGTTCCAGGCCGCTTCCAGATCAGACACGGCAAGATCGCCCTTGATGACCGCCCGTTCCAGGTCAAAGCGCAGCATGATATGCAGGTTGTAATGCACCTCGTCGGCCTCGGTCCGGATATAGCCCGACGCCACGTGATTGATGGCACGGGCAAAATCCTCGGGCCCATTGACCGACAGCGCCCCGAACCGATCGACCATGCGCCCGTACAGCCACTCGCAAAATGCAGGTGAGCGGGCCAACTGGTTCTCGTAGATCCGGCTCTGGCTTTCATGCACGCCCATCGACACGCCCTGCCCCAGAACGCTAAGGCCATAATCCGGCGAAACGTTCAGCTCGTAGCAGGCGTGGCCGACCTCGTGGATCGTCGAGTAGAGCGCCCCGAGGGGGTCGGTCTCGTCGACCCGGGTCGTGATCCGGACATCATCGCCCGATCCCGATGAAAACGGATGCACGGCCAGATCGATCCGACCGCGCGTCATGTCATAGCCAAAGGCGCGCGCCAGGTCTTCGGCCAGCGCCAGCTGTTCGGCCCTCGGGAAATGGCCGGTCATCTTCGGGCCGGGCGGGCCCGCCAGGACCCGTTCGCGCAACGCCACGAGCCGGGGGCGCATCCGGTCGAACACCGCGGCAATTTCAGCGCCGGTGATACCGGGCTCATAATCTTCCAGCAGCGCGTCATAGGGGTCTCCCCCATCGGCCAGCGCCGTGGCCTCTTCGCGCCGCAACGCGATCACCTGCGACAGCGTCGGCAAGAAGCCCGCAGCATCCTCGGCCTTGCGCGCCTCGGCCCAGACGCCTTGCGACACCGATGTCACGCGCGCGATCTCGGATGCCAGGCGCGCCGGGATTTTCTGCGCCCGCGCGTAGCTGCGCCCGATCAGTCGGATATGGGCATGATCGGCCTCGGTTTCGGGCATGGCCGCGGCCAGCCACTCGCCCACACGGGGATCCGTGCGCCGCGCATGCAACACCCCCTCCAGCGCGGCCATTTCCTCGCCGCGCTGCATGGCCGATCCGCGTGGCATCATGGTCTCCTGATCCCAGCCAAGGCGCATCATCACCTGCGACAGGGCCTGGGTCTCGCGCTGGAACGCCAGCAGGTCGGATAACGCCGTCATGATTGAGCCTTCACGGATTGGGGAAGCGGATAGATCGACAAGAATCGCGCGCGCAGGATCAAGGTGATCAACGCCACTGCGCCCAACTGGTGCCAGATCGCGATATACCAGGGCGACGAATGCATAACCGTCACGATCCCCAGAACGATCTGTCCGAACATCATCACGGCCATCCAGTCAAAGGCCCGCCGGGTCGCAAGACGCGCCGACCGCCGGGCCACGACCCAGGCGCCGACCCCGAAGGCGAACAGGACATAGCCGATCATCCGGTGAATGAACTGCACGGTGCCGTCATTCTCGAACAGGTTGCGCCAGGCGGGCTCCAGCACCCACATGTTGGGCGGCGTGAAGCCTCCGGCCATCAGCGGCCAGTCGATATACCCGCGCCCGGCGTCGATCCCCGCCACCAGGGCTCCCACAAGGATCTGCAGGAATGTCAGGTGCAACAGACCCGTGGCCATCCCCTTGAGCTTGCGGTCGCCGTCTCGGCGCGCCTGCATCAAGGCGGCCTCCTCCCGGCCAAGCGACATCACGAACCAGGCGATCAGCGCCAGGATCAGAAAGGCCAGCCCCAGATGCGTGGCCAACCGGTAGGACGCCACATCCAGCATGCCCGGC
>CAYWTM010000141.1:0-7988 GCA_964460185.1 uncultured Roseicyclus sp. | reverse complement strand
AGATCGTCGATTTCGGCGCCTTCGTGAACTTCTTCGGCAAGCGCGACGGGCTGGTGCACGTGTCCCAGATCAAGAACGAGCGCCTGAACCACCCCTCCGACGTCCTCAAGGAGGGCCAGGATGTGTGGGTCAAGCTTCTGGGCTTCGATGATCGCGGCAAGGTCCGGCTGGCCATGAAGATGGTCAACCAGGACACCGGCGAGGAAGTGACCCCGGAAAACGCCGGCTGATCCCGCGCGTCTCTCAAGTATTGAAAAGGCCCCGCGATGCGCGGGGCCTTTTTTGTTTCGGGCCGCGGTGTCGGGCAACCCTGGGGTCAGGCCGCGGGTCGAATTTTATGGCCGCCCACGCCCCGCCACATGCCGAATCCACGAGACTCGCCCCCGCGTGACGCATAGGCTCTCCGTGTCCAGCCTCGACAGACCGGTCTTCGGTCTCTCCGTCGTTTTGCCTGGGTGCAATGGGAGCGACGATCATCAGCGATCTAGTGCAACTCGTATATGCCTCGCAGCCGTTCGGATATGATGCCTCGATGCTGAGTGGCATCTTGCTGGATGCCAGACGATGCAATGAAAGGGACGGCTTGACCGGCGCTCTGCTGTGTCGGAGCGATCTGTATCTTCAACTTCTCGAAGGGCCGGACGCGAAGGTGTCCGCAGCCTACGCGCGCATACGGCGCGATGACCGGCACCTCGATATTCGCCTGCTTGTAAACAGACCGGTGCCGGGCCGCCTCTTCGGGGATTGGGCGATGCTGCACGACCCGGCGAAATCCTGGATCTGGTCGCAAGCCGAAATAGCCGATGGCATCCTTGACCGCGTCACCCCGGCAGAGACCGTCGCCCTTTTCGAAACCCTCGCCGAAAAGATCAGGAACGATCCGCCGTCCTGACAGGGCTTGGAGCATCGTGGCAAGGTCCGGTTGGCGATGAAGATGGTCGATCAGGCCACCGGCAAGGTGCTGCAGAAGCAGCCCGAGGCAACGGTTGACTGACCCCGCCCCGATCCTGTCAGACGAATGATGCGGGCCGGTTTCGGGGCCTCGCCATGCGCTCAAGTTTGAGCGGGCGATCAAGGCATTGGTCTCAAACGAGAAACGTTTCTTCCTTAATCTTTCGGAAAGGGTTTGAGCCTGTGGTGCCGGGTGCCTGCCATGCGGGACTTGCTGCCTATCGATACCTTCCGGACGAAATCAGCACTGCGGTTCACCGAAGACCACCAAATGTCGGGCTGCTCCATAGGCGCGGAAGTCTTCCATCTGCACATTCACGAAGACCTGCATTTCGCTTCTCGGATCGCCTCCAAATTCGGTCAATGTCTGAGCAAGACGACGGACTTCGGTTGCAAGCGCTGGTCCCACGTTGGTGCGATCTATCGCCGAATGCCAAGCCTCAACGTCTTCAATCCCCCAGATGATGCGAACGTCGGACGGGCATCCAGCAACGTTGATCGCTTCAGGCAATTGGTATTCTCGCTGCAACAGTGTCTCATATACAAACACTTCCTGTGTGCGAGCATCGAATGGGTGCAGTCCGGGTGGCAATATTCCTATCACCTGGCCACTGCTAACAACCACCCCTTGCTCGTGTGGCTGAACGTCGGCGACGGAGGGTATCTGCGAGAACAGAAACCATACGGCTCCTAGGAAAGCTAGAACGATGGCCGAAGACAAAACTCTACGAAGCAAAGAGGTGCGTCCCTATTCGACCTGATTTCCACTCGGAACAATGGTGTGTCGAAAAATCATGACTTTCATATGGCAACAGCATGAATAACGTGCGCCCTGGCGAAACCTTCTGCGTCTGCACAAACGTCCACTATCGGCTCGAACCCGCCCTTCGCTGCGCACAGCCTCAAGGTCCGCGCGGGGCCCCGATGGCGGCCATCCACCGCGCTGCATGGACCTGACAAAAAACGCCCCCGGATCGCTCCGGGGGCGCTGCACGCGGACATGCGTTGCGTCAGGTCAGCCGACCAGACCGCCATCCTCGCGGCGCACGGCGATGACCGCCGAGCGCGCCAGAGAGCCGCCGTGGTCGGGCCAGTCGCCGCCGTTGTCGCCGGGGTGCTGGATGCCGACGAACATGGTCCGGCGGTCGGACGACCAGCACAGGCCCGTCACCTCGCAGCCGTTCGGGCCGGTCAGGAAACGCTCGATCCGGCCGGTGACCGGGTCGCCCGCCAGCATCTGGTTGTTGCCCATGCCGGCGAAGTTGCCTTCGTTGCTGTCGTCGCCGTCGGTCTGGATCCAGATCAGGCCGGTCTGGTCGATCACCATCCCGTCGGGCGAGTTGAACAGGTTGCCCGCGTTGATGTTGGCCGAGCCTGCGTTCGGGCCTTCGGCCACGGTCGGGTTGCCCGCCATGACGTAGAGATCCCAGGCGAAGCTGTCGGCGCCGTGGTCGCCGCCCGCCGGGCGCCAGCGCACGATCTGGCCGTAGCGGTTGGTGTCACGCGGGTTGACCGCGTTGACCGTCATCGGGTCGCCGCCCGCGTTGGTGCGCACCGTGCCGTCGTCGTTCAGAACGCCGCGGCGCGAATTGTTGGTCAGGCAGCAATAGGCCTCGGCCGCGTTGGGATGCACCGCGATCCACTCGGGGCGGTCCATCGTCGTGGCACCCACGCGGCTGGCGGCCATGCGGGTGAAGACGGCGATATGGGCCGCGTCCATGCCGGTGGTGGCAGGGGTCAGCGGAACCCAGTGGCCCGAGAGGTCATCCTCGAACACGGCGACCGACAATTCGCCTTCGACCAGCAGGGTCGAGGTGTCCCCGCCGGGAACATAGACGTCACGGCTGAGCCAGCGATACATGAACTCGCCCCGCTCATCGTCGCCCATGTAGACGGCGACGCGGCCATCGGCGGCGATGCCGTAGGCGGCGTTCTCGTGCTTGAAGCGGCCCAGAGCGGTGTGCTTGACGGGCGTGCTGTCGGGGTTGGCCGGGTCGATTTCCACGATGTAGCCCGCGCGGTGCGGTTCGTTGGGGTTGGCCGACACGTCGAAGCGCGCGTCCCACTTGTGGTAGTCGTATCCCCAGCCGTCAGCCCCGATGCCGTAGCGACCAAAGCCTTCGCCAACCAGGTCGGAGGGCAGTTCGCCATTTGCGCCGAAGTAGCCGTTGAAGTTCTCTTCGCAGGTCAGGTACGTGCCCCAGGGCGTGCGGCCCGATCCGCAGTTGTTGAACGTGCCGAGCGAGGCCATGCCGGTCGGGTCGTCCGCGGTCTGCAGAAGCTCGTGACCGGCGGCAGGGCCGCTGAAGGTCATCGGGGTGTTGTGGTGGATGCGGCGGTTGAAGGGGCTGTCGACCACGACCGACCAGCCGTTCTCGCCTTGGGCGATTTCCATCACCGACACGCCCTGGAAGTGCTGCAGCATGCGCACGTCGTCGAGGCCGGTCGGCACGCCTTCGGGGGCGTGGGGCAGGTTGACGGGACGGTTGGTGTATTCGCTGTTGACCACGATGATCTCGCGGCCGTCGATGTTGTAAAGCTCCATCCCGTCGGTGTTTTCACCGAAGACACGGTCGGACATCTCGACGGGGACACCGGCGGAGGGGTCGAAGGCGCCATCGGCGTCCGAAAAGAGCGGGTCGCCCCAGCGCACCAGAACGTCCCAGCTGTAGCCCTCGGGGACGTGGATGGTGTTGTCGGTCTGCGCGGCGATGGGGGTGAAGGGGAAGCGCGAGGCGGGTTGCGCCATCGCGGTGCCGCCCTTGAGAAACGCGGTCCCCATGACCGCGGCACCCGACCCGAATGCCAGCACACCACCCATGAACCCACGGCGCGACAATGCGCGGTCGACCACCCGGTCGAAGTCCTGCACATCAGGCCGCGGAAAATTCAGTTCGTCCCAATCGTCGGCGCTCATCGCGCTGCGGTCGATATCGGTCATCCAGGCTCTCCCTGTTTTGGTGAGGATCAAAGTGGGTGCCGGATAGCTTTCGGATGTAACAGATTTTTGGCGTCTCGCGTTGCGTGCTGACCGAAACGTGAGGCGCTCGGGACTTGTCCACAGGAAAAGCAACATACATAACTGCCGTCGATCTTCAGGAACTTCCGAATCCGCAGGACCAGATGCCATGTTGACCCGCCGCCATTTCCTCATCACCAGCGCGACCCTGTTTTCAGGGGCCATCGCAGGGCCGTCCTTTGGTCAGGATCGGGTCGAGTTCGACGCGTCTGTCACACAGCCCGATCCCGATCCGGCGGCCAACAATCCGTGGGGGCTTCATCCGCGCTTCATGCCGACGCGTGTGCAGCACAACGCGGGCCTTACCCCGGGTGACATCCATGTCGATGCGGTGGCGAAATACCTGTACCACATCGGCAGCGACGGAACCGCGATGCGCTATGGCGTGGCGATCGGCCGGAATGACCTGTACCAGCCGGGCACCTTCCGCATCGCGCGCAAGGCCGAATGGCCGTCCTGGACGCCGACCGCGAACATGATCGCGCGCGAACCCGAAGTCTACGCGCAGTTTGCAAATGGCGTGCCCGGTGGCCCGACCAACCCATTGGGGGCGAGGGCGTTTTATCTCTACCTGGGCAACCGTGATACCTATCTGCGCATTCACGGCACCCCGCAGCCATGGTCGATCGGCACGTCGGCGAGTTCGGGATGCGTGCGGATGGTCAACGCGCATATCATGCAGCTGTATGAAAACGTAGCTGTTGGCTCGACCGCACGTCTCTACCCGTCGGCCTGAGTATTTCCCGATTGCATTGCAAAAGCCCCGGAGAGAGTTCCGGGGCTTTTGCGTTTCGGCGGGCCATGCTGTCAGCGACCGTCTTGCGACCGGTTCACGACGGCAATTTGGCCATGCGCAGATAGGGAAGTTTCGTGTCGATCGATCCGTATTTCGCGATCGCGTCCGCGTCCGATACGGCAACCGGAACGACCACGTCCTGGCCGGGGACCCAGTTGGCCGGTGTTGCCACGTTTTCGCGCGCCGCAGTCTGCAACCCGTCGAGCGCACGCAAGACTTCGGCAAAGTTGCGGCCCACGTTCATCGGGTAGGTCATGCTGAGCTTGAGTTTCTTGTCCGGCCCGATGATGAACACCGCGCGCACGGTGGCTGAATCGGCGGGCGTGCGACCGTCGGGCAGATAGGCTTCGGCCGGCAACATGTCCAACGCCTTGGAGAGGGCAAGACCTTCGTCAGCCACGATCGGGAAACCGGCCTTTGCGCCACCCACTGCTTCGATATCCAGCTTCCATTTCTTGTGGTCCTCCACCCCGTCCACCGAGATGCCAAGGACCTTGGTGTCTCGCGCGGCCCATTCGTCGGCCAGCTGTGCAACGGCGCCGAATTCCGTGGTGCACACGGGCGTGAAATCCTTGGGATGTGAAAACAAGATGGCCCAGTGATCCCCGATGAAATCATGCAGGGCAAAACTGCCCTGATCGGTTTCGACGGTCAGGTTGGGAATCTCGTCATTGATGCGAAGCGACATTTGAAATCTCCTTCCGAATTGGAATGCCCTGGCCGGAACCTATGCATTCCCGCGCCCGGTTGCATCTGCGACACAAGCGGACGGGGCCGATAAGTTCAACGTTTCGTGGCGGCCTTTCCTTGCAAAACGACTGTTCCGCCACTCGACCGGTTTGCGAACGCTGGGCCTTGCAGGCGCGTCGGTGCCCTGTCACCCTCAGCCCGAATGGATGGAGGGACACACCATGCGAAACACGAAGAACTTCTACATCAACGGACAATGGGTCAGCCCTGCTGCAGCGCGCGACTTTGACGTGATCGACCCTTCGACCGAAGAGGTCTGCGCCGCTATTTCCCTTGGGGATCAGGCTGATACGGACGCCGCCGTGGCCGCCGCCAAGGCCGCTTTCGATGCCTGGTCGCAGACCACACCGGGCGAGCGCATCGCATATGTGGAAAAGCTGCTTGAGGTCTATAATGCCCGCGCCGAAGAGATGTCGCGCGCCATCAGCCTTGAAATGGGCGCGCCCATCGACATGGCGCGCAGCAGTCAGACAACCTCGGGCAGCTGGCACATCGAAGGGTTCTTGCGCGCGGCACGCGATTTCGTCTGGGACAAGCCCCTTGGGGATTGGGCCCCGACCGAGCGCACGATC
Source organism: uncultured Roseicyclus sp. (assembly GCA_964460185.1). Classification (GTDB taxonomy): domain Bacteria; phylum Pseudomonadota; class Alphaproteobacteria; order Rhodobacterales; family Rhodobacteraceae; genus JAVJPJ01. The sequence continues at coordinate 1,900 of CAYWTM010000141.1, read as the reverse complement.
TATGAACCCATCGGCGTCTGCGCGCTGATCACGCCGTGGAACTGGCCGATGAACCAGATTGCGCTGAAGGTGGTGCCGGCGCTGCTGGCGGGCTGCACAATGGTGCTGAAACCGTCCGAGATCGCGCCCCTGTCCGGCATCCTGTTTTCCGAGTTCTGCGACGAGGCGGGCCTGCCTGCGGGTGTCTACAACATGGTCAATGGTGATGGGGCCGGCGTGGGGTCGCAACTGTCGGCGCACCGGGATGTCGACATGGTCAGCTTTACCGGCTCGACCCGGGCGGGTCGGCTGATTTCGAAGGCCGGGGCCGAAACGATCAAGCGGATCTCGCTGGAGCTGGGTGGCAAGGGGGCCAACATCATCTTTGCCGATGCCGATGAAAAGGCGGTCAAACAGGGCGTCATCCGGTGTTTCCGCAACACCGGCCAAAGCTGCAATGCCCCCACGCGGATGCTGGTGGAACGCTCACGCTATGACCAGGCGGTCGAACAGGCGGCAGAAGCGGCTGCAAAGATCACCGTGGGTCCCGCCAGCGAAGAGGGGCGCCACATTGGTCCGGCCGTCAGTGCGCTGCAATTCGACAAGATCCAGGCGTTGATCCAGGTGGGCATCGATGAAGGCGCGCGCCTTGTCGCGGGCGGCACCGGACGGCCCGAAAACCTCAATCGCGGCTACTATATCCGGCCCACCGTCTTTGCCGATGTCACGCCCGACATGACCATCTACCGCGAAGAGATCTTTGGCCCGGTCCTGTCGATCATGCCCTTCGACGGAGAGGAAGAGGCCATCGCGATTGCAAACGACACCGACTACGGCCTGACCAACTACGTTCAGACCAGCGACCTGGAAAAGCTGCGCCGCATGGCGCGGCGGCTTCGGTCGGGCATGGTCGAAGGCAACGGCCAGGGCTTTGCCCAGGGCTCGCCATTTGGGGGCTTCAAGCAATCCGGCAATGGGCGCGAGGGCGGCACCTTTGGCCTGCACGAGTTTCTTGAGGTCAAGGCCGTCAGCGGCTGGGGGGGCTGAAACCCGCGCGGGCGCGCCTTTTTGGTGGTCATCGCCGCGTCGCCTGCTATCTGCGATCGGGCAACGCGTCCGTTGGGGCGCCAATATACCGGATCCTGATCCATGACGGGCAGACAGACAACCGTGCTGATCATCGGCAGCGGGCCGAACGCAATTTCGGCGGCGGCATGGGACAGACGCCACTTTACCCATGTCGTCGCCATCAACAATGCGTGGCAGGTGCGGCCCGATTGGGATTTCACGATCTTTCCCGAAGATTTCCCGCACGACCGCAGGCCGGCGTTCACCGCGCGGCAGCAGGCGGTCACCGCAGCCCAATATGTGCCGCTTCAGAATCGATATGGCGGGTTTGTCTACGCGGGCGGCACCATGGCCTTTACCGCGGGATACTGGGCGCTGGCCGCGCTTCGCCCGTCGACCATGGCGTTCATCGGATGCGACATGGTCTATTCCGACCAAGGGAACACGCATTTTTACGGGACCGGACAGGCAGACCCGCTGCGTGACGATGTCACGCTGCAATCGCTTGAGGCGAAATCCGCGCGCCTCGCGATCCTGGCGGCGCGGGCCGGATGCCAATGCGTGAACCTGTCCTCGGATCCTAGCCGCCTGGTCTTTGCCCGCAGCCAGGTCGCGGATCTGGCATCGGTCGCCGGGTTGATCCCCGACGCGCCGAGCCTTGCCAAGGCCGAAAACCGTGAGGCCGAGCTTGGCTACATGGTTCCGTCTGGCCGCTACTGGGACGTCGAGGATCAATTCGACGCGCAAGCATTGCGGTCGCTGGACGACTTGTGGCTTGCGGCATTCGCGGCATCGACGACCTAGAACGGGGCGGGGGCGCTAGAACGGGGCGGGGGCGCGAAACAGCATGCCC
>CAYWTM010000140.1:0-8072 GCA_964460185.1 uncultured Roseicyclus sp. | reverse complement strand
CGCGGGCCATGTGGGCGGGGCCGCGCTTGACGTGTTCGAGGTTGAACCTTTGCCGGGGGACAGCCCGTTGTGGGACCTTCCGAACCTGGTCATTTCACCCCATTGCTCGGCGGTTCATGCCGGTTGGGAAGAGGCCTCGCTGCACTTGTTTCGCAAGAACCTTGACCGTTGGATGCACAATGAACCACTGGTGAACATTGTCGATCCTGACAGGGGGTACTGATGGCCACGTTCACGGACAATCCGACGGTCTGGATCCCCTTGCCGGACGGCACGCAGCTTGCGGCACGTCTTTTCATGCCCAAGGGCGCACAGTCGACACCAGTGCCTGCCGTGATCGAGTACCTGCCCTATCGCCGCCGGGATGCGACCGCCCTGCGCGATGATGCCGTTTATCCGGCGTTCGCAGACATGGGCCTTGCCGGTGTGCGGGTCGACCTGAGAGGCACCGGAGATTCCGAGGGCCTGTTCGACGACGAGTATTCCGAAACCGAGCTCAGCGACGCGGAAGCCGTGATCGCCTGGATCGCGGCACAACCCTGGTGCAACGGCAACGTCGGAATGATGGGGATTTCATGGGGCGGGTTCAACGCGCTGCAACTCGCCGCCCGGCGCCCGCCTGCATTGAAGGCGGTGATCTCGATCGCGTCGACGGTGGATCGGTTCGCCGATGACATCCACTACCGAGGTGGCGCGCAGATGTCGGCGAACCTGTATTGGGCGACGCAGATGCTGTACCGCGCCGCATTGCCACCCGATGCGGCCGTCGTGGGTGCGGATTGGCGCAAGATCTGGTTGCACAGGCTGGAAAACCTGCCGGCGCTGATTTTCCCATGGCTCAGCCACCAGAGGCGCGACGCCTATTGGCGGCACGGGTCCATTTGCGAAGACTATTCGGCGCTTCAGGCGCCGGCCCTGATGATTGCCGGTTGGGCTGACGGGTATCGCAACACGCCGTGGTTGGCACGTGAGGGTCTGGGCGATGGCGCGCGGTCCATGACGGGGCCTTGGGTGCACCTTTACCCGTATTGCGCCGTGCCGGGGCCGCGCATCGACTTCATGGCAGAGGCCGCGCGCTGGTGGGGCCGGTGGTTGCAGGACAAGGACACCGGGGCCGAAGACCTGCCCGCACACCGCCTGTGGTTGTCCGAGGCGGTCCGCCCGGATCAGCCCCGCATGCACGAACCGGGTCGCTGGATCGCTATCGATCAGGGCGCGCCGGTGATCACGACCCTGTTCCTGTCCCGTGACCGTCTGACCAACAGCCCCGGCGAAGGCCAGATCAGCATTCGCACACCGCTGGATTGCGGTGTCGACGGGGGCGAGTTTTTCACGCAGGGAAGCGACAGCGATCTTCCAGGCGATCAACGGGCCGATGACGGGCTGTCGACCCGCTTCGAAACCGATATCCTGTCCGACCCTCTCGATATCATCGGCCGCCCGGTGCTGCGGCTTCCGGTGGCGATCGATGCGCCTCAGGGCACGCTGGTCGCGCGGCTTGTCGACGTGCATCCCGATGGGTCATCGCACCGGATCTCGCTTGGGATCCTGAACCTGTCCCATCGCGATGGCCCGTCCGAACCGCGCCCGATGGAACCGGGCCGGCAGGTTGTGGTGGACATCCCCCTGGACGTGGCGGCCTACCGGGTTCTGCCCGGGCATCGCTTGCGGCTGGCTGTGTCGACAAGCTACTTCCCCCATGTCCTGCCGCCGCCGACGGATGTCACGGCCACCGTCGGGCTGGATGCCCGCGCCGCGCTGGATCTGCCGTGCGAACCGTTCCAAGAGATAGACCTGCCCCAAGTGCCAGACCCCAGCCCGGCCTATCCCCGTTTGACCCCCGCCACCGCCGAACGCCGCATCACGCGTGAGTGCGGCACCAGACGAACCACCGTGGTCGTGGACGAGTCCAGCGGCGATATTCGCCATCCCGGCCACGGCATGGAATGGAGATCGGATCGCCTGTCCGAATGGTCGATTACCCGAGGCGATCCGCTCAGCATGGTCGGTCATGAACGTGCCGTCGGCATGCGTCGTCGGGGCGGTGTTGAAACGGTCGTGACAGCAAGCGGTGCGATGCGAGTGAGCGGCACCGACTGGATCGTCGAGGCAAGCATCGAGGCCACCGAAGATGGACGCGTGGTGTTCCGACGTGACTGGTCCGACAGGATTGCGCGCGACCACATGTGAGGCCGGGTAGGTTACGGATCGAGATTTCCGGGTTTGCAGAGTCAAACCAACAGTATCGCCAGGAACGGTGCCGCTGCCGGTGCCGCTGATTGTGAAATGCCCAAACGCCGGCCTGCGGGCTTTCGATACGCATGCAGACGCGCGGATCGATTGCACGCTGCATTCTCCGTTCGAAACCGGTGCCTTGACCCGATCGCGCAGGCGACGAGCCCGGCCGATGTGACCGGAACGCCGGGCAGTGGTCGGACAGGCTTGCCCGTCGAAAGGCAGGATTGCGGTCTCTGCCGGGGTCCGGGCGGGCCGGCGCTCCGGGGGAAAGCCACGGGCCCTACGCGATGCGAAACACGGACGGTGACAACAAAACAGTTGATCCTCCAAGGATAGCGGGCAGTATGGGTCCGGATAAAGAATTCGGAAAACCGAACCGGAATGACAACAGTGGAGAGAGACATGTCAGCAAAGATCAACAAGGGCGGGATCAGCCGCCGGACCGTATTGCAGGGTGCGACAGCGCTTGGCACAGCGGCCCTTGTTACACCTTGGGGCACGCCCCTCAGGGCTCAGCCGGTGCGCGGCGGTGTCCTGCGGGTCGGTCAGGCGTTCGGCTCCACAACGGACTCGCTTGATCCGGGCTCGTGGGAAAACGATTTCATGAACCTGCAGGCGCACACGCGCAATGGCTACCTGACCGAGATCGACGTGGACGGCGCACTGGTGCCGTCCGTCGCCGAAAGCTGGGAGGCAACGCCCGACGCGACGGTCTGGACCTTCAACGTTCGCCCCGGCGTGACCTTCCATTCTGGCCGGACCGTGACAGGCGCTGATGTGGTCGCATCGATCAATCATCACCGTGGTGCCGACAGTACGTCTGCCGCCGCGCCCATCGTGGCCCAGATCACCGAAATCACGGCCGACGGAATGACCGTTACGATGACGCTCGAGGCCGGCAATGCGGACTTCCCCTATGTGATGTCGGACTATCACCTGCCGGTTCTGCCGGCGATGGATGACGGTACAATCGACGTGAACTCGACGGATGCGTGCGGTGCATTCAAGCTTGAACAGATCGAGTTCGGCGTGCGTGCAAGCTATGTGCGCCATGACGGCTACTGGAAGGCCGGGCTGCCGTATTTCGATGGCCTCGAGCAGATTTCGATTTTCGACGATGCGGCACGGCAAAATGCACTCATCTCGGGCGAAGTCGATTACATCGACACGGCCGATCTGAACACCGTACACCTTCTGGAGAGGGCGCCCGGCATCAATATCCTGTCGATCACCGGTACGCAGCATTATGGTCTGCCAATGGATACGCGGGCTGCGCCCTTCGACAACGTCAACGTGCGTCTTGCGCTCAAGTACGCGATCAACCGCGAGCAGATGCTCGAGACCGTCCTCAATGGCTATGGGTCGGTCGGCAACGATCACCCGATCGGACCCGGTCAGCGTTATTTCAATACAGAGCTGGAACAGAAGACATACGACCCGGATCGGGTTGCGTTCCACCTTCGCGAGGCAGGCCTGACGGAACTGAGCGTCGATATCCATCTTGCCGACGCTGCGTTCGCGGGTGCTCTGGACGCCGGTGCGCTCTTTGCCGAGAGCGCGGCTGCCGCTGGTATCAACCTCAACGTGGTTCGGGAACCGAACGACGGCTACTGGTCCAACGTGTGGATGCAAAAGCCATTTGTCGGCACCTACTGGGGCGGACGCCCGACCGAAGACTGGATGTTCTCGACCGCCTATGCCGAAGGTGTGCCGTGGAACGAGAGCTACTGGTCGAACGCGCGTTTCAACGAATTGCTTCTCGCCGCCCGCTCCGAGTTGGACGACAACCTCCGCCGCGAGCAGTACTTCGAGATGCAGCAGATCGTCTCCGAAGAGGGGGGCACGATCATCCCGATGTTCGCGAACTATGTCGGTGCGTATTCTGATCGCCTCGCGCATGGTGATCAGGTTGCGTCGAACTGGCGCAACGACGGCCACAAGATCGGCGAACGCTGGTGGTTCGCGTCCTGATCTGAACTCCTCCCCCGGATGCATACCGCGTCCGGGGGATTTTCGTTCATCGTGGGGGCCACGGTGACCGGCTGAGCGCCATGAGCATCCAATCATAATAAGACCCGATCCGCGGGAACGGCAAAAAGCCGGGCGGGCGAGGGGGACACATGTCACATATCTGGATCATGATCGCGCAACGGCTCGCGCTTGGGGTCATGACGTTGTTCATTGTATCCTTGGTGATCTTCCTGGGCACCGAATTGTTGCCGGGTGATTTCGCCCAAGAAATCCTTGGGCAATCCGCGACACCTGAAACGGTGGCCGCGTTGCGGGACCGGCTGGGTCTGAATGACCCCATGCACATCCGCTATATCAACTGGCTGTCGGATGTCGTGCGGGGCGATCTGGGCGTGTCCCTTGCCAATGGGCAGTCCGTTTCGGATCTGATCGGTCGCCGCCTTGGCAACACGCTGAGCCTTGCGCTGTATGCGGCTGCAATCGCGGTGCCGTTGTCCATCATGCTTGGCATTCTGGCCGCACTGTTCCGCAACTCGTTTTTCGACCGTTTCGCCAACGCCTCGGCGCTGACCTCGATTTCCTTTCCGGAATTCTTCGTGGCCTACATCCTGATCTTCTTTCTTGCCGGGGCCGGCGGCGTCTTTCCATCGATGGCGAATTTCCGGGGTGATCCGACATTGGCGGAATTTCTTTACCGCGCCTTCCTGCCGGCATTCACCCTGACCCTTGTGGTGACCGCACACATGATGCGGATGACACGGGCCGCGATCATCAACCTGCTGGCATCCCCCTATATCGAGATGGCGCGCCTGAAGGGCATGAACCCGATGCGCATCATCGTCAAACACGCGCTGCCCAACGCGCTTGCCCCGATCATCAACGTTGTCGCCCTGAACCTGGCCTACCTGATCACGGGCGTGGTCGTGGTCGAGGTGGTGTTCGTCTATCCCGGTCTGGGGCAGCTGATGGTCGACAGCGTGGCGGCCCGCGACATGCCGGTCGTGCAAGGTGTCGCGCTGGTCTTTGCAGGGGCCTACGTTCTTTTGAACCTCACGGCGGATGTGTTGGCGACCTTGTCCAACCCCCGCCTTGTGCACCGTCGTTAGGGAGGCCGCGTCATGGGATTTCTAACCGGCCTTTTCTGGTTTGTCGTTGTGATCATCGCCTCCATGGCCGCGGGCTGGATATTCCGCGCGGCGGCCGTGGGCATCAGTCCGCGCGGCGTGGCCAAGGAGCTCAAGACCGCACCGCTGACGGCCAGTTTCGGGATGCTGATGATCCTGATCTACATCGTCGTTGCGGTCTTTGCCCCGCTGATCGCGCCGTTTTCCGAAACCGCGATCGTGGGTCGCGAATACCAGCCCTGGGACAGCGTTCATCTGCTTGGCACGGACAACCTGGGCCGCGACATGCTATCACGGCTGATCTATGCCGCCCGCAACACCGTGGGCATCGCGTTCGTCACCACTGCGCTGGCCTTTGGCGTGGGGTCCATACTGGGCCTGCTGGCAGCCACAGTTGGCGGCTGGCTCGATCAGATTTTGTCGCGCACGGTCGATGTGCTGATGGCGATCCCGGCGCTGATCTTTGCGCTGTTGTTGCTGACCATCTTTGGCACGTCGGTCATCAACATGATCCTGGTCATCGCGCTGATCGATTCCACCCGTGTGTTCCGCCTTGCGCGGGCGGTCGCCATGAACATCGTGGTGATGGATTACGTCGAGGCGGCAAAGCTGCGCGGTGAAGGCCTGTGGCGTCTGATCACCCGAGAAATCCTGCCCAACGCCATGGCGCCGCTGGTGGCGGAGTTCGGGCTGAGGTTCTGTTTCGTCTTCCTGACCATCTCCGCGCTCAGCTTCCTGGGTCTGGGGATGCAGCCGCCAACCGCCGATTGGGGCTCGATGGTCAAGGATAACGCGACGCTGATTTCCTTTGGCGACATCACCCCCTTGCTGCCGGCCGGTGCCATCGCGCTTTTGACGGTGAGCGTGAACTTCGTTGTGGACTGGCAGCTGCAACGCGCCTCCGGCCTGAAGGAGTGAGCTTGATGACCGAAACCAAGAAAGATGTCCTCTTGACGATGAAGGGTCTGCGCATCGAAGGGCGCGCAGACGAGGAGTGGCTCGAGATCGTCAAGGGCGTGGACGTCACCTTGCACAAGGGCGAAGTCCTGGGCCTGATCGGGGAATCCGGGGCCGGCAAGTCGACCATCGGTCTGGCCGCCATGGGCTTTGCGCGCGACGGGTGTCGCATCTCGGGCGGCGAGATCATGTTCGACGGGATCGACCTGCGCACCGCATCCGAAGCCACGAAACGCGATCTGCGCGGCAAACGGATCGCCTATGTGGCGCAATCCGCCGCTGCCAGCTTCAACCCGGCGCACAAACTGATCGAGCAATATTCCGAAGCCCCGGTTCAGCATCACGTGATGGGGCGGTCCGAGGCCGAGAAAGACGCGGTCGATCTGTATCGCCGGATGCAGCTGCCCAACCCGGAAGAGATCGGCTTTCGCTATCCCCATCAGGTGTCGGGGGGCCAGCTGCAACGCGCGATGACGGCCATGGCGATGGCGTGCAGGCCCGATCTGATCATCTTTGACGAGCCGACCACGGCGCTGGACGTGACCACCCAGATCGAGGTTCTGGCCGCGATCCGCGATATCGTGGAACAGTTCGACACTGCCGCGATCTACATCACCCATGACCTCGCCGTGGTGGCGCAGATGGCCGACAAGATCAAGGTGCTGCTCAAGGGCGAAGAGGTCGAAGAGGCCGATACCCGGACCATGCTTGACCATCCCACCCAGGACTACACCAAGTCCCTGTGGGCGGTGCGAAGCTATGCGCGGGCCGAGCAGCCACCGGTCGAAGCGTCGGCAACCCCGGTCGTGTCCGTGCGCAACGTCACCGCAGCCTATGGCACGCTGGATGTCCTCAAGGATATCAGCTTTGACATTCATGCCCGCCGCACTGTTGCGGTGGTGGGCGAATCCGGGTCGGGCAAATCCACGACGGCGCGCGTCATCACCGGTCTTTTGCCGCCGCGCCGTGGCGAGGTGCTGTTCAACGGCGAGGTCCTGCCGCCGGATTATCGCAATCGCACCCGCGATCAGCTGCGGCAGGCGCAGATGATCTACCAGATGGCCGACACGGCGCTGAATCCAAAGCTGCGCCTGCGCGATCTGATCGGACGGCCCGCACAGATGTACCTTGGCCTTCAGGGCAAGCAGCTGGATGATCGGATCAGGGATCTGTTGTCGCTGATCGAACTGGAACCTGACGACTATATCGACCGGCTGCCGTCGGAACTGTCGGGCGGTCAAAAGCAGCGTATCGGCATCGCGCGCGCGCTGGCCGCCGAGCCGCAGTTCATCATCTGCGACGAGGTGACGTCTGCGCTGGATCAGCTGGTGGCCGAAGGCATCCTGAAGCTGCTCGACAAGATCCAGGGCGAATTCGACCTGGCCTACATGTTCATTACCCATGATCTGGCGACCGTGAAGGCCATTGCCGACGAGGTCGTGGTCATGAAGGAAGGCGTTGTCGTCGAAAAGGGCCCGAAATCCGAGATGTTCCAGCCGCCCCATGATCCCTATACCGAGCTCTTGTTGTCTTCGGTGCCGGAAATGGACCCGGACTGGCTGACCGAATTGCTGCAATCGCGCGGGGCGCTGCCGGCGGCCTGACGCCTCTTGCGTCGCTAAAGTCACGGGTGCATCACTCCTCGCGAAAGCGGAGGTGCGGCACATGGCCATCAAGGTTGCGATCAACGGGTTCGGACGGATCGGACGGTCCGTCGTGCGCGCGTGGCTGAAGGGCGGCTGGCCGGATATCGAGATCGTGGCCATCAACGATATCGCGCCT
>CAYWTM010000139.1:0-8084 GCA_964460185.1 uncultured Roseicyclus sp. | reverse complement strand
TCATCGACCCCTCGGTCGTCCGGGGCCTCGGCTACTACACCGGCCCGGTCTACGAGGCGGAACTGACCTTCGAGATCCTCGACGAAAAGGGCCGCCCGCGCCAATTCGGCTCCGTTGCAGGCGGGGGCCGCTATGACGACCTCGTGAAACGCTTCACCGGGCAAGAGGTGCCGGCCACGGGTGTTTCCATCGGCGTCGACCGGCTTCTGGCCGCGCTGCGCGCCAAGGGGCGGCTTTCGGGCGCGACCCGAGGCCCCGTCATCGTCACCGTCATGGACCGCGACCGTATGGCCGAGTACCAGCGCATGGCCAGCGACCTGCGCCACGCCGGTATCCGGGCCGAGGTCTACCTGGGCAACCCCAAGAATTTCGGCAACCAGCTCAAATACGCCGACAAACGCCAAAGCCCCGTCGCCGTGATCCAGGGCTCGGACGAGGCCGCGCGCGGCGTGGTGCAGATCAAGGACCTGGTCCTTGGCGCAAAGCTCGCGCAGGATGCGACGCTGGAGGAGTGGAAATCCCAGCCCGCCCAGGTCGAGGTGCCGCTGTCCGACCTGGTCGCGCAGGTGCGCGCGATCCTGGACCGCCACCAGTGACCGACAAGGCCACCCTCCGGGCCGAAGCCGCGCGGCTTCAGGCCTTTTTCGCGGCGTCGGGCGCTTTGCCGATCGAGGCCGATCTGCTGCTGCCTGCCGACACGCTTCTCGATCTCTACGGCGAAGACATTCGCGCACGCGCCTACGTGACCGACGACGCCGACCGGGGCGAGATGATGTTGCGCCCGGATTTCACCGTGCCCGTGGTGCAGATGCACATGGACACCGGGGCCGAACCCGCGCGCTACACCTATCAGGGCGAGGTGTTCCGCAAACAGCCCGCGGGGTCCGGGCGGCCCAACGAATACCTTCAGGTGGGCTTCGAACTGTTCGACCGCGAAGATCCCGCCCGCGCCGATGCCGAGGTCTTCGCGCTGTTTGCCAAGGTCCTGGCACCTCACGGGCTGCGGGCCGTGACCGGTGATATCGGCCTGCTGATGGCCGCCGTCGAGACCCTGGGCACGACCGAGCCGCGCAAGGCCGCGCTGCGTCGGCATATCTGGCGCCCGCGCCGGTTCCGTGCGCTGATCGACCGCTTTACCGGGCGCACACCCCCGTCGGCCGCCCGCGCCGCCCTGATCGAGGCCATGGGCGAACATGGCGTGTCCGCGCTGATCGCCGAGGCCGGTCCCGAGATCGGGCTGCGGTCCCGCGGCGAGGTGGCCGAACGCCTGCACACCCTGGCCGAAGATGCGGGCGCGCCCACGATTTCCGCCGCCGAGGCCGAGGTTCTGGGCGTCATCCTGTCGCTCAAGGCGGCCCTGCCCGATGTGCACGAAAACCTCCGCGACGTGTGTGTCGATCTGCCCGGTCTCACGCCGGCCGTGGACCGGTTCGAGCGTCGCATGGATGCGCTGGACAGCGCCGGTATCGATGTCCGCACGCTGCCGTTCGAGGCCAGCTATGGCCGCACCACGATGGAATACTACGATGGCTTCGTTTTTGGCTTTCTGGGCCCCGCCATGGCCGACATGCCTCCGGTGGCCACCGGCGGGCGCTATGACGCGCTGACCCGGCAGTTGGGTGGCGGCCGCGAGATCCCTGCCGTGGGCGGCGTGATCCGTCCCGAAATCCTTCTGCAACTGGCGGAGGTCGGGTCATGAGCATTCGCCTGGGCGTGCCCTCCAAGGGGCGGCTGATGGAAAAGACCTTTGCCTGGTTCGCCGATCGCGGGGTCGAAATGCGGCGCAGCGGGTCGGACCGCGAATACGCGGCCGAGGTTGCGGGCGCGGATGTCGACCTGATGCTGCTTTCGGCCGGTGAGATCCCGCGCGAACTGGCGGCCGGGCGCATCCACCTTGGGGTCACCGGCAGCGATCTGGTGCAGGAACGCATCCCGGCATGGGATCAGACGGTCGAGGTCATGGCGCCCATGGGGTTCGGCCACGCGGACCTGATCATCGCGGTGCCGAAGTGCTGGATCGATGTCAACGGTCTGGACGATCTCGATGCGGTGGCGGCAGCCTTTCGCGCGCATCACGGGTTCCGCCTGCGCATCGCCACCAAGTATCACCGTCTGGTCCGCGAATTCCTGCGCGACGCCGGCGTTGCCGACTATCAACTGGTCGACAGCCAGGGCGCGACCGAGGGCACCGTGGCCCATGGCACGGCCGAAGCCATCGCCGACATAACCTCAACCGGTGAGACGCTGCGCGCCAACCACCTGAAGATCCTGGACGATGGCCTGATCCACCGGTCCGAGGCGACCTTGTTCCGCGCCCGCGGCGCGGATTGGGGCGAGGTTGAACGGGCCGCGCTCAAGGCGTTGATGGCGCGCATATCTCGGGATTGAGGCCGGCGTCGCAGGCCCTGTTGCACCCATCGCCTGGGGGCGGGCTCGCATGGCCCGGTCAGCTGTCCCGTCCGGCAACCCCTTGCGATCCGGATCGCGGGATGCCGACCCCGGCAGCGCGCGTGATCTGCGATGATCCGGAAGGGCGGGGGGCCGGTCTCGGTCCGGGATGCGACCGAGGGGTTACAAGACCCCGATGTCCGCCAGCGCGGATTGCAGGGCAGGGGGCAGCGTGTCTTCTTCGGCGCGGCCCACGCGCAGATCCGGCGGCGCGTCGGCGGGGTTGAGGTAGCGCCAGCCCTGGAACGGGCGCCTGGGAGTGGCTGCGACCCGCGTGACGTCCGGATGCAGAACGATCCCGCACCGCTGGATCCCGTCGCCCCGGTCGACCTCGTCAAAGCGCACGATCGGCTGCCGGCACAGCACCAGTCCCTTGAACACCCAGTAGAGCGAGCCGCCGTTCAGCGCCTCTTCGGCCCGTTTGGGCCACATCCGCGTGACATGCCGGGGCAATCCGTCGGGCCCTTTCGCCCGCGCCGAAGCCTGCCAGTCCAGCAGGTCCTCGACCCGCTCGGCGCCGACACAAAGCTTGATCAGGTGGGTTGTCCCCAAAATGCCCACAGATTTACCCACAGAATCGTTGAATGCGCCTAGATATAGTATCTTGCGGCGGCTATGATGCAAACTGTTGATCGTTGCGCCTTTGCTGCCTTTCTCAATACATAGCGCGACGTCGATTGAAAACCACAGCATCTATGCTATCTTCCCGCTCTGCCAGTTCGCCCGGAGACCTTTTTCATGACCCGTTTCGCCGCCCCCATCGCCGAACAGATCTGGGATATGAAATACCGCCTCAAGGCGATTGACGGCACACCGATCGACGGCTCGGTCGAAGATACCTGGCGCCGGATCGCGCGCGCGCTGGCCGAGGTGGAAACCGATCGGTCCGGGTGGGAAGACCGGTTCTACGCAGCCCTTGAGGATTTCAAATACCTGCCCGCGGGCCGTATCATCGCAGGCGCGGGCACCGCGCGATCCGTGACCTTGTTCAACTGCTTTGTCATGGGCACCGTTCCCGACAGCATGGGCGGCATTTTCGAGAACCTGAAAGAGGCCGCGCTGACCATGCAGCAAGGTGGCGGCATCGGGTATGATTTCTCGACGATCCGCCCCAAGGGGGCCGAGGTGCATGGCGTGGCCGCCGATGCCTCCGGTCCGCTGAGCTTCATGGATGTGTGGGACGCGATGTGCCGCACGATCATGTCGGCGGGATCGCGCAGGGGCGCGATGATGGCGACCTTGCGGTGTGACCATCCCGACATCGAGGATTTCATCGCCGCCAAGGCCGATCCAGCCCGCCTGCGCATGTTCAATGTCAGCGTTCTTGCCACCGATCCCTTCATGGCTGCGGTCAAGGCTGATGGGCCTTGGGAGCTCGTCTTTGGCGGGCGCGTCTACAAGACAGTGCAGGCCCGCGATCTCTGGAACAAGATCATGCGCGCGACTTATGACTACGCCGAACCCGGCGTGATCTTCATCGACCGCATCAACGCCGAGAACAACCTGAACTACGTCGAAACGATCGCCGCCACGAATCCCTGCGGCGAACAGCCCCTGCCGCCTTATGGTGCGTGCCTGCTGGGGTCGATCAACATGGCGCGGCTGGTGGCCGATCCTTTCACCGATGCGGCCCGGCTTGATCCGGATGCATTGACGGAGCTGGTCGCGTTGTCGGTGCGGATGATGGACAATGTCGTGGATGCCTCGCGCTTCCCGCTCGAGGCGCAGCGCCAGGAAGCCTTGGCAAAACGTCGGATCGGGCTTGGGGTCACGGGGCTGGCCGATGCGCTGGCCATGGTCGGCCTGCGCTATGGTTCACCCGAGGCGGCGCACCAGGCCGAGGTCTGGATGCAGGCCATCGCCAATGCCAGCTACCGGGCATCGGCGCTGCTGGCCCAGGAAAAGGGGGCCTTCCCCCTGTTCGATGCCAAGGCCTATGCCAGGGCGCCGATGATCCGCCGGCTGGACCCCGAGGTGCAGGCCCTGATCGCGGAACACGGGTTGCGCAACGCGCTGCTGACTTCCATCGCGCCCACCGGCACGATCTCGCTTTACGCGGGCAACGTGTCGTCCGGGATCGAGCCGGTCTTTGCCAATTCCTACACCCGCAAGGTGCTGCAGCCCGATGGCACCCGCACCGAGGAAGAGGTGGTCGACTACGCGGTCGCCATGTGGCGCGACCTGAAAGGCGACGCGCCCCTGCCGGAGTATTTCGTCACCGCCCAGACCCTTGCGCCACTGGATCACGTCCGCATGCAGGCCGCCGCGCAGCCCTGGATCGACTCGTCGATTTCCAAGACCATCAACGTGCCCGCCGATATCAGCTTCGAGGCGTTCAAGGATGTCTACGCCGAGGCCTACGCAACGGGATGCAAGGGCTGCACGACCTATCGCCCCAACGAGGTGACGGGATCGGTCTTGACGGTGTCCGAATCCGAGGCCAAGCCCGAGGCGCAGGAAGCGTCGGAGGCGGCGATGGGTGAAGTCGTCTACATGTCCGAACCGCTGGACCGCCCGCAATCGCTGGAGGGGCACACCTACAAGGTCAAATGGCCAGACAGCGAGCACGCGCTTTACATCACCATCAACGACATCATCCTCAACGGCCACCGCCGCCCCTTCGAGGTCTTCATCAACTCCAAGAACATGGAACATTTCGCATGGACCGTGGCGTTGACCCGGATGATTTCGGCGGTGTTCCGGCGCGGCGGCGACGTGTCCTTCGTGGTCGAGGAGCTCAAGGCCGTGTTCGATCCGCGCGGGGGCGCGTGGATGCAGGGCAAATACGTGCCGTCGATCCTGGCCGCCATCGGCGGAGTGATCGAAAAGCACATGATCGTGACAGGCTTTCTTGCGGGCGAGGGGATGGGCCTGAAATCCGACCCTCGGGCCGAGGTGGTGAACCTTGGCCATCGGCCCGGTCCGGCCTGCCCGTCCTGCGGCCAATATGACATGCGGATGATCGAGGGCTGCATGACCTGCGCCAGTTGCGGTCATTCTAAATGCGGCTGACTGTGCGCCGAGGTCACAGCCGCGCGGCAATCGGGCCATTTTCGGCTTTCTCGTCATAGCCATGCCCCATTTGTGCTGATAACCTCCCTTTCAACGCAGGCGGGCCAACCGCCGTGAATTGACGAGGCAGCGATATGGCACGATCCCTTCCCCTTTTCGGGGCAGCACTTCTCCTTGTGTTCGGGGCGGCACCCGAAACCGCGCTTGCCGAAGGGCGATCCACGTTGGGCACCACCCGCGTCTTCACCAATGACACGATTGCCGACCGGCAGGATCGTTGGCGGTCCGGGGCCTACAGCGTCAGCCTGTTCCGGGGGCAATCCTGGTCCGGTGCCTTGCCCGATCAGTTCGGGGCCATCATGGAATACCGGTTCCGAGGCGAGGTGATCGCGCCGGACAACCTCGCGAATCCGGCAGCGGGCGACCGGCTCTATGCGGGCACATGGTGGCTTGGCGCGCATTCGCATCTGAACATGGGTGGTCTCGATGTGACCGTCGGGGCCGATCTGGCCATCACGGGCGAGCAAACCGGCATCCGCAATATGCAATCCGGCATCCACGACGCCCTGTCCATGCCCCGGATGGATGTTGAGGATTTCCAGGTCGAAAATGGTGTCTACCTTCACGGCACCTTGGAGGTCGCGCGTAGCATGCGCTTCGCTTCGGGCGAGATCCGTCCCTTTGTCGAGCTTCAGGCCGGGGTCGAAACCATGGCGCGTGCAGGCTTTGACCTTACGCTTGGCGATCTGGGCAACGGCGGCCTGCGCACCCGCGACCCGATCACCGGCCAGCGTCTGGCGGCCATCGACGGCGAATTCAGTGATGGTGGATGGTCATTCCTGCTTGGTGCGGACACTGCATATGTCGCAAGTTCCATCTTTCTGCCCGAAGACCGGGGTTACGAGGTCGAGGATGCCCGCCACCGCGTCCGCGCCGGTGTGAACTACGGCTTTGGCGGCAACAATGTATTCTACGGCATCACCTACATGTCAGAGGAATTCGTTGGCCAGGCCGAGGGCCAGCTTGTGGGGTCGCTCAGCGTCGACATCCGTTTCTAGCGCCCGACCTCACATTTTGTAGCAATCGCCGAATCAGGCGCTATACACAGCGAATCACCTCTGCTATACTTTCGTATAGGCACGGTCGATCAACGACCGGCATCATAATACTATGGGGCGGGGCAATGGGCACGGGCTTTAGGGGCGCGTTCGTTATCTCATGGACGCAAACCTTCATTGAGGGATTGCCGGCACAAGAAGAACAAGATCTGGTCGCGGGAATGTCGTGGGCTTGGCATGGCCGCGCTGTTCCGATGGAAGGCGATGGCGCCGCCCTCATTCTGACGGCCAGCCGGGATCATCAAGAGCTTCGTCCCCGAGCGGCGCGCGTGGTGTGCAAGATTTTGCAGCGCCCGCCGCCGTGCCCCGCCGAACTTGCCGCCGACGAGGCCGATCCGATCTTTCGCGGTGCTTTCGTGGTCAGCGACGGCACCAGGTTCTTTACCGTTGTCCCGATCATCATCGAAGACGGCGCAGCCCCCGTGCTGTTGTTCGCCGATGACATGCCGCCTCCCGACAAGGATCTGACGATCGTGCATTGCAGCGACCGGACCTTGCGCGCCACGCCATCCGAACGCCCCTCGGTCATCTGTTTCACGCCCGGCACCCGCCTGCGCACCGAGACCGGCGTGGTCGCGATCGAGGATCTGGGGCCCGGCGACCGTCTGTTGACCCGTGACAACGGCCCGCAGGAGGTGCTGTGGTCCGGGCACCGGCGCATGTCCGGCGCGCGCCTGTTCGCCATGCCCGATCAGCGACCTATCCGCATCCGCCAGGGCGCGCTGGGGGTCGACCGTCCCGATGATGACCTGGTCGTCAGCCCCGAACACCGGGTTCTGGTGCAGGGCCGCGCCGCTCTTGATCTTTGGGGCGAGCCCGAGGTTCTGGTGCGCGCCGCCGATCTGGTGGGCGACCGTTTCATCACCGTCGATCATTCCCTGCGCGAGACCTGGTATATTCACCTGCTTCTCGACCGGCACGAGGTAGTCTGGGCAAACGGGCTTGAGGTCGAAAGCTTTCATCCCGGTTTCATGGGGCTGGACAACCTGTCGGGCGACCAGCGCGGCAGCCTGCTGGACCTGCGCCCGGAACTGGGACACAACCCTGATCTTTACGGTGCACCTGCGCGTCGCATGATCAACCGGGCCGAAGCGGCGATCCTGTTGCACGGCGCGCCTGCAAAA
Organism: uncultured Roseicyclus sp.; assembly: GCA_964460185.1. Classification (GTDB taxonomy): domain Bacteria; phylum Pseudomonadota; class Alphaproteobacteria; order Rhodobacterales; family Rhodobacteraceae; genus JAVJPJ01. Next base: position 382 of record CAYWTM010000139.1, on the reverse strand, counting down.
CAGCTGTCCACCCGGCATTGACAGCCCCCCGCATTGCTGTAAAAGGCGCGCTCATCCCCGGCCCAACAGCCGGGGTTTCATATTGGTGTTGGTGGCCCCCGCAAGGGATCGCCTGTCACCCCGGCCAAATCCGGGGAAAGGACAACGCCCTCTCGAAACACGAAGAGGAGATCAGCCGTGACGAAACGCACGTCTGCCAAGTACAAGATCGACCGCCGGATGGGCGAAAACATCTGGGGCCGTCCGAAATCCCCGGTGAACAAGCGCGAATACGGCCCCGGCCAGCATGGCCAGCGCCGCAAGGGCAAGATGTCCGATTTCGGCCTGCAGCTGCGCGCCAAGCAGAAGCTCAAGGGCTATTACGGCGACCTGACCGAAAAGC
>CAYWTM010000138.1:0-8101 GCA_964460185.1 uncultured Roseicyclus sp. | reverse complement strand
ACTGTAACTCCCTCGCGGAGACGCACGCCAGGTTCGATTCCTGGGTCGCCCACCATTCTCTCCCGCTTCGCGCCATGGTCCTTCATACGACGTTTCAGGTTGGATCTCGGACCGCTATCAAAATCAGGTCCTCGCCCGGTATTCGCGTGCCCCTTTCAAAACCCCGCGACCGGAAAGCTCGCCTTGTATTGGACAAGGTCGAACTGCAATCAAAAAAAGAAAACATGGGGACCATATGATGGGAACCGACACATAGGCGTCCGAAGTCGCAACGATCGATTGCGTTAACGCTCCTTTAAGGCATTGGGGCGTACATCGTCATTCGAAGGTCGAATTGCTGCTGAAGATGTGGCGCGCTGATGCGTCCTGTCCCTGTCCTGCGGCCCGAGACTGCACTTGGGGGTGCCACGTGACGCTGAATCCTGACGTTTCCGACTACCAAGCGGTTGATACGGTTACAGGAAAATACGATCCCCGGGCATCGGGTCTTTTCTGGGGTGGCAAGCGCTGCTTTGATCTGTTTTTCGCATCCATGGTTCTGCTGCCGGCGATGCTGATGGTGGCCGCCGTGCTGTTGATGGTGAACCCGTTCTTCAATCCGGGACCCTTGTTTTTCCACCAAAAACGCATGGGCAGGTATTGCAGGGCGTTTCACGCAGTGAAATTCAGATCCATGTCGGTGCAAAAGACCTGCCTTCGTGGGCCGAATGACCCCATGGAATGCGACAGGATCACCCCGATAGGCCGATTTCTGCGCCGCTCGCGATTTGATGAATTGCCGCAGATCCTCAACGTCTACCGCGGCGAGATGAGCCTCATCGGACCCCGACCGGACTATTTCCACCACGCCAGCCACTTCCTGCAGTCGATCCCGGAATACCGGCTACGCCACACAGTGCGCCCCGGGATCAGTGGCCTGGCGCAGATCGAACTGGGATATGCCGAAGGCATCGATGCCACACGGCTCAAGACGGCGGCGGATATCGACTATATCCGGCGTGCGGGGTTCCGGCTGGATACCTGGATCTTTTGGCGGACAATCACGGCGGTCGTCAGGTTGCGCGGGTCATGACCGGAACGTGGACAGTGCCGCGATCTTGTCGCATCTGGCGCATCAACCGGACGATGGCTAAGGTCGGTCGATACCCGATGGCCACGATCCGAGCAGCCAACCATGTCTTCGAACTCAAAACGGACACCCGGTCCGAGCAACCCGTTCAACGTCGTCGTGGTGGGCCAGGCAGGGCGCCTGCAATATGAGGCGACCTTGTTCGCGGCCTCGTTTCGGGCGGCGAATCCGGATTTTCCGGGGCGGTTGTTCGTTGCCGAACCCGAACCCGGCGATCTCTGGAACCATGACCCGCGCATCAACGACCCGGCTGTGCGGAACTTGCTGACGGATCATCTGGGCGCGGAAATCATCCCTTTCTCTTCCCGGCATTTCGGCCAGGAATACCCCTATGGCAACAAGATCGAGGCCTTGGCTGCCCTGCCCGCGGACGAGCCTTTCGTGTTTTTCGACAGTGACACCCTGATGACCGGCGATCTGACCGAGGTGCCGTTCGATTTCGATCGCCCCTCGGCCTCGTTGAGGGTCGATGCGACCTGGCCTCAGGTCGAACTTTACGGTCCCGGGTACACGGCGACCTGGAAATCGCTCTATGACAAGTTCGGCCTCGATTTCGAAGCCTCGCTTGACCTGCGCCAACCCGACGAATTCTGGCGACGCTACCTCTATTTCAATGCGGGGTTTTTCTATTACCGTGACCCCGCCGAATTCGGGCGCCGGTTTACCGAATACGCCGTGGCGATCCGCGACGATCCGCCCCCCGAACTGGTTTGCCAATCGCTCGATCCATGGCTTGATCAGGTCGCATTGCCGTTGGTCATCCACAGTTTTGGTGGGGGGCGCGACGCGCTGGCGCCGGGGTGGCTGGACGGCAGCCACAGCTGCCACTACCGGGTGCTGCCGCTTGCCTTCGCGCGCGAAAGCCAGGGTTTCATTGACACGTTGGAGGCGATTGCCGCGCCCAACCGGATCAAGAAGGTGCTGAAATCCTATGAGCCGATGAAACGGATGATCTACCAGGGCAAAGGCCTCAAGGCGCGCGCGCTGTTCGACCAGGACAACCTTCCGCGCAAGGAACAACAGATCCGCAATACACTGAAACGCGAAAAACTCTGGCTACGCTGATTTCAGCACGCTGCACCGTCACGGCCGCCTTGCCGGATGTTCGATGTAAAACGGCCCCGCGCAGCATCTGCCGGGGCCGTTGATCCGAATGATGCCCGGGTCAGCCGGCCGAAGCGGGTTCTTCCTTGGACCGCTCGGCATAGATCATCAGGGGCTGTGCATCGGAGTTCACGGCCTCTTCATTGACCACGACCTCTTCGACGCCTTCCGCACCCGGCAGATCGAACATCGTATCCAGCAAGATATCTTCCATGATCGACCGAAGCCCCCGCGCGCCGGTCTTGCGTTGGATCGCGCGTTTGGCGATTGCGTTCAAGGCGTCATCGGTGAACTTCAGCTTGGTATCTTCCAGCTCGAAAAGGCGCTGGTATTGCTTGACCAGCGCGTTCTTCGGCTCGGTCAGGATCGTGACCAGCGCGCTCTCGTCGAGGTCTTCCAGTGTCGCGATGACCGGCAGACGCCCCACGAATTCCGGGATCAGGCCGAATTTCAAAAGATCCTCGGGTTCGAGATCCTTGAAGTATTCCCCGACGGATTTGCTGTCGGGGTCTTTCACATCAGCACCAAAGCCCATGGCGGACCCTTTGCCGCGCTGCGCGATGATGCGGTCCAGCCCGGCGAATGCACCGCCACAGATGAACAGGATGTTCGTCGTGTCGACCTGCAGGAATTCCTGCTGCGGATGCTTGCGCCCACCCTGGGGCGGCACCGAGGCCACCGTGCCTTCCATGATCTTCAATAGCGCCTGCTGCACGCCTTCCCCCGACACGTCCCGCGTGATCGAGGGGTTGTCGGATTTGCGCGTGATCTTGTCGACCTCGTCGATATAGACGATGCCGCGTTGCGCGCGGTCGACGTTGTATTCGCTGGACTGAAGCAGTTTCAGGATGATGTTTTCGACATCCTCACCGACATAGCCCGCCTCGGTCAGGGTCGTTGCATCGGCCATGGTGAACGGCACGTCGAGAATCCGCGCCAGCGTCTGCGCCAGCAACGTTTTGCCGCACCCCGTGGGCCCGATCAGCAAGATATTGGATTTCGACAGCTCGATATCCGATTTCGACGCGTGGTTGAGGCGCTTGTAATGGTTGTGAACGGCGACCGACAAAACCCGCTTTGCGTGGCTTTGCCCGATCACGTAGTCATCCAGGACGTTGCAGATGTCGCGCGGGCTTGGCACGCCGTCGGTAGATTTCAGGCCGCTGGACTTGGTCTCTTCCCGGATGATGTCCATGCAAAGCTCAACGCATTCATCACAGATGAACACCGTCGGCCCGGCGATGAGTTTGCGAACCTCGTGCTGGCTCTTGCCGCAGAACGAACAATAGAGCGTGTTTTTCGAGTCGCTGCCGGATGAGTTAGCCATATCGTTCACCTACATAGGACGTCCGGGCGCGGAGCACCCCGGCCCGGAACCTGCCCGAACCGTTGATTTCATGAGAGCCTAGAACAGGGCCGCCCGCACCACAACGCCAAAATCCCCGTGTTTGCGCCCTGGGCACGCGTCTGTGACCCGCGTTATTTGCTCTCCTCTTCGGGCGCGCGGCTCTCGACGATCTCGTCGATATGCCCCCACTCCTTGGCTTCTTCCGGGGTCATCCACTTGTCGCGATCCAGCGCCTGCTGCACCGTCTCGTAGTCCTGCCCCGTGTGGCGCATGTACAGACGGTAGAACCGTTCGCGGGTCTGTTCGATATGACGTGACTGGATCAGGATATCTGCCGCCGTGCCCTGGCTGCCGCCCGAGGGCTGGTGCACCAGGAATTCCGAGTTCGGCAACGAGAACCGCATGCCCTTTTCGCCGCCAAGCGCGATCACCGACCCCATCGAGGCCGCCAGACCGCACACCAGCGTCGACACCTTGGGTTTGATGTACTGCATCGTGTCGTAGATGCTCATGCCCGCGATCACGGATCCGCCAGGCGAATTGATGTACATCGAGATTTCCTTGGACGGATTTTCCGCCTCAAGGTGCAGCAACTGCGCCACCACAAGGCTGGACATGCCGTCGTGGACGGGGCCGTTGACGAATATGATCCGCTCCTTGAGGAGCCGGGAAAAGATATCGTAGGCGCGTTCACCCCGGCTGGTCTGTTCGACCACCATGGGGACCAGAGTGTTCATATAGGTGTCGATTGGGTCATTCATGGCCGGCTGCCTCGGATACGTTGCGCGTGATTGCTTGCGAAGACTAGTGTTGCACCGGGGGGGCTGCAAGGGCAGGTCGGCGCTTTCCTCGACACCGGGGTGCACACCGCTAGATGCACCGGCATGATCGATCCCTGCCCCAGCCCCGCCGCCACCCGAACCGAAGCACTGAACCGGTTGCACCGCTTTGTCCCGGCTGCCGGTCGCGAATACGCGTCGCGCCGCAACTACGATCTGCCCGATCGGGGACATCCGCATGTCTCGCAACTGTCGCCCTATCTGCGCCATCGCCTGATCACCGAACCCGAGGTGATCCAGGCCGTGCTTGGACGCCATTCGGCCACGGCCGCCGAGAAATTCATCCAGGAAGTCGTCTGGCGAACCTACTGGAAAGGCTGGCTGGAAATGCGGCCGGGCGTCTGGGGCGCCTACCGCCAGGGATTGGACCGCGTGCTGGCCCGTGCGGAAAAAGACGCGGATCTGGGCGCCGCTCTCGCCCGGGCAGAGGCGGGCCAGACGGATATCGACGCCTTCAACGCATGGGTGCGGGAACTTGTCAGCACCGGTTATCTGCACAACCATGCCCGCATGTGGGTCGCGTCGATCTGGATCTTCACCCTGCGCCTGCCGTGGGAGGCGGGTGCAGATTTCTTCATGCGGCACCTGCTGGATGGCGATCCCGCCTCGAACACCTTGAGCTGGCGGTGGGTGGCGGGTCTTCAGACACGGGGCAAGCACTACATCGCCAGGTCGTCGAATATCTCCAAATATACCGAAGGCCGCCACAACCCCGAATGGCGCCTCGAGACCGGCGCGGCCGCTCTCGAAGGCCCGGATCATCCGGTCGCGCGCCCCGCCCCCCTGGGCCAGCTGCCGCAACCGGGCCTGCGCACTGGCGTCTTGTTGACCGAAGAAGACCTTTCACCGGGCTTCATCCTGGATGCCTTGCAAGATCAGCCCGTGGCCCATGCCGGCCTGATATCAGTGGACTCGCGATCGCCAAGGCCGATGTCGCCGCTCGTCGCCACCTTCACCCGCGCGGCCATGGAGGATGCCCTGGCGCGGTGGGCCAGCAAGCTTGGCCGCCCCGCCCCGCTTACCCCTCACGTGGCCGACATTGTCGATTGGGCCCGTGCCGGAGGCGTCGAACAGATCGTGGCACCCTTTGCCCCTGTCGGCCCCGCCGCCAGCGCCCTTGCTGCGCTGCAACGCGCCCTGAAAGACGACGGCATAGTGCTGGTTCAGGTCATGCGGGATTGGGATCGCGCCGCGTGGCCCCATGCCACAGCAGGGTTTTTCAAGTTCAAAGCACAGATCCCGAACCTGATCCGAGGCCTGTAGATGGATCTGGGGATAAGTGATGAAAAGTGTAATTATTTGGCTTTTTTCAAAAGATTTATGTTAAAATAGGTTCGTTTTTGAAAATCGGCAAACCTCACCGATCAACCTGGTATCGCTGCATATCCCGCAAGAGCGCGACGAACCCCTCGGTCTGGCTGCGCAAATCCTGCTCGCCCAGTGCCGCCGAGGCGCGCGACGCATCGCCGACCGTTCCCTTGGCGTTCAGATCGTTGGACAACCAGGCCAAGTTGGCCTCGGCCATGTGGTAGCCCAATTTTGCGGATCCCTGCCGCAGTGCCGTTTGCGAGCTGCCGAAATCCTCGGCCAGTTCGGTGCGCACAAGATCGGGACAGGCGGCCAGCATCATCGAGGTTTCGGACAGACCGCCATGGATATCGACCATGGGCCCGTCGGGATACGTGTAGACGCGTTCGGGGCTCATCCGGCCCCAACTGGTCGTGGCCACCGCCATCCCAAGGGTCTGGCGCAATTCGCGCGCAACGATTTCCATCGGGGCGATGTTGCCGCCGTGGCTGGTCACGATCACCATCTTGCGCAGCCCCGCCCGCGCCACGCTGGCCCCGATTTCAAGCCATGATTTTATCGCCGTTTCCCAGGTCAGGGTCAAAGTCCCCGGAAATTCAATATGTTCGTTCGATTTGCACACCTGCTGAACCGGCAGGAACACCGCCGGAACATCATCTGGCAAAGCATGCACAACACGCCCCACCATCGCCTCGGCCAGCAAGGCGTCGACCCCCACGGGAAGATGCGGACCATGCTGTTCGATCGCAGCAACCGGCAAGACCGCGATCCATCCGCTGGTGTCACTGTCCGAAAAATCGCGCGTCGTCATCTCGCGCCAATGGGGTTTGGGAAGGGTCATCATGGTCTCCTGCATGCCCGTGTCTGCCCGTGACACAGGGCGGGGGCGGATATCTTGCTCTGTCCGGTCCCGGACATCCCTTGCGCGGCCACACGGCCGATGGCGTTGCGGGTCGATCCCCCGGTTGCGCCGGTGATCGCACCGTGGCGTGTCCTGCGCGCCGTTTCAATCCGCAAGGTTGCACCCTCGGCGCATGACGGCAAGTGGTCGATGGACCTTTCCAGGGGACACGGTCGTTGCGCAACGATCCCGCCCGGCCGAACCGGTCAGGCCATCGCCGGCATGCCGCGTCGGCCGCAAGGCTTGGACCGGATGCATCGCGGACAAACCCGTCGATCTTTCGCGCAGCGGTCAGGGTTGTCATCTCGCACCTTGCACGCCAATCGGCATGGGCTAGATCGCCGCGCGTAGGGGCTGTGGACTTGCACAACCGATGCAAATGCGATGAATGTTGCGCCAACTCAGAGGAGACATTGAAATGCCCGATGGACAACACCGCCACACCGGCCCCTCGCTTGCCCCGTTCGACTGGGCCGACGCGTTTCACCTGAACGACCAGCTGACCGAAGAAGAGCGCATGATCGCCGACAGCGCAAAGGCCTACGCGGCCGACAAGCTGGCCAGCCGCGTGACCGATGCCTACCTCAACGAACGGGTGACGCCCGAGGTGTTTGCCGAAATGGGCGAGATGGGCCTTTTGGGTGTCACCATCCCCGAGGAATATGGCGGACTTGGAGGGGGTTACGTGACGTATGGCCTGGTCGCGCGCGAGGTCGAACGCGTCGATAGCGGCTACCGCTCGATGATGTCCGTGCAGTCGAGCCTCGTGATGTATCCGATCCATGCCTATGGCTCCGAGGAACAGCGGCAGAAATACCTGCCCGGCCTGGCAGCCGGCACGCTGATCGGATGTTTCGGCCTGACCGAGCCCGACGCCGGCAGCGACCCCGCCGGCATGAAGACCACCGCCAAGAAGGTCGATGGCGGCTATGTGATTTCCGGCGCCAAGATGTGGATCTCGAACAGCCCCATCGCCGATGTCTTCGTGGTTTGGGCAAAATCAGAGGCCCATGGCGGCAAGATTCGCGGCTTTGTCCTCGAAAAGGGGATGAAAGGCCTGTCCGCGCCGAAGATCGGTGGGAAACTGTCCTTGCGCGCGTCGGTCACGGGGGAGATCGTGATGGACGCCGTCGAGGTGGGCGAAGACGCGCTCTTGCCCAACGTGGAAGGCCTCAAAGGTCCGTTCGGCTGTCTGAACCGGGCCCGGTTCGGCATCGCATGGGGTGTGATGGGTGCCGCGGAGGATTGCTGGCATCGCGCGCGGCAATACGGCCTGGACCGGGTGCAGTTCGGCCGGCCCCTGGCGCAAACGCAGCTGTTCCAGAAGAAACTGGCCGACATGCAGACCGAAATCACGCTTGGCCTTCAGGCCTGCCTGCGGGTCGGTCGCCTGATGGAAGAAGGCCACGCCGCGCCCGAGATGATCAGCCTGATCAAGCGCAACAATTGCGGCAAGGCGCTGGATATCGCGC
>CAYWTM010000137.1:0-8112 GCA_964460185.1 uncultured Roseicyclus sp. | reverse complement strand
CTGGAGTTCAGACGTGTGCTCTTCCGATCTTCCAGCCCCATGGCGCGCGGTCGAGGGTTTGTGCGCCATGGGGCTGGACGGATGCGCGGCGCTGGCCGATCTGCTGGCCAATGCCGGCGCGCACAGGTCTGCGCCCGTCATCGACGGCACTGTCTGGCGGGCTGAGGACGGGCCGCTTTGCCCCTTGCAGACAGGCCTTGCGCTGCTGGACAGATGCGCGGCCCTTGATCTGGCCGCCACCCCGATCGCGCTGCAACGGGTTGCCTGCCCGCTGCTGATCGTGCCTTTCGTCGCGGACATGTCGCGCCTTCTGAAAGTCGCCGTTCGCATCGATGCGGGGGGCGGACACATCACGATCCTTGGTCCCGGGGCGGCAACGCTTTCGGATTTTCCGCAGGTCCCGTCCGATCTTTGCATCGCCCTGTCCACTCGCGCCGCATCACCCCGAAAGTTGGCCAGCCGCGCCCATCCCGATCCGGCTGCCTGGGCGGTTCTGAACGCGCTGGCGCACCGCACCTATGCCCCCGCGACCGAGGCCTCGCGCCAGGCCGGCGCGGGCGCGGGATTGACCGACAACGACTGAAGGAGTGCCGACATGGCAGACACGACGCGCCTGAGCCTTGAGCAGATCGAAGACCTCGCCTTTCGGGCACTTGTAAGCGCCGGCACGGCCGAGGCCAATGCCCGCCCACTGGCCGCAGCCACTGCCGCGACCGAGGCCGACGGGGTGGCCAGCCACGGTCTGGCCTATATCCCGATCTACGCCGAACACGTGCAATGCGGAAAGGTCGACGGTCACGCTACACCGCTGCTGGACCACACCCGCCCGGGCGTATTGCAGGTGGACGCGGCGACCGGCTTTGCCCATGCCGCGATCGACATGGGGTTCGCACGGCTGATCCCGCTCGCACGCGAACAGGGCATTGCCGCCCTGCTGATCCGCAACAGCTATAACTGCGGGGTTCTGGGCATTCACACCGCCAGGCTGGCAGAGGCCGGCCTCGTCGGCTTGGGCTTCACCAACGCGCCCGCGTCCATTGCGCCGTCGGGCGGGGCGAAACCGGTGGTGGGCACCAACCCGTTTTCGCTGGCGACACCGGGGGCGGACGGATTGCTGATCGACCAATCCGCCTCGACCATCGCGAAATCCGAGGTGATGAAACACGCCCGCGAGGACAAACCCATTCCCCAAGGGTGGGCGCTGGATCCCAACGGGAACCCGACGACGGACGCCAAGATCGGGCTGACCGGTTCGATGGCGCCCTCGGGCGGCTACAAGGGCGTGGGCATTGCCCTGTTGACAGAGGTCATGGCAGCGGCCTTGGCGGGCGCGGTTCTGGGCAAGGATGCGTCGCCCTTTTCCGGCACGGCCGGTGGCCCCCCCAGAACGGGCCAATGTTTCATCGCGATTGATCCAGATGCCGGCACCGGCGGATTTGCCGACCGCATGACCGCATTGCTCGAGGCGATCCGGGAGCAAGACGGCGCACGCCTGCCCGGTGACGGACGACGGGCCAAGCGCGCCCGCGCCCTGACCGAGGGGGTCGACGTGTCAAACGCCACGTTGGCGCGGATCGAGGCGATTTTCACCTGACCTCGACGGGCCCGCCGCAGCGCGCCCGAGCGCGTCGTCACGACATCACGCGGCCTTGGGTGCGCGTTTGGTCAGGCCCAGTTTCGCGCGCACCTCTTGGGGGCCGATGACCCGCGCGCCCATGCCCTCCACCACGCCGACGGCGCGTTCGACCAGTTGCGCATTGGTCGCCAGCACGCCCTTTTCCAGCCAAAGGTTATCCTCAAGACCCACACGCACGTTGCCCCCCGCCAGAACCGCAGCCGCTGCATAGGCCATCTGGTTGCGCCCCAGGGCAAAGGCAGAAAACGTCCAGTCCTCGGGCACGTTGTTGACCATCGCCATGAAGGTGTTCAGGTCATCGGGCGCGCCCCATGGCACGCCCATGCACAGCTGCACCAGCGCGGGCGCGTCCAGCACGCCTTCCTTCACCAGTTCCTTGGCGAACCACAGATGCCCGGTGTCAAACGCCTCGATCTCGGGCTTCACGCCCAGATGGGTCATCATCCGCCCCATCGCACGCAGCATGCCGGGCGTGTTGGTCATCACGTAATCGGCCTCGGCGAAATTCATCGTGCCGCAATCCAGCGTGCAGATCTCGGGCAGGCATTGCGCAACGTGTTCCACCCGCCCGGCCGCGCCGATCATATCGGTGCCCGCCTCGTTCAGCGGCAGCGGCGCCTCGGTCGGGCCGAACATCATGTCACCACCCATGCCGGCGGTCAGGTTCAGCACCACGTCGACATCAGCGTCGCGGATGCGGTCCGTCACCTCGCGATACAGATCCAGACGCCGCGACGGCGCCCCGGTTTCGGGGTCGCGCACATGGCAATGGACAATCGCGGCCCCCGCCTTGGCGGCATCAATGGCGCTACTGGCGATCTGTTCGGGCGAGCGCGGAACATGGGGGCTGCGATCCTGGGTAGAGCCCGATCCGGTTACGGCGCAGGTGATGAAGACCTCTTTGTTCATCGACAAAGGCATGGCTTATTTCCCTTTCCAGACGGGGTCGCGTTTTTCGGCAAAGGCGCGTGCGCCTTCCAGTTGGTCCTCGGACCGGTACAGCCGTTCGACCGTTTCAAATTGCGATTTGGTGATGCGGTTGAGCGCATCTTGGAATTTCATCCCCTCGGCCTCGCGCACGACCTCCTTGATCGCGGCGAACACGAGGGGGGGACCGGCGGCCAGGTCATCGGCCAGCTTGCGCGCTTCGGCCATCAGGTCGCCCGCAGGCAAGACGCGGTTGACCAGCCCCCAGCGCGCGGCCTCCTGGGCATCGACCCAACGCCCGGTCAGCAACATCTCCATCGCGATGTGGTAGGGGATGCGCTTGGGCAGTTTGATCGAGGCCGCATCGGCCACGGTGCCCGACCGGATTTCCGGAAGCGCAAAGCTGGCATGCTCCGCCGCAAGCAAGATGTCCGCGCTCAGCGCCAGTTCCAGCCCGCCACCGCAGCAGATGCCATTTATCGCGCAGATAATCGGCTTGTTCAGCCCGCGCAGTTCCTGCAACCCGCCAAAGCCGCCAACCCCGTAATCGCCATCGACCGCATCGCCATCGGCGGCGGCCTTGAGATCCCAGCCGGGGCAAAAGAATTTCTCGCCCGCGCCGGTCAGGATCGCCACGCGCAAGTCAGGATCGTCGCGGAACCGGGTAAAGACATCGCCCATGATCCGGCTGGTCGTCAGGTCGATCGCATTGGCCTTGGGCCGGTCAAGCGTCACCTCCAAGACATGTCCGCGGATCTCGGTCTTGATGGGTGTGTCGGTCAATCTCTCTCTCCCAGTTGGATCAGGGCATCTGCGGCCACGGCACGATCGGGCAGGCACAAAAGCGGGTTCACTTCGACCTCCAGCACCTGGTCGCGATAGGCTCCGACATAATCCTGCACCGCAAGGATGGCCGCGACAATGGCGCGCCTGTCCGCGGCCGGCTTGCCGCGATAGCCGGCCAGCAGCGGCGCGATGCGCAAGCGGGCAAGCGCCGCGTCGATATCGCCTGCGGTCACGGGCAGCAACAGATGGGTCGCATCGTGCCAGATTTCGGTCAATTGCCCACCGGCACCAAGGGTGAGCATCAGGCCATGAGCCGGGTCGCGAGTGACGCCGATCAACAGTTCAGCAACAACATTTTCGATCATCTCTTCAACAAGATAGGCGCCGACATTCATGCGCTGCGCCGCCATCTGGACCGCTTCGGGCGTCTTCAGGCCAAGCGCCACCAGCCCGGCCTCGGTCTTGTGCGCCACACCTGACCCTTTCAGCGCCACCGGGTCACCCATCCGGGCGGCTGCTGCGGCGGCATCCTCGGGGGTCAGCGCGGCCTCGCTACGCGGTATCGGCAGACCATGGGCCGCAAGGGCGGCCTTGGCCTCGGCCTCGGACAGGGTCCGGCCCGGAGCGGGCACGGGCCCGTGCCAGATCGGCGCGGGGCGACCCATCGCAGGCGTGGCGGCGGCGGCAATGGCATCCAGCGCGGTCTCGATCCCCGACAGCGGCAACAGCCCGCGCGCAAGGCAGGCAAGGGCACAGGCTTCCGGCAGGTTCTCGGGCAGGCTGGCCAGCACCGCGCCCCGTGTGCCGGTTTGCTGCACGGCGGCCGCAAAAGCATCCAGCGCCAGATCCCAGGCCGCCCCATCGCCGCGATCGGCGCGGGGCCAGTCCAGAACCAGCAACCCCATCTCGATCGGGCCATCCAGCAGCGCGGCGAAACATGCCGTCATGGCAGGCACATCCGCCCAGATATAAGTGTGGTAATCCAATGGGTTGGCCAGCGCCACCTTGGGCCCCAGCGCCGCACGCAAGGCGCTGGCCTGGGTTTGGGTCAGGGCCGGAAACTGCACCCCGCGTGGCGCGGCGGTATCGGCCATCAGGCTCGCCTCACCCCCTGAACAGGATGCGGCGGCAATACGCGGCGCGATCAGACCACCGCCCTGATGAAAGATCTTGAGCGTTTCCAGCAAGGTCGAAAGCGATGTCACCTCGGCCACGCCAAGGCGCGCGAACAGCGCCGATGCGCTGGCCGCACTGCCCGCAAGCGAGGCGGTGTGCGACAGCGTCGCCAACTGCGCGGCCTCTGACACCCCGGCCTTGAGCGCCACGATCCGTTTTCCCTGTGCCTGCGCCACGGTGGCCAAAACCTCGAACGCCGCCAGATCGCCAATCCCCTCGATGTAAAGTCCAAGGGCGGTGACGCGCGGATCGGCCAAGAGCGTTGCGCCGATCTCGGCCAGGCCCGTCTGCGCCTGGTTTCCGACGGTCACCACGAACGCAACCGGCAGACCCCGGGTCTGCATCGTGAGATTGATCGCGATATTCGACGACTGGCTGAGGATCGCCACCCCCCTGTCGCACCGCACGGCGCCATGCACATCAGGCCAAAGAACGACCCCGTCGACAAGGTTCAGCAGGCCATAACAATTGGGGCCCAGAAACGGCATGTCCCCCGCTGCCGCCAGCAAGGCATCTTGCAAGGCGGTGCCGTTGCCGGTTTCGGCCTCGGCCTCGCGAAAACCCGAGGCAAAGCAGATCGCACCCCCCGCCCCGATGTCGCGCAAGCGGCGGACCATGTCGACGGTGGCCTCGCGGTTGATGGCGACGAAACTGGCGTCGGGCACACCCGGCAGATGATCCGGCGTCGGATAGGCCACCTCGCCGCCAACCTCGGCGCGGGTCGGGTGGATCGGCCAGATCGGTCCATCGAACCCCATTCTGCGCGCCTCGCGAATGACCGAAGCGCCCCATGCACCGCCCCCGATCACCGCGACAGACCGCGGCTTGAGCAGCCGGTCCAGTCGCGCCATGTCAGGCGCCCAGCGGGCGAAAGATCTCGCGCCCGATGATATGCCGCTGAATTTCCGAGGTGCCATCCCAGATCCGTTCCACCCGCGCATCACGCCAGAACCGTTCGATCGGGAAATCCTGCATCAGGCCCATGCCGCCAAAGATCTGCAGCGTCGTGTCGGTGACGCGGGCCAGCATCTCGGTTGCGTAGACCTTGGCGCTGGCGATCTCGCGGTTGGCGGGCAACCCCTGGTCCAGCCGCCACGCACCTGCCAGCGTCAGCCAGTCGGCGGCGTCGATTTCGGTGATCATGTCGGCGACCTGGAAACTGACGCCCTGGAACTTGGCGATGTGTTGTCCGAACTGCTTGCGCGTGGCGGCATGGTCCACGGCAAAATCGAAACAGCGTCGCGCGCGGCCGACTGCAAAGGCCGCGACCGTCAGGCGCGTGGCGTAAAGCCATGTATTCATCACCTCGAACCCGCCATCGACCTCGCCCAGAATCTGGGCATCAGGCAGGCGGCAATTGTCGAATTCCAGAATGCAGTTCGCATAGCCCCTGTGGCTGACCGATGCGTAGCCTTCGCGCACGGTAAACCCCGGTGTGCCCCGGTCGACCAGGAAGCAGGTGATGCGTTTTTTCGGGCCGCGTGGCGTGTCGTCGACACCCGTGGCCGCGAAAACGATGAAGAAATCCGCGTGATCCGCGCCCGAGATGAAGTGTTTGGTGCCATTGACGACCCAATCGCCACCATCGCGCACCGCACTGCATTTCATGCCGCGAACGTCCGAGCCTGCATCGGGTTCGGTCATGGCCAGCGCATCCATCCGTTCGCCGCGCACGGCCGGCAACAGGTAGCGGTCGCGCTGGTCGCCCTCGCAGGCCATGAGGATGTTCTGCGGGCGGCCAAAGAAATGGGTCAGCGCCATGGACCCCCGTCCGAGTTCCCGTTCCACAAGGGTGAATTCCAGGTGGTTCAGGCCTGCACCGCCCACATCTTCGGGGAAATTGCAGGCATAAAACCCAAGGTCGATGACCTTTTGCTTGATCTGTTTCGCCAGATCCGGCGGCACGGCGCCGCTGCGTTCGACCAGATCTTCGTGGGGGTAGATCTCGGCCTCCACGAACCGGCGGACGGTCGATACGATCATTTCCTGTTCTTCTGTCAGGCCGAATTGCATGGCACCCTCCCCCGATCGCTGCTGGCTTGCCCTACGCACCTGATTACAGCTATGGCAGATCTGCAATCATGCTCAAAAAGTCAGAAACCATGCAGAATACGACACGGCCGCAAAGCTTTTGCATTCTGTTGTTCCCGCAGTTTTCGAACCATTGTCTCGCCAACACGGTGGAGCCGTTGCGCGCCGCCAACATGTTGTATGGCGCGGCTCTGTACCGCTGGCGGTATCTGGCGCTGGACGCCGCGCCGGTTGTGTCGTCCAGCGGCCTGCCGGTGCAGCCCGAGGCGCTGTTGCGCGACGATCCGGGCGGGGACGCGTTGCTGGTCATGCCAAGCTACGGGGTGCGGGGTCTGGGCACGCCCGCCTGCCTGTCGGCGCTGCGCGCTGCACGGCGGCGGTTTCGACAGATGATCGGGCTGGATACCGGCAGTTGGCTGCTGGCGGCGGCCGGTCTGCTGGACGGGCGGCGGGCCACGATCCATTGGGATGAGTTGATCAATCTGGCCGAGGCCTATCCGCAGATCGACGTGGTCGACGACCGATTTGTCCTGGCCTCCGACCTGGCCAGTTGCGGCGGGGTCGGCACGGCGCTGGACCTAATGCTGGAGATCATCGGGCGCGATCACGGACCGCTGTTGAAAATGGATGTGGCCGCCCTGTTCATGCAAGGCGATCCCCCCAAGCGCCCGATGCCCGACCGCACAGCCGAAAGGCCGGTTCTGGCGGCGCTTGCGTTGATGCGGCGGCATGTCGAGGCGCCATTGCCCCTGCCCGACATCGCCGCGCGGCTTGGCCTGGGCTTGCGCCGGATGGAACGCGCGTTTCAGGCCGAGATGGGCCGCACCCCCCGTGCCGCATATCGCTGGGTGCGCCTGACCGAAGCCAAACGTCTGACGCGCGGCACAACGCTTGGCATGGCCGAGATTGCGGCGCGCTGCGGCTACCAGGACGCCAGCGCCATGACCCGCGCGTTCCGCGCCGAATTCGGGGCCACCCCCCGCGACATGCGCAACGCAGACGCCCCACCACGCTGACCGTTGCAAATGCATCGAGTTTTGAGGTAGAGTCGCGTCAGGATGGGTCGGGCAACCGATCTTCCCCCGCGGGCCGGGATCGCGATCGTTGTGTGGAGGGCACGTTGAACCACGCAACCGATAACGGAGGCGCGCACGATGGGTCCTTTTCCCCATGATGCACCGAAAGCAAGAATTGATGCCCTGAACGTTGCCGGCACGGACGGGTTCGAATTCGTGGAATTCGCACACCCCGACCCGGCGCAACTGGAACACCTGTTTGCCGCGATGGGCTATGTCGAGGTCGCGCGCCACAAGAGCCGCGATATCTCGGTCTACCGGCAGGGCGACATCAACTATATCGTCAACCGTGAACCGGGCACCCACGCGGCCCGCTTCGTCGAGGCGCATGGGCCTTGCGCCCCTGCCATGGCGTGGCGTGTGGTGGATGCCAAACATGCGCTGCAATGCGCGCTCGATTTCGGGGCCGAGGAATATACCGGCGACGACAAGACGCTGGATGTGCCCGCCGTCATCGGCATCGGCGGCTCGCTTTTGTAT
>CAYWTM010000136.1:0-8123 GCA_964460185.1 uncultured Roseicyclus sp. | reverse complement strand
GCACCGGCCTGACCGGCCGCGATGTCACGGTCGAGGCGCACCGCGATGTCTATGAAAAGGAAATCGAGGCGTTCGGCACCGTGTTCACCCTCGTGTCGATGAACAAGATCGGCACATCCGCCGTGCAGTCGCGTGCAACGGGCGGGGTGGCCAACGGCACGTATCTGTTCGCGCTTCCCGGATCATCGGGCGCGTGCAAGGATGCATGGGACGAGATTCTGCGATACCAGCTCGATTATCGGCACCGACCCTGCAATTTCGTGGAAATCCTGCCCCGGCTGGACGAACACAAGCGACGGAAATAGCCGTGCGGTGCGTGTAACATCGGCTTGGACCTCTGCCCGCGCCAACCTACCTTAATTGCCAGCCAGTATTCGAAGGCACCTGACACATGCGATTTTTCAGCCGCGCCCTTGTGGGCCTTTTCCTGTTTGCCCTGACATTGGGCGGCCTGGCCTTGGCCGGGGTGACGATCTACGGCGCGCTGCAAGATCGCTGGTCCGAGGAAACCGCGTCCCGGCCCGCCCGTGAACGGGTGTTTTCGGCGGATGTCGCGGCTTTGACCTTCGGGCAGGAAACGCCTGTTTTGACCGCATTCGGCGAAATCCGGTCGCGCCGCACGCTGGAACTTCGCGCCCCGGCCGAGGGAACCGTTCTGGAACTGGCCGAAGGATTCGAGGATGGCGGCGCGGTGCAGGCCGGGCAGTTGTTGATGCGGATCGACCCCGCCGAGATGCAATCGGCCCTGGATACCGCCGCAACGGATCTGCGCGAGGCCGAAAACGATCTGGCCGAATCCCTGCGTGCGCTGGATCTGGCCGGCGAAGATGTCGCCGCGGCTCAGGTGCAGGCCGAGTTGCGCCAGCGCGCGCTGACGCGTCAACAGGATCTGGCCCAACGGGGTGTGGGAAGCGCCGCCGCGGTCGAAACCGCCGAATTGGCCGCCGCCACCGCGTCGCAGGCCGTTCTGTCGCGCCGGCAGGCCCTTGCACAGGCCGAGGCGCAGGTGGCGCAGGCCGAAACCGCGCTGGAACGCCGCCGCATCACTTTGGCCGAAGCCGAACGGATGCTGGCGCGGACCGAGTTGCGGGCAAGTTTCAATGGGGTCTTGTCGGATGTGGACGTGGTCGCGGGCCGCCTGGTCAACCGCAACGAACAGGTCGCGCGCCTGATCGACCCGGACGCGCTCGAGGTCGCGTTTCGGGTATCGACCGCGCAGTACGCGCAGCTTTTGGGGACCAATGACCGGCTGCCCGAAACACCGGTGAACGTGATCCTGGATGTCTTTGGCCTGGACCTTGTCGCCGATGCGGTCCTGACCCGCGAAAGCGGCGCGGTGGAGGAGGGTCAATCGGGCCGTTTGCTGTTTGCGCGCATCGATACGCCGCGCGGCCTGCGCGTGGGCGATTTCGTGCGGGTCGAGGTCATCGAACCTGCACTGGACGATGTCGCGCGCCTGCCCGCCACGGCCTATGGCTCGGATGGCCAGATCCTGGTTCTGGATGACGAAAACCGGCTTGAGGCGGTGGATGCGACGCTGTTGCGGCGTCAGGGCGACGAGGTCCTGATCCGCGCACGCGGCGTTGACGGCCGCGAGGTCGTTCTGGCCCGCACGCCCGTTCTGGGCGCCGGTATTCGCATCAATCCCGTCCGCGACGCGGGGGCCGGGGAAGTGGCTGCCGAGGACCCCGCCGATATCGAACTGGATCCGGACCGCCGCGCCCGGCTGATCGCGTTTGTCGAAACCAACACCTTCATTCCCGCGGATGTGAGGGAACGGTTGTTGAACCAGTTGAACCAGGACCTGGTGCCGGCGCAGGTCGTCGCCCGTCTTGAAAGCCGGATGGGGAGCTGACGGACATGCGCACCTTGCCCGGTTCCGGTATCCTGTCCTACTTTACGCGTCACCGCACGGCCGCCAACCTGCTGCTGGTGCTGTTGCTGGTCGCGGGCATCACCGCCTTTCCGAACATGCGGGCGCAGTTCTTTCCCGACGTGGTGTCCGACGAGATCAACATCTCGGTGCAATGGGACGGCGCCGGGGCCGAGGACGTGGACGAGGCGATCGTCGCGGTCATGGAACCCACGCTGCTGGCCGTGCCGGGGGTGGCGTCATCCTCCGCGACCAGCCGGGAGGGGCGCGCATCCATCGCCCTGGAATTCGAACCCGGTTGGGACATGGGTCGTGCGGCGGACGAGGTTCAGGCAGCGCTTGATGGGCTCAGTGATCTGCCCGACGATGCCGAGGATCCCGAGGTCATTCGCGGCGCATGGTGGGACCGGGTGACCGACGTGGTCATCACCGGGCCGGTTGCCCCCGCGCAATTGGGCCGTTTCGCGGATGAATTCGCAGGCCGGCTGTTCGATCAGGGCGTCACGCGCGCCACGATCCGTGGCTTTGCCGCGCCGCAAACACTGGTCGAGGTGCCCTCCGCGTCCCTGATCCGCTATGATATCACGATGGCCGAAATCGCCGAGGTCATCGCCGTAGCGGCCTCGACCGCGCCGGCGGGCGACGTGGATGCGGCCAACGCCCGCATCCGCACCGGGGCGGCGCAGCGCACGGCATCCCAGATCGCGGCCCTGACCCTGCGCATCAATGATGACGGATCGGCCCTGACCATCGGCGATGTGGCGGTGGTCACGACCGAGGGCGTGGACCGCGACCGGGCCTATTTCGTGGGGGAAAACCCCGCCATCTCGATCCGGGTCGACCGCTCGGAGGATGGTGACGCCATCGCCATCCAGCAGATCGTCCAGTCGGTTGCGACCGACATGGAGCTGACGCTGCCCGAAGGCACGTCCATCGACCTGATCCGCACCCGCGCCGAGGCGATATCGGCCCGCCTGAACATTCTTCTGGACAACGCGTTGCTGGGGCTGGCGCTGGTTGTCGGGCTGTTGTTCCTGTTTCTGAATGCGCGCACGGCGTTCTGGGTGGCTGCAGGCATCCCGGTGGCGCTGCTGGCGGCCCTGGCGCTGATGTGGATTGCGGGCCTGACGATCAACATGATCTCGCTGTTCGCGCTCATCATTACGTTGGGCATCGTGGTCGATGACGCGATCGTGGTGGGGGAACACGCGGATTACCGCGCCCGAACCCTGGGCGAGCCGCCCGTGGTCGCCGCGGAAACCGCTGCGCGCCGGATGGCCGCGCCGGTGTTTTCGGCGACCATCACCACGGTTCTGGCCTTTGCGGCGCTGGCGGCGATCGGCGGGCGGTTCGGCAGTCTCATTGCCGATATCCCCTTCACCGTGATCGCCGTGCTGATGGCAAGCCTTGTCGAATGCTTCCTGATATTGCCCAATCACATGGCCCACGCCCTGGCCCATTCGGCCAAGACCCATTGGTACGACATGCCGTCGAGGGTGGTGAACCGGGGCTTTGACTGGTTCAAGCAAACCGTGTTCCGCCCGATGATGCGGCTGGTGGTGATCGCGCGCTACCCGGTGCTGGCCGGCACGATCGTTCTGCTGTCCATGCAGGCGGCCAGTTTCATCCGTGGCGATGTGACGTGGCGGTTCTTCAACGCGCCCGAACTGGGATCGGTCACCGGCAATTTCGCGATGCTGGACAGCGCCACCCGCGAGGACAGCATCGCCATGATGCGCGAATTGCAGCGCGCGACCGATGCCGTGGCAGCCCGCTACGAAGCCGAACACGGCGCGAATCCGGTTCTGTATGCCCTGGCCGAGGTCGGCGGAAATTCCGGGGGTGGCCTTGCGGCGGCGGACAACAAGGATGGCGATCTGCTTGGATCCATCGCGATCGAGCTGATCGATGCGGACCTGCGCCCCTATTCCAGTTTTGCCTTCGTGGCGGACCTGCAAGACGAGGTGCGCCAACTCCCCCTGACCGAGGCCGTGAGTTTCCGGGGCTGGCGCGGCGGGCCGGGCGGCGATGCCATCGATGTGCAGATTTTCGGGGCGGACACCGCAACGCTAAAATCCGCGGCCGAGGCTGTCCAGACAGCGCTGATGCGCCATTCCGAGGTGTCCGGCCTCGAAGACAGCATGGCCTATGACCGCGAGGAACTGAGCCTCGAGCTGACCCCGCAGGGCGAGGCGCTGGGCTTCGAGATCGGCGCGATGGGCCGCATCTTGCGCAACCGCCTGGGCGGGATCGAGGCTGCGACCTATCCCGACGGGCCGCGCACCGCGTCGATCCGGGTGGAGCTTCCGGCGGGCGAGCTGACGGCCGATTTCCTAGATCGCACGTTGCTGCGGTCGGCCTCGGGGCAGTACGTGCCGCTGGCCGATATCGTCACGGTCACGTCGCGGCAGGGCTTTTCAACCATCGACCGCGAAAACGGCGTGCGCCTGATTTCCGTGACCGGCGATCTGAGCGAAGACAATCCCGCCCGCGCCGAAGAGATCATGACCGAACTGCGCGAGGTCATCATCCCCGGTGTGGAGGCCGATTTTGGCGTTGCAACACGCCTGTCCGGCCTGGCCGAGCAGGAACAGGAGTTCCTTGGCGATGCCGTCACCGGGTTCGTTCTGTGCCTGGTGGGCATCTACCTTGTCCTGGCCTGGGTCTTCGCCAGCTGGACCCGGCCAATGGTGGTCATGGCGATCATTCCCTTTGGCCTTGTCGGGACGATCTACGGTCACATGATATGGGACATTCCATTGTCCATGTTCTCGATCGTCGGACTGATCGGGATGACCGGCATCATCATCAACGATTCCATCGTGCTGGTGACGACGATTGACGAATATGCCGAGGAACGCGGGCTGATCCCCGCCATCATCGACGGCACCTGCGACAGGCTGAGGCCCGTCTTGCTGACGACGATGACAACGGTTCTGGGGCTTGCGCCGCTGATGTACGAGACCTCGCAACAGGCGCAGTTCCTCAAGCCCACGGTGGTGACGCTGGTCTACGGGCTTGGCTTCGGGATGTTCATCGTCTTGCTGGTCGTGCCCGCCATTCTTGCGATGCAGCAGGATTTCGCACAGCAGATCGTGGCGCTGCGCCGGGTGTTCCGGTTCGGCGGGCGGGGCAAGCTGGGTCTTCAGGCCGCCATCGGTGCGGTCGCATGCGTCATCGCCGGCCTGTTTGCGGCGACCCTGGGCAGTCAGATCGTGACCGGGCAGATGTTCGGGCCCCTGGCAGGGCTGTGGCAGGGGACAACGGCGTCGGCTGCGGCGGTGTTCCTTGTCGGGACCGGGGCAATCTGTATCGTGGCGTGGATGATCGGCGCGGCCGCGCATTCGGTCAACCGGGTGCGGCAGGCGTAGCGCGGCACGGCCGTCGCAATCGGGCCTCAGCCGGTGCAGTCGTCCAGTTCGACCGCCATCTGCGTGCCGATGACGGTGATCCTGAGATCGGACCGGTTCATCGCGAATGGCCCGTTATCGGCGGGAACGACATCGACCGTGCCGAACACCGTGCCGCCCACTCGGTGCGTTTGCGCCTCGGAGACCCAGATCATCGGATCGGCGTGTTCGACAACCACGGTTTCGTCATGTCCCACCGACGGCAGCCGCGCGGATACGGTCACCTGCAACCCGTCCGAGATCGGCGTGACGTCACAGGTCGGGCTCCCGGCTTGCGCTTCGGTAGCGGTCAGGGGGCGGTTCGACAAGGCCAGGCCGATCTCGGGAACCCGGGTTCCGGAGTTGGGCAGCAAACCCGCCAGGTCCAGGGTTACCGGCATGCAGACATCCTGGCAGATACCCATGTCGACGCGTCCCTCGATCGAGATATCGCCATCGTTCGCCACCGCGAATTCGACCGGCAGAACCACGTCACCACGGTAGCCGATCGAGCGCATGCCATTGGTAAAGAAAACCTCGGGACGCGGCCAATGAATTGCCATGCCGGTAACGCCCTCCGCCTGGGTCAGGCGCAAAACGGTCGGCACCCCGCCATCGCCCGGCGCGCGCCAATAGGTTTTCCATCCGGGGGCAAGCTCGATGCGCAACGCCGCCATGTGGTTGCCGTTGGGCAAACGCCAGCCTTCCATCAGCGAGACCTGCACCACGTCGCCGGCGGAACGGCCCAGGTACTGGGCCTGCAC
Source organism: uncultured Roseicyclus sp. (assembly GCA_964460185.1). Taxonomy (GTDB): domain Bacteria; phylum Pseudomonadota; class Alphaproteobacteria; order Rhodobacterales; family Rhodobacteraceae; genus JAVJPJ01. The sequence continues at coordinate 2,097 of CAYWTM010000136.1, read as the reverse complement.
CGCAGGTGCGGACAAGGTCATTGCGAGAATCGCTGCGAGGGAGGTTTGGGCAAACTTGTTCATCGATATGCAGCTAGGAAGTTGCGCGCGAAATGAAAAGTCACGTTTTGGAGACGCGTCCGTGTATGTGGCGGAAGGGTCGCGCAGGCGCGCTTGCCATGACGACACCTAGCCCCCATGCTGACCCGATGATCGCACCTGATGCCCCTTCTGACCTGACCGGCAAGCTGCTGATCGCGATGCCCGACATGGGCGACCCGCGATTTCACGGCAGCGTGGTGTTCTTGTGCGCGCATTCCGAAACCGGTGCCATGGGCCTGATCGTGAACAAACCCATGCCCGAGGTCAGCTTTGCCGATATGCTGGACCAGCTCGATATCGAGGGGCGCGCGGGCGCGCCCCGGGTGCCGGTGTGCTACGGCGGTCCGGTCGAAACGCGGCGCGGGTTCGTGTTGCATTCCGGTGAGTATCGCGGCTGGCAGGACGATTTGCTGCAGGTTGACGACAGGTTCGCGATGACAGCCACGCTCGACGTGTTGGAGGATATCGCCAACAGTCGTGGGCCGCGTCAGGCGTTGATGACGCTTGGATATGCCGGATGGGGTGCGGGCCAGCTGGAGGACGAGATCCAGCATAATGGTTGGCTGACCGCCGATGCGTCGCCCGATCTGGTCTTCGGCACGCCGATGGAAACCAAGTGGGAGGCCGCGCTGGCGTCGCTTGGCGTTCATCCCCTGACCCTGTCATCGGAAGCAGGCCACGCCTGAGACGATCTGCCGGGCTTTGATCGCGGGCGGGGCGACCTATCTGTGGTCAGGAGGACTGTCCGATGAAACTGACCGTGATCGGTGCAAGCCGGGGAATTGGCCGCAAGGTGGTGGACTACGCGCTTGAACGCGGTCATGCGGTGCGCGCCGTTGCCCGGTCCGCCAGCAAGATGGGGGTGGAAGCCCCCGAATGCGAAGCGATGGACGCCGATGCCACCGACGCCGCCGCGATGGCCCGCGCGGTCGACGGTGCCGATGCGGTGATCCTGACGCTTGGCGTGCCCCGTGACCTGCGTGCATTGAAGGCCACAACCCTGTTTTCATCGGCCACCCGGGCCTTGATCCCTGCCATGCAGGCGGCCGGCGTCAAACGCCTGCTTACGGTGACCGGCTTCGGCGCGGGTGACAGCATCGAAAAGCTGTCATCGGTCGAACGGGCAGGGCTGAAACTGATCCTTGGCCGGGCCTATGTCGACAAGGACCTGCAGGAACAGATGATCCGCGCCAGCGACCTGGATTGGACGATCGCCCGCCCCGGCATCCTCAACGACAACCGGATGAGCGGCAAATACCATGTGTTCGTGTCGCCCGAGACATGGCGGCAGGGCATCATCAGCCGCGCCGACGTCGCGCATTTCCTTGTCCACGCCGCCGAAGACGGCAGCCATATCCACGAAACCCCTGCGCTACAAAGGTGATCGCATCGGGCGAACGGTGTCTTTTCCTGTTGTTTCATGTTCGCCGACCTACTAGTAGGTAGATATGGAAACGAAACATGCCTTGCTCGATCATGCCGAAGCTTTCGTGCGCAGTCGTGGATTCGACGCCTTCAGTTATGCCGATCTGTCGGGTGCCCTGGGCATCCGCAAGGCAAGCGTGCACTACCATTTCCCGACCAAATCCGATCTCGCGCTGGCGCTTATCACCCGCTACGCCCGGCGCTTTGTCGATGATCTGGCCCGTGTCGCGGCGGTTCATGCGCCGGCCGCCGCGCATCTGGATGCCTATCTTGGCCTGTACCGCGACGCGCTCAAAGGGGGCGACGCGCTGTGCCTGTGCGTCGCCCTGGGCGCCGGGCGCGAGAGCATGGGGGCCGATGTCCTGGCGCGTCTCGATGAATTTCACGCCGATAGCCGGGTCTGGCTGATTGCCGCGTTCACCCGTGCGCAGGCAGACGGATCGGTCGCCCACATGTCCGATCCGATCGCCGAAGCCGAAGCGCTGCTGGCGCTGGTCCAGGGCGCGCAGCTCTTGGCGCGGTCCGCCGGATGGACCGATCCCTATGACGCCGCGACCGCCGCGTTCCGCGCGCGGCTGGCACCGTGATTTC
>CAYWTM010000135.1:0-8124 GCA_964460185.1 uncultured Roseicyclus sp. | reverse complement strand
CCGGCGCGTTCAAATTGCGCGGCGCGATCACGCTGATGGACTGGCTTGTGCGCACCCATCCCGATGTGCCGGGGATCTGCACGGCCACCCGGGGTAACCACGGGCAGGGTCAGGCGCGCGAGGCCGTGGCGGCGGGATTGCGGGCCAAGGTCTATGTGCCGCGCGGCAATTCCGTTGAGAAAAACGCGGCCATGCGGGCCTTTGGTGCGGATCTGATCGAGTTTGGTGATGATTTCGATGAGGCCCGCCAAGAGGCCATCCGCGTGGCCGAGGCAGAGGGGCTGTTCCTGGTGCCGCCCTTTCATGAGCAACTGGTGCGCGGGGTGGCGACCTATGGCTATGAGCTGCTGAGCGCGGTGCCTGATCTGGATACGATCTATGTGCCCATTGGCTGCGGGTCCGGGATATGCGGGACGATCCTTGCGCGCGACGCGCTTGGGCTTTCGACCGAGATCGTGGGCGTCGTGTCGGACCGGGCCGCGACGGCGAAACTGTCGATGGAGGCCGGGCATCTGGTCGAAACCGCGTCGGCCCGCACGTTTGCCGATGGCATGGCCGTGCGTGTTCCGGTGCAGGCCGCCTATGACATCTATTCCCGGAAGGCCGCGCGGATCGTGTCGGTGAGCGACGCAGAGGTCGCCGAGGCCATCCGCATCTATTATCGCGACATCCATAACCTGGCCGAGGGGGCCGGGGCCGCGCCACTAGCCGCGTTGATGCAGGAAAAGGACATCATGGCGGGCAAGAAGGTGGGCGTGATCCTGTGCGGCGGAAATATCGATACGGACTGGTTCCTGACCGTCCTGGCGGGTGGAGTGCCCGAGGTCTGAGGACGGTGGGGACGCAAAGGGTAGCGGGGGCGCTGCCCCCGACGCCTTTGGCGTCTCCCCCGCCATATTTCAGGGATAAAGATGGGCGCGGGCGCGCGTGGTTTCGCGGAGGATCAGGGCGCGAGATACCTGGCAGCTTCCTTGCGCGCGAAGGGTTTGAGCATTGCGCCATGGGTGGCAAGCCAGTCGCTGACCTGGTCCGGATCTCGTTTCGACAGGTCGCGCAGCCACCATGCGATGGCTTTTTGAATGAACCATTCGCGGTCGGGCGCGAGGGTGGCGCACCAGCCCAGGATGCGCAGGCGGGCCGCGGCCTCCGCGGGTTTGGGGTGGCGGGATTTGACGAATGGCAGCGTAAAGACCAGGGCCGCGCGGCGGGTCCAGAGGTGGTCCGAGGTGATCCAGCGTTCCACCTCGTCCAGGCGCGCCGGGTCGGCCAGCAGGCGCCGCTGGGCGGCCTGGGCCACCGCATCGGCGATCGCCCAACTGTCCAGATCGGGCAGCCAATCTGTGATCATTGACCAGACGGCGGTATCATCGGGTCTGATCCGGGCCTGCAGCAGGAGTTTCGCGGCAGCGATCCGCGCCTCGAAGATGTCGCTGTCCCACAGGCCCTGCGCCAGCCTCAGGCGGGCGTCCAGGGACACGGATTTGCGCCAGTCAGTGGCCAGTTCGCCGGTGATCAGGTTCGACACGCCCAGATAGGGGCGGTCGACCTTGTGATAGGCGTGCATTTGCGCCGCGCGATCCGCGTCGCCATGGGCAGCAAGCGCCGCAAGGGCGGCCTCGGGTGTCATCGTGGTTTCACGATTTGCCAGTCGAGATGGGCACGCACGGCCGGCCACTCGGCCTGGGTGATCGAATAGACGGCGGTGTCACGGATCGTGCCGTTGGGCATCCGCATATGGGCGCGCAGGATGCCGTCGAGCTGCGCGCCAAGCCGTTCGATGGCACGCCGGGACTGGGTGTTCAGGCGGTGGGTGCGAAACTCCACCGCGAGGCAGCCCCAGACCTCCAGCGCATGACCGATCAAAAGGCGCTTTGCCTCGGTGTTGAGGGGGCCACGCTGGGCGATGGGGCTGATCCAGGTCGATCCGATTTCGACGCGCGGGGTGACGTGGTCGATATTCATGTACGTGGTCATGCCAACGGGTTGGCCCGTGGCGTCGATCTGGGTGAAGGGGATCATAAGTCCCTGGTCGCGCAGGCCAAGGCGGCGGTCGATCTCGGCCTTCATGCCCTCGGGCGAAGGGACTGCGGTATACCACAGATCGTGCATCCCGCCCGCGCGGCTTGCCCGGGCCAGATCGGCCGCGTGGTCGTGCGAGAGCGGCGCAAGCGTGACATGCCGTCCGGTCAGGGTCAGATCGACGGGCCCAAGACGCGTCATTCCACCGTGACCGATTTCGCAAGATTGCGAGGCTGATCCACGTCGGTGCCTTTGTGCAGCGCGGTGTGGTAGGCGATCAGTTGCGCGGGCAAGGCATACAACATCGGCGCAAAGACCGGATCGATGGCGGGCAGGACAAGGCGTTGCCACACACCGTCGCCTGCAGCCTCGGCGCCTTGGGTATCGGTGACCAGCCAGACACGGCCTTCGCGGGCCAGAACCTCTTGCATGTTCGATATGGTCTTGTCGAAGAGCGCGTCGCGCGGCGCCAGCACGACCACCGGCACGGTCTTGTCGACCAGCGCGATGGGCCCGTGTTTAAGTTCGCCGCTGGCGTAGCCTTCAGCGTGGATATAGCTGATTTCCTTGAGTTTCAGCGCCCCTTCCATGGCGAGGGGAAACATCGGGCCGCGTCCCAGGAACAGGACGGATTGCGCCTCGGCCAGGCGGCGTGTGCGCTTTTCGATCTCGGGTTCGAGCGCCAACGCCTGATTGAGCAGGCCGGGCAGTGTCTTCAGCGTCGCCAGAAGCTCGGCCTCGCGCGGGGCATCGATCCGGCCCCTTTGACGGGCGGCCAGAATGGCCAGGTGCGCCAGGACGCACAACTGGTTCATGAACGCCTTGGTCGAGGCCACGCCCACCTCGATCCCGGCGAGGATCGGCAGGGCAAGATCGCTCTCGCGCGCGATGGAGCTTTCGGGGACGTTCACGACCGACACGATCCGCGCGGCCTTTTCGCTGGTATAGCGCAGGGCGGCCAGCGTGTCGGCGGTTTCGCCGGACTGACTGACGAAAAGCGCCGTGGCCCGGTCCGACACCGGCGGTTCGCGGTAACGGTATTCCGACGCGATATCCACGTCGCATGGCAGGCCCGCCAGCTGTTCGAACCAGTATTTCGCCACCAGGCAGGCGTAGTGGGCGGTGCCGCAGGCGACCATGATCATGCGGTCGGTCTGGGTGAAATCCAGATCACCCTCGGGCAGCGTGACCTGACCGCCGGTGCTGTAACGGGCCAGACAATCGGCCAGAACGGTGGGTTGCTCGAAGATCTCTTTCGACATGAAGTGCTTGTGGCCGGCCTTGTCGATAGTGGTGGCCTGGGACGAGATGGTGCGCGTTTCCCGGTTGGCGATGTGGCCTTTGGCGGTGCGGATTTCAGCGCCCGCACGGGTCACAAAGGCGTAATCGCCCTCTTCGAGGTAGGTGATCTTGTGGGTCAGCGGTGCCAGTGCGATGGCGTCGGAGCCCACGAACATCTCGCCCTCCCCATGACCGATGGCAAGCGGTGAGCCCCGACGGGCCGCGACGATCAGATCCTCTTCGCCTTCGAACAGAAAGGCCAGCGCAAAGGCGCCTTCAAGCAATTTCAGGGTCTCTGCGGCGGCCTCACGCGGGGGCAGGCCCTGATCCATGAAATCCTCGCATAGCTGCGCTATGGTTTCGGTGTCGGTCTCGCTTTCGAATTGACGATGGCCCACCCGCCCGCGCAGATCGCGGTAATTCTCGATGATGCCGTTGTGAACGACGGCGACCCGGCCTGCGCGGTGGGGATGTGCGTTTGCCTCGGTCGGGCTCCCATGGGTGGCCCAACGGGTATGGCCGATGCCGGATTTGCCGGCGAGGGGGTCGTGAACCAGCCGGTCGGACAGGTTGACAAGCTTGCCCACCGCGCGGCGGCGGTCGAGGTGGCCGTCTTGCACCGTTGCAATGCCGGCGCTGTCATATCCGCGATATTCCAGTCGCTTGAGCGCTTCGACCAGGATGGGGGCCACTTCGTGATGGCCCAGAACACCGACGATGCCACACATGATCGCCTACCCCTTGTTGCCCGTTCTTGCGGCCTTCATGGCACGCAGCCGGTCCATCAGTTTGACAGCCAGCCCTGTTTTGTTGACCTGTTTTGCCCGGCCAAGCGCCAACGCGCCCTCCGGCACATCCTGGGTGATCACCGATCCGCTGGCGGTCATGGCGTGATCGCCAACCGTGACAGGCGCCACCAGCATCGTGTCCGAACCGATGAACACGCCTTTGCCTATGGTCGTGTGGTGCTTCATCACGCCATCATAGTTGCAGGTGACGGTGCCCGCGCCCACGTTCGTGCCATCGCCAAGCGTGGCATCGCCGATATAGCTGAGGTGGTTGACCTTGGTGCCTTCCCCGATCTCTGCCGCCTTGATTTCCACGAAATTGCCGATGCGGGCATCGTTGCCGATCTCGGCGCCCGGGCGCAGGCGGGCATAGGGGCCCACCACGGCGCCGGCGCTGACATGGCAGCCCTCGAGATGGGAAAAGGCACGGATCCTTGCGCCGGATTCCACCGTGACGCCGGGCCCGAAGACCACGTTCTGTTCGATCTCTGCGTCGCGCCCCACAACGGTGTCAAATGCGAAATGCACGGTTTCCGGCGCGGGCATCGCGACACCGACATCCAGCATCTCGGCGCGTTTGCGGGCCTGGAACGCGGCCTCGGCCGCGACCAGTTCGGGACGCGCATTGATGCCCAGTGTTTCCCATTCGTCGCACAGGATCGCGGTGGCGCTGAGGCCCCTTTGCCTTGCGAGCGCCGGCACATCGGTCAAGTAGTATTCGCCCGCCGCATTGGTTGGCTCAACCTCGGCCAGAAGCGACAAAATGGTTTCCGAATCCGCCGCCATAAGGCCGGAATTACAAGTTGTTATGGACTTTTCTTCAGGTGATGCATCATCTGCCTCGACGATGCGGTCCAACTGGTCTCCGTTCAGGACGAGCCGACCGTACCGACCCGGATCAGCGGCCCTGAAGCCAAGCACGATGATGTCGTGACGCGCGCGCGCCAGCCGCATGGCGGCCAGTGTCTCGGGCGCCACAAATGGCGTGTCGGCGTAAAGCACGATGACATCGCCGTCGAACCCTGCCAGCGCGGTGCGAGCCTGCATCACGGCGTGGCCGGTGCCAAGCTGTTCGGCCTGCCGGACGCAGACGGCCTCCGGCATCAGGTCCGCCACGGCTTTTTCGACCGCATCGGCGCCGTGACCCGTCACCACGACCACCCGCGACGGTTCCAGCGATGCGCCTGCTGCCAGGGCATGCGCGATCAGCGGCGCACCGGCCAGTTTGTGCAGCGGTTTGGGCAGTTCGGAATTCATCCGTGTGCCTTGGCCGGCGGCCAGAACGATCAGCGCGATGGGGCGTTGTGCCGTAAGCTCTGCCATGATGTGCCTGCTCTCTTCCGTTTCGGGGTGTTTTGGGCCATGGCCGCGTCTGGCGCAAGCGGGCAGGGGTTCACTTTGCCCAACGGCCTGTTACACCAACGGGCGGAAACATGCCGAAAGGATTGCCGATGCGCTGCGTGATTTTTGATCTGGATGGTACGCTGGCCGACACGGCGGGCGATTTGATCGCCGCCGCAAATGCCGCGCTCCAGGTGATGGGTCACGCTCCGCAACTGCGGCACGGGGCCGACGATGCGGTCGCTTTTCGCGGCGGGCGCGCAATGTTGCGTTTGGCGGCCGAACGCATGGAACTGCCGGGGGGCGAGGCCATGGTCGAGGTTGGCTACCCTATCCTGCTTGCGGCCTATGGGCAGGCGATCGACACCCACACAACGCTGTATCCTGGTGCGATGAGCGCGGTGGAAAGGTTGAAAAACAACGGGATAGCCGTGGGTATCTGCACCAACAAACCCGAGGCGCTGGCCGAGCAATTGTTGGCACGGCTGGGGATCCGCGATGCCTTCGCCTCCATGATCGGGGCCGATACGTTGCCCACGCGAAAGCCGGATCCAGCCCCGTTTTTCGAGGCCGTTCGGCGTGCCGGCGGGGATCGTGCGCGTGCGTGCCTGATCGGCGACACGGTGACCGACCGGGAAACCGCACGTGCGGCCGGTGTGCCTTCGGTGCTGGTGACCTTCGGGCCTGCGGGGCGCAGGGTTGCCGATCTCGAGCCGGAGGCGACGATCGATCACTACGATGCGCTGGATGATGTGATCGCTTCGCTCTTGCGGTGATCGTCATGGGGGATTGACGGGTGCGGCAAGGCTCCTAAACCTCTTTGTCATGGAAAAACGCGTTTTCACCGGAAATTTCACGCAGCAGGAATCGATCCCCGAGGCCGGGATCGAGGCGGCCATTGCCGTGATGCGTACGGGCCGTCTGCATCGCTACAACCTGTTGCCCGACGAAGAGGGGGAGACCAGCGCGCTGGAACGCGAATTCGCGGCCTTTACCGGTGCGACCTACGCGCTGGCCGTCGCATCGGGCGGGTATGCGATGGCCTGCGCCCTGCGCGCGGTCGGCATCGGGGCTGGCGACCGGGTCTTGTCAAACGGATGGACGCTCGCGCCTGTGCCGGGCGCCATCGCGTCGGTGGGCGCAGAACCGGTTTTCGTGGAAACCACAATCGACCTGACGATCGACCTGGATGATCTTGCGTCGAAAGCGTCATCGACCGGTGCCACGGTCCTTTTGCTCAGCCATATGCGTGGGCATCAATGCGATATGGATCGCCTGATGGACGTGGCCCGGGCCCACGGGCTGCACGTGATCGAGGATTGCGCCCACACGATGGGTGCGGGCTGGCGCGGCGTGCCGTCCGGGCGGCATGGGGTGGTCGGATGCTATTCGACACAGACCTACAAACACATGAATTCCGGGGAGGGCGGGCTGTTGGTGACCGATGACCCGGACATCATGGCCAAGGCCACCGTTTTGTCGGGAAGCTACATGCTTTTCGGCAAACATAGTGCCGGAGCCCCTGTGGATAGGTTCGAAAATGTAAAGTATGATACGCCCAATGTATCTGGCCGGATGGACCATCTGAGGGCCGCGATCCTGCGTCCGCAGCTGCGCGACCTGCCCGGGCAGGTCGACAGGTGGAACATCTTGTACCGGACCCTGGAAGAGGGGCTGCGCAACACGCCAGGATTGCAGATCATAGAGCGCCCCGACGCGGAACAGATCGTCGGATCATCGTTCCAATTCCTGATGCCGGGTGCCGGGCCCGACATGATCAAGACCGTGATCGACGCCTGCGCCAAACGTGGTGTCGAGCTGAAATGGTTCGGCGCAGCGGAACCCGTGGCCTTCACCTCGCGCTATGACAGCTGGCGCTACGCCCCGCCGCAGCGTCTTCCAAGGACAGACCGCATTCTGGCCGGGCTGATCGACATGCGCCTGCCGCTGACGTTTTCCCAGGACGACGTCCGGTTGATCGCGTCGATCATCCGTGACGAAGTGATGGTTTCAACTGTCCGGGCCGCAGAGTAGCGCGACGTTTCCAGAATGCAGTCCGCATCGGACCCACGCGGGTCTTCAGCGTCGTCATACCAGCCGGGAGTTTTCCTTGGCCGCGCGCACGAAATCCCGGAACAGCGGATGGGGCGCGAAGGGTTTGGATTTCAGTTCGGGGTGGAACTGCACGCCCACGAACCATGGATGGTCCCTGACCTCGACAATTTCGGGAAGGCGGCCATCGGGGGACATTCCGGAAAACACCATGCCCTCCGCCTCAAGCGCATCGCGGTACTTGATATCGACCTCGTAGCGGTGGCGGTGACGTTCCTCGATGGCGAGCGACCCATAGATCTCGGCCACTTTGGAGCCTGACTTGAGCACTGCGTCATAGGCGCCCAGACGCATCGTGCCGCCCTTGTCGTCGCCCAGCTTGCGCTTGACCTTGTGATTGCCCTGCACCCATTCCTTCAGGTGGTAAACCACCGGGGTAAAACGCTTTTTACCCGCTTCGTGGTCGAATTCCTCGGATCCTGCATCGCCCAGGTCGGCAAGGTTGCGCGCCGCTTCGATCACGGCCATCTGCATTCCCAGGCAGATGCCAAGGTATGGTACGCCCCGGGTGCGGGCAAATTCGGCGGCCTTGATCTTGCCTTCGGTCCCGCGTTCGCCAAACCCGCCGGGAACGAGAATTGCA
>CAYWTM010000134.1:0-8125 GCA_964460185.1 uncultured Roseicyclus sp. | reverse complement strand
GCATGTTCTATGGCGACGCAAAAGCATCCCTCGATGCACTGCTGCCCAAGATCGACTAGGCGCGGCGGTGCTTGGATCGTGAACGACAAGGGCCCCCATCGCGGGGCCCTTTTTTTGGGGTCGATCCCGGTGTCGCTTCCGTGGCCTGGACGCGAGCTCGCCCCTGCCCACGCAGGCGTGAGCGCGACGTCACTGGACAACCCTGCCGCCGGTCCCATTATCCCGGTCATGTCGACACGCCGTCATTTCCTTGCCGCCACCTGCGCGGCCCTGGTCGCGCCCGGGATCATCCGGGCACAATCCGGTGACCTGCGGGCCGCTGTCGCCGCCCTTGCGCAGTTGCATTCGCTGCAGGTCCAGCGCGGTGATGACGTGATCTTTGCCGAAGCCCCCCGTGGCCCCGGGCTGGATCGCATGGCGAACATCAAATCCTGCTCCAAGAGCGTGGTTGCCCTGTTGCTTGGGGCGGCTCTGGACCGTGGTGACATTCCGTCGGTGACGGCCACCCTCGGCCAGGTCGCGCCCGGCATCGTGCCGCAAGGGGCCACGCCCGGTGCGGCCGACATCACGATGGAAGACCTGGTGACCCTGCGTGCGGGCCTGGAACGCACCTCCGGCGCGAACTACGGCGGCTGGGTCAGGTCCCGCAACTGGCTGGCCGATGCGCTTGGCCGCCCGATGGTGGCCCGGCCCGGCGGCCGGATGCTGTATTCCACGGGAAGCACCCATATCCTGGGGGCCGCCCTGGCCGAGGCGACGGGCCGGACCCTGCTGCAACAGGCCCGCGAACGCCTGGGCGCGCCCCTCGGGATCGAGATCCCCGGCTGGACGCGCGACCCGCAAGGCTACTACCTGGGTGGCAACGAGATGGCGCTACGTCCCACCGCCATGCTGAAGATCGCCACCCTCATGCGCGACGGGGGACGGTTCGATGGCCAGCAGGTTGTCTCGCAAGACTGGATCACCCGGTCGCGCGTGGCGCGCACCCGGTCGCAATGGTCGGGACTTTCCTATGGATATGGCTGGTTCCTGTCGCCGTCGGGGTACACGCTTGCGCGCGGCTATGGTGGCCAGATCATCGCGGCACATCCGGACATGAACCTTGCCGTCGCGATCACCTCGGATCCAACCCTTCCCGCACGTTCCGAGGGGTATTTTGGCGACCTGATGCGATTGCTGGATGGTCCCGTCCTGGCCGCGGCCTGACGGTCCCGTCCATGTCTTCAGGATCGGGCTTGCCGCGCGATGAGGGTGGCAAGCCTGCCCTCGACCTGAGTTCTCATCGGGCCGGGGCGTGGTGCGTCGCGCAGCGTCGTGAACCAGTGTTCGGGCGGGTTGCGACCGGCCGAGGCCTTTTCCCATTTGAGTGCGCGCAGGACCTCTTCGGCATCCGGGGTGACGCGGTCGGGGATGTCATGGCCATTCAAGGTGGCCCAGATCCCGGTCCAGAGCCGGCCCACCGACCACGGGTTGTAGCCACCACCGCCGAGAACCAGCAAACGCGGCGCGCCAAGCGCCATCAGCCCCCGCAACACTGCCCAATGGGCGTTGTTGGACAGGCTCAGGCGCGACAAGGGATCTTCGGTCACCGCATCGGCGCCGCATTGCAAGACGATGGCATCGGGTTCGAACGCCGCCACCGCCGGCAAGATCAGGCGCTCGCGGATCGCCTCCATCTCGGTATCGTTGAACCCGCGCGGCACCGGCAGGTTCACGCAATTGCCGCCGCCATCATCCTCAAGCCTGCCGGTAAACGGCCAGCGCCGGTCCTCGTGCACCGAGATCAGCAGCGTGTCGGGATCGCCCGCGAACCCGTCCTCGACGCCGTCGCAGTGATGGGCGTCGATATCCACATAAGCGATACGCCGCGCGCCCGCCCGGCGCAGCGACAGCATCGCCAGAACTGGGTCGTTGAGATAGCAAAACCCGCCCGCGCGATCGGGAAATCCGTGATGCGTGCCGCCGCCGGGGTGATAGATCACGCCGCCCTTGGCCAGCAATTCGCCCGCCAGCAGCGACGCCCCGGCCGCCGTGGCGGGGCGGCGGAACATCTCGGGGTAGATCGGATTCGACACGGTGCCAAGACCGTGGCGCGCGCGCACATCATCGGTGACGGCCTGATCGGCTTCGGCCTTTTGCAGGGCGGCGACGTAGTCGGGGGTATGCCAGACATGCAAGGCGCGCGGCTTGGCGCGCGGGCTGGTTCGATACTGCGCGGGGGGCAGCCACCCCATTGCGCGGCTCAGGTCCATCACCGTGGACACGCGCGGCACCCGCAGCGGATGCCAGGTGCCATAGCTGGACCCGCGGTAGATCTCGGAGCCGAGGAAAAGCGGGATGCTCACGCCGACAAAAGCGCCTCGATCCGGCCCAGGATGCGCCCGCCCATCGGGTCGGCGATCGATCCGAATGTGGCCACGACCTCACCGTCGGCGTTCAGCAAGATCTTGTTGAAATTCCATTGCGGCACGAACCCCGCCGTCCGGCGCACCCATTGATAGAAGGGGTGGGCATCGCCCCCCCGCACCGACGTGATCGTCGTCATCGGCAGGGTCAGGTTGAAATTCAGGTCGCAGAATTCGGCTACGGCCGCGTTGCTGTCGAGTTCCTGCGCGAAATCGTCCGAAGGCACGGCCAGAACCGCCAGCCTGTCGGGCCCAAACCGATCCTGCAACGCCTGCAGCGCGTCATATTGCGGGGTAAAGCCGCATTGCGACGCGGTGTTGACCACCAAGACGGGATGCCCGCGCCAGTCGGCCAGATCGTAGGATCCGCCATCGATCGACTCAAAGGAAAACGCCTCGGCCGCGCGGCCCGGGGCCGGGGTTGCGGCCAGCGTCAGCCCCGACAAGGGCAGGGCTGCGGTCATCTGCAGGAAATTGCGCCGTTCCATATTTCGTGCACTCCCATGGGTGAGACCTTTAGGTATTTCCGCACGGCGTCGCGTCAAGCAGGCTTTGCAAGGTGAGGTCAGCCATGGCATAACAGCACGCCATGGCCAAGAAAAACGCAAATCAGGTTCCGCTGCGCATCGCAGGCGCCAGCAAACGCGAAACGCGCACGCAGTTCGCGGCGCTTCCGTTTCGGCGCAAGAAATCCGGGGTCGAGATCTTGTTGATCTCGTCGCTGGACAGCGGGCGCTGGATCATCCCCAAGGGCTGGCCGATGGATGGCATGACGCCCGCCGCCGCCGCCGCCCAGGAAGCCTGGGAAGAGGCGGGCGTGCGCGGCAAGACCTATCAGGGCTGCCTTGGGCTGTTTTCCTATTCCAAGTGGTTCGACCAGGAAATGTCGTGGCCCTGCATCGTCGCGGTTTTCGCGGTGGAGGTGGACCGGCTCGAGGATCAGTATCCCGAAGAGGGTCAGCGCAAGCGCAAGTGGCTGACCCCCAAGAAGGCCGCGGCCAGGGTCGAAGAGCCCGAGTTGAAACAGATCATCCTGAATTTCGATCCGAAACTGCTGCGCTGACAGGCGTGCTTGAAGCGATCGAACAACGGCATATTTGAATATCCATGATCCGCTACAGTCTAAAATGCGCCGAAGGGCATGAATTCGACAGCTGGTTTCAGTCGGCAGCGGCCTTTGACGCGCTGGTCGACAAGCGGCTGGTCAGTTGCGCGATCTGTGGCGGCGACAAGGTGACCAAGGCCATCATGGCCCCGCGCGTCGCCTCGAAGGATGGCGACAGCGCGGTCGCGCCTCCGGCGTCGGCCCCCGATCAGCAGCGCCCTTTGGGCCAGGCCGCCCCCCATCCGGCGGAACAGGCGCTGCGCGCGATCCGTGAACACCTGGAAAAGAATTCCACCTATGTCGGGGGACAGTTCGCCAGGGAAGCGCGCGCGATGCATCTGGGCGACGCAGAGCAGCGCCCGATCCACGGGGAGGCGAACCCGGACGAGGCCCGCGCCCTGATCGAGGATGGCGTGCCGATCGCACCGCTTCCGATCCTGCCCCCGAACAAGACCAACTAGACGCCCGCAGGCGGCGTGATGCCCATCTGGCGCAATTCCTCGGCCTCGCGGGCGTCACGGGCCTGTTCCAGCCGGCTGACCGATTGTGCCACGGCCTTGGCGATGGCCGGGTCGGGTACGCCCCTGGCCTGCATGTCGGCCACCATCTTCTTTCCCGCCGGGGCAAGAGGTTGGGTGAACAGCAGGTCATCCAGCGCGTCATAGGGCACCTCGGCCGCCCGGCCGAGCGCTGCCATGGCCTGCGCCCAGTGCGGGCTTGCGCGCAGGGTCTCCAGCCGCGCGCGGTGCCAGCGGCGCGTCGCATCATGACGGCGCGCAAGGTCGCGATCCGTCAGCCAGTCCGCCACCTGGGCCGCCACCCGCGCGGACCAGCGCGACAGCCCCGGCAGATCGACCTCGTTGCGGTCGAACACGGCGAAATAGGTGGCGTCGTATTTGTCTGGCTTGAGGTTCACGTTGCCCCGGTCGCCGCGAAGCATATACGCCTCGCGGCTTTGCACCGCGAAATGGGCGATCTCGGCCAGGTCGCGGCCCAGCGTGGCCGCCGACCCGCGCCAGCCATCGGCCATGAAGCTCGGCGGAAGGGGGACGCCCGATCCGTTCACCCAGCCAAGCGATTTGAGGCGCGCCATGCGCTCGCCATCGCGGCGCGCGCCCTTGATCGTGGGGCGGTGGATGCCGAGTTTCACATCCGCATAGGGGCGGAACAGCGTCTTGACGCCCCATCCCTTGCGAAACCCGTCGGGCGCACCCCGGCGGAACTGGCCCAGGACAGGGTCGTCGGACCAGTCCACCAGGCCATTTGATCCCATCATGCGCCAGTTGATCGCCACGCCGCCCGTATCCTCGGGACAGGCCGCGATCAGATCGCTGATGCGACCCTCGCCGGTTTTCACATGCACGAATTCATCGGCATCCATCACGATCAGCCAGTCGGTCGCCAGAAGCGCGGCGTTGCGCTGGCCAAGGGTCAGGGCGTGGGGCTGCGGCTTCTTGCCGGGTGGCACGTCATTGGGCAGGTGCCGGCACAGGCCCATCTCGGCCAGACGGTCCAGAACCGCATCGGACCCGTCCCGGCAGTCGTTGCTGTAGATCCAGATCCGGTCGAATCCGATCAGGTGGTGATAGGCCAGCCATTCCAGGATGCGCGGGCCTTCATCCTTCATCAGGGTCAGGATGCTGAAGCCGCCCATCGGATCACGCAGCCCCGATCGGGGCCGGGATCGGGGGGTGGTCACGCAAAAGGCCGCCGGCGGCGTCCAGCGCCGTTTCCTCGGCCTCGGTCAGGCTGTGCAGGCGATCATAGAGCGCGCGGTACCCGGCCTCGGGCGCCTCTTGCGCGGCGATGGCCGCAATGCGGTCCTTCAGGGGGCCGGCAAACCCGTGCGCGCCCGCGCGCCAGTCCATCTTGGCCCGCCAGCGGTCATAGCCGGGGGCCACGTAATGGATCAGGTAGGCACGCTCGTCCGCGCCCCAGACCGGGCCTTCGATGGCGGTGCCGGCGTGATCCACGGCCCAGTGCAGTTTCAGCCGGATGTCGGCCTGGCCGGCGCGGTGGATGGATTTGCCTTCGGGGTGGCCCACAAGCCCGTGGCGCGGCCGGAACAAGGCGGCATCCGCACCGTAGATCTCGTTGACCTCCGCCCTTGAAACGGGCCTGCGAAAGGCCTCCCGTCCATCGGCCAATGTCACCTGCTCGGCGCTGAGAACGCGGATGGTCGTGGTGTTTTCGGGCACCTCCGCCAGCGCGGCGGGCAGGGGGCGGTCCTGCACCCACATCAACTCGTCCGCGTCCAGGACCAAGATCCACCCTTCGGCAACCTCGGCGTAGGCACGGTTCATCACCGCCCGTTGTCGGCGGGTGAACCGGGCATCGGGCGAGAGGCCGATCGACGCCCAGAACGCATCGGTGCAGGGCCGGATGTCGATGCGCGGATCGCCCGCAAACGCCGCGCTCGCAGGATCATCGGGGTCATCGAGGAACACGATGATCCGCGCGGCCCCCTGTCCGAGATGCCAACGCAGGAACCGGTCCAGCACGGGCAGGGGTTCGCGTGCGATGGTGACGATGGTCAGTGGAACGGGCGTGGCGGTCATGGCTCAGACCAGCCCGGCAAAACGCTCGGGGATGCGCACCGGCAGCCCCTGTTCGCCCGCGCGCGGATCATTTGAGGCGCGCGGGCGTTTGGCCGGTTCCCCATCCGGTTCATAGGGGAATTGCGCAAACGCGATGGCGCGGGCTTCGACGAAATCCATGCACGCGCCCAGATCCCCGCCCGCGATGACGTTCAGGCGGTCGGTCTGGTGTCCGACAAAGCTCCGGTGTTGCGCGGTGGCGCTGCCGCGCGCCTCGAACCGGTCCTGTGCGATGGTCTGGTCGGCCAACGCCATGTGAAACAACACGAAATGATCGCTCATGCGCACCGGCCGGTTGAGCAGACGATGCGCCCCACCGGCCCAGTTGTTCCAGCGGGAAATGACAAAGGGTTTGGTGTATCTGTCGGCCACGTATCCGAACTGACGCTGTCCCAACAACGGCGCAGTCCGGTCGACCGGCACCCGTTCGGACCGGTCCTGCACCACGTCGATCCCCAGTGCGAAGACATACCCGACCTCACCCAGTTCCTCCAGTGCGGTGGGCCAGTCCAGGCCCGCCTCCGGGTCGATCACGACATATTCGTCGCAATCGCCCCGGATGACATATTGGTAGCGTTTGCGCAGCTTGTTGGCGTGCTGGGACATCGCCTTGGCCATGAAGCGGTCGTTCTTGATGCGCCGCCGAGGGGCATCGAGCAAGATCTCGGTGTGGACCCCGGTCAGATCGACATCGGGTTCCCAATCATCGCCGTCGATCACGACATACAGGTTATCGTGCCCGACGATGGCGCCATAGTGCCGGATCCATTTCTCGAGGAAAAAGGATTCGTGGCGCACATGGGTCAGGGCGCAGGCGAATTCCTTGGCCATCGGGCTCTCCCTAAACCTCGTGGCGCTGCAATGGCACGCCCATCTGCTGCTCGGCGGAGGCCACGGCCGCGATCATTTGTGCATTGGACGGCGCGGTCCAGCCCGCGGCGCTCGGGATGAACCCGGTGTCTGCCAGGGTCTTGCCGATTGTCTTGAAGTCGAGGATGGCCTGGGTTTCGCGTTTGACCACCCGTTTGTCGCGGGGGTGGAAAAACCCGGTCACCGCCTCGATCCGCACCGGGTCGATGTCGGCGAACATGCGGAACTGGCGGATGTAGTCCTCGATGTTGTTGGACGGACCCCGGTTCAATATCGCAACACGTGCCTCGGGCGAGACGACCATCGCCGCCAGATGCAGCGCCGAGCCGTCAAGCGCCACGATCCGGCGGGCGGCCTTCCACGTGGCCAGCTGCGTTTCGACGGTTTCGTCCTGAGGGTGAAAGATCGTGTAACCGGCCTTTTCCATCAGCGCTTCGATGCGGTCCTCGAACATCACCGATCCGCGTTTGGACGGCAGGCGCGCGCGCGAAACGTAAATGTCCGCCGGGCCATCCGGCGCGATGTCACGGCCCAGGTTCTCGCGCATCCACTTGCGGTATTCCGGGCGGCCTTCCATCATCTCTCCCATGCCGAACCCGGGCGGAGGCGTGGCCAGTTCGTCGATGATGACCGGCTTTTGAGGGACGCGGATCTGCAGATGCTTGAGTCCGAGAGCATGGAGCGTCGGCAACATATGACGATATTGCCGCCGCTCGTGGTGCAACTGCTGCTTGGGGTAGAACACGATACCCCTTAGGCCATCCAACGCATCCAGCGCCCAAAGCCGTGTGCTGCTTTCCACAAGGAAATGCCCGAAATGCCCGTAGAAAAGGCCCCCGAACATCCATTTCCCCTCAAGCCTCTCGATCTGGTCGAACGCGTCGCTGGGTGGAATCGGCGGCACGGTGATCGGTCCGCCGCTGTATCGCCAGCAATGCCCCTCGGGCATGAAGGCGTCATGGCGATCGAACAGGCCTGCGGCGCGTTTGGCCCCGCGCGGCGGGTTTTCGCCCCAGGGCACCAAGACCACGTCCCGATGGAAATCAGGAACCCACCCCGTCGGGGCGCTGCTGTCGAAGTCCAGCGGTATCTCGATATCGCGGTCCCCTTGTTCCGGCATGGCCGCCATCACTTTTCCAGCGCCAGTG
>CAYWTM010000133.1:0-8162 GCA_964460185.1 uncultured Roseicyclus sp. | reverse complement strand
TTTTTTTCAAGCAGAAGGCGGCATACGAGATTCTCCGGAGTGACTGGAGTTCAGGCGTGGGCTCTTCCGATCACAGTCCGAAACCGGGGTCCGCATCGGCTGGGCCGAGCGGGTGGCCCTGTGCGCCTGCGTTGCCGTGGGCCTGCCCGGACTGATCGCGGGCGTGCTGCTGGCCAAGCTGGCCTATGCCATCGCGTCATGGCGCGTGCGAACGCCGGCGGCACGCGCCCGTCTCGTGCAGGGGACGGCGGTCAGCCTCGCTTGGGCTGCGGCCAGCGCGCTGCCCCTGTGGTACCTGCTGCCATATCTTGCCTGAGACGCATCCCTTGAGCCGGCGGGCTTTGAGGCTTACATTGATGACGTAGACCCACGACAGGATCATCCCATGTTCGGCATTCCCGGCAAACAGGCCGTTTCCATCACACCCGCCGCCGCGCGCCAGATCGCCAAGCTGATGGCGCAGGACGGCAGCGAGGGGTTGCGCATTGGCGTCAAGAAAGGCGGCTGTGCGGGCATGGAATATACCATGAACTACGTGTCCGAGATCGATCCCCATGACGAACTGGTTGAACAAGACGGCGCGCGGGTCATGATCGCCCCCATGGCACAGATGTTCTTGTTCGGCACGGAAATCGACTATGAGGTTTCGCTGCTGGAGGCGGGGTTCAAGTTCCGCAACCCCAACGTCGCCGATGCCTGCGGATGCGGCGAATCGATCAAGTTCAAGGATGTTGCCGAGCTTGAGGCCGAACGCGCCACGCAGCAGTGAGCGTATCGGCCGAACAGATCGAGACCGTCCGCGACCTGTTTTCCGATCTGGGTGACATGTCCACGCGCAAGATGATGGGCGGGCTGTGCCTGTATCACCACGGCACGATCTTTGCACTCTTGATGTCGGACGGGCAGCTGATGCTGAAAGGCGCAGGCGATTTCATCGCCACGCTCGAGGATGCGGGCTGCACCCGGTGGACTTACCAGCGCGCCGGCAAGGCCCCCGTGGCGATGCCCTACTGGACGATCCCGGACGCCGCGCTGGATGATCCCGACATGGCGTGCGACTGGGCCCGCCGCGCCCTGGCGCATCTATAGGCGACCGGGCCCGCGTCGGCGGACCACCTTGACCATGTAGCCCGTCCTTGCCATGCCGGGACATCACCTAACAGGGAGACGGGAATGCGCCGCAAACTTGCCGCTGGAAACTGGAAGATGCACGGGACCGCCGCGATGCTGGCCGAGGTCGAGGCCCTCAAGGCCGCGCATCCCGCGCCGGGCGTTGACGTCGTGCTGTGTCCGCCCGCCACCTTGATCCACCGCATGGCGGCCCTGGCCGGGCCCATCGCCGTCGGCGGGCAGACCTGCCATGCCGAGGCCACCGGCGCGCATACCGGCGATATCGCGGCCGGGTTCCTGGCCGATGCCGGCGCACGCTACGTGATCGTGGGTCATTCGGAACGGCGCGCGGATCATGGCGAAACCAGCGAAGATGTCTGCGCCCAGGCCAAGGCAGCGATCGCGGCCGGGCTGACGGCCATCGTTTGCCTTGGCGAAACCGAGGCTGAACGCGATGCCGATGTGACCCTTGAGGTGGTCAGCGCACAGTTGGCCTCATCCCTGCCCGACACCGCGACCGAAAAAACGGTCGTGGTTGCCTACGAACCCGTCTGGGCCATCGGCACGGGACGGGTGCCGACGCTGGACCAGATCGCCGAAGTGCACGACGCCCTGCGCGCGGATCTCGAGGCGCGGTTCGGAGCCGGGACCGGCCGGAGCATCCGTCTGCTCTATGGAGGATCGGTGAAACCGTCCAACGCCGCCGAGATCTTTGCCGTATCGAATGTGGATGGCGCACTGGTGGGCGGCGCCTCGCTGAAGGCTGCGGATTTTTCGGGCATCATCGCGGCGCTGGAAGCCGCCTGAGACGGATCGAGAACCAAAAAAGGGCCGCGCGGCATGCAACCGCGCGGCCCTTTGCTTTTACAGAACCGTCCTTGATCAGGGTGCGGGCACGAAACGCTGCATCCCGATACGGATGATGCCGCGATAGTTGGTCGAATACTGCGACACGCCAAGCATGTAGCGCCCCGGCTCGACCCGCACGGCAAGCTGGCTGTTCAACGTGCCGTTGGAATCATCGTTCATCCCGACCATTTCGCCCGCCGCATTGAAAAAGGTGATCAGCGGATCGCTGTCGACCACCTCATCGGCGGTGATCAGGAGCATCCCGAAATCATCGATCTCCATCGAATACCAGACCGCCTGGCCTCCGATCACGGTCGTATCGCGCACCGACCGCGATGGAAGAACGCCGATATCACTGACCGGATAGCTGCCATCCATCGGCGGGGCCACATCACCCGAGGCATATTGTTCGACAGCGGCCGCGCGGGCATCAAAGCCCGCGACGGAAACCGTGACCGGCACGTCCGGATCCGACAGCGCCCGCATCCCGATGCAGTATTCCCCGGCCTGAAGGGGCGTGTTGAAATCAATCCGGCTGTTCAGGCTTTCGTAGTCGTCATTTTCCGCCAGAAGTCCGCCCGCGCCATCGAAGACATAGATGTAGGGATCGGCCGAAGGGTTTTCGGCCCGGATCGTGACCTGCTGGGGGCTGGCCAGTGAAAAGCGGTAATACGGCACGCCGGAAATGGTGTTCGTGGCCGACACGCCCCCCTGCGTCAGCATCCCGTCAAGCGGCCCCGACCCCAGCATGGTGGCAGGGGTGGACGCGCTGCACGCGTCGATGCCGACAAAAGGCGCTATCGTTTCGGTTCCGTCAAAGCCCCCCGCCAGACCCGCGGTCAGCGCCGGTTGATCGATACGGCTGACTTGCAGATCCGCCGTGACCGGAACCCCGCCAAAGCCGCGTGCGGCAAGACAGTAGCTGCCCGGCTGAAGGCTCAGTTCCGCCCGCGACGCGAGCGCACCGCCGCTGTCATCATCGGTCACCAAAAGACCGCCCGTCGCGTCGTAGAGTTCCAGCACCGTGTCACCCGCACCTGACGGCGCCGCTTCGACCCGGACCTCGGTCGGGGTGCCGAGGGAAAACAGGCCGACTGCCCGGCCGCCGGGCGGCACCGACATGCCCGGCAACAGCAGGGCCGCCCCCGAAGCACTGACATCCGAGGCCTCGGGCGTGCCGCCGATCCAGGGCGCGCCATCCCCGATGCCGCCGCAAGACACGGTCTGGGCCGCGGCGGGCAGCGCCGTGACCAAGAGCGCCGCAACCGCGGCCTGTGTGCAGAACTTCAAACCCATGACATTCCTTCCTCCGAACCTGGGGGCGTTTCTTCCGCGCGACTGCGGCCCGGCCCCCGTCACGTCACAGCCTAGCCAATGGCGACGGGAACTGGCCAGAAAAATGCACGTGATCCGCGCGGGGAATTTCCCGCATTTCAAGACATGGCGCGATGGGATAACGCCCTCTGGTCAGTGCGACCGCGGGCGCGCATACTTACCCCCCGATGCCACCGAAGAAGGCCCTCATGCCGCAGATGCCGCCACCGCCACTTGTGCAAACCACCGCCACCGGTCCGCAGCGGCGCGGGGTCTTGGTCCTTTTCGGGATCCTGGCGGTTCTGGTCGCGATGTCGATCGCCGCCCTGCCCCGGCTTGAACGTTTCTTTCTGGAACAGATCGGCGTGCGCGAAAGCGCAACGCTGGACCTGGCCACGCAGGTCCTGCGCGGCGCCCTGAACCGAACCGAGACCTTGCCCGCGCTGCTGGCCGAACGCCCGATCCTTGCACAGCTCTTGCGCGACCCCGAGAATGCGGGCCTCGTGCCGTTCGTGAACGAACAGTTGCGCCAATCCGCCCTTGGCCTGGACGTGTCGGATATCTACCTGATGGACGCGAACGGGCTGACCCTTGCGGCATCGTCGTATCGCACCGACCGGTCCTTCGTGGGCCGCAACTTTGCCTTCCGCCCCTATTTCGAAGATGCAATCGCGGGCGGACTGGGACGGTTCCACGCCCTGGGCACGACCTCGGGCCAGCGCGGCTATTTCTTCGCCGCCCCCGTTCTGGATGGCACCGAGATCACCGGCGCGGTCGCCGTCAAGATCACCCTGGACGAATTCGAGGCGACCTGGGCCGAAAGCGGGTCAACGATCATCGTGACCGACAGTTCGAACGTGATCTTCATGTCGGACCGCAGGGATTGGCATTTCCGCAGCCTAGGCCCGTTGAGCGATCGCGCGCGGGCGCAGATCCTGGAATCGCAGCAATACCCGGCGTCGGCGCTGCAACCTTTGCCGATCTCTCGCGAACCCTTGGGCGACCGGTTCGAAATCGTCCGGATCGACGGCAGCTCTTTCGTGATGCAGACCAGCCTTATCGCCGCGGCGGGCTGGCGTGTGTCGATCCTGGCCCCCACGGCACCCGCACGGGTGCAAGCGCTGACGGTGCTGGCGATCGTCGCCCTGTCGCTGCTGTTCCTGGTGCTTGCCGGTGCCGTGGTGTGGCAACGGCGCGTGCAGCTGATCGAACGGCTGGAGGCGCAACGCACCGAACAGGCCCGGCTGGAGGCCCGCGTGGCCGAGAGGACAGCGGATCTGGACAGCGCCAACGGGCAGTTGCGCCAGGAGATCGAGGAACGCCGCAGCGCCGAGGCGCGGTTGCGCCAGACACAAGCCGAACTGGTGCAGGCCGGAAAACTGGCAGCCCTGGGCCAGATGTCGGCGGCGCTGTCGCATGAATTCAATCAACCGCTGGCAGCGGTGAAAGCCTATGCCGAAAACGCCGGGACCTTTCTGGACCGGGGAAGACAGGCCGAAGCGCGCGAGAACATCACCCGGATCTCGGGAATGGCCGACCGCATGGCGTCGATCTCGAAACATCTGCGCAATTTCGCCCGCCGCCCACAGGACCGAACCGGCCCGGTGCCGATGCTGGCCGTGGTCACCGACGCGCTGGACCTGATGAGGCCACGGCTGGACAAGGCGGGGGCCGTGTTGCGCTACGCCCCCCCTGCGGCCGAGATCTGGGTCAATGGCGGCCGCGTGCGCCTGCAGCAGGTGATCGTCAACCTGATCAGCAATGCCCTCGACGCGATGGTCCATCGTGATCGACCCGAAATCCGGATCTCGCTGCGCGTCGATGCCGACCGCTGTACGCTGGAAGTGCAAGACAAAGGCCCGGGGCTCAGCGAAGACGCCCTGACGCAAGCCTTCGATCCGTTCTTCACCACCAAGGATCCCGGTCAGGGCCTGGGCCTGGGGTTGTCGATTTCCTACAACATCGTGCGCGACTTCAACGGGCGCATGTCCGCGGCAAACATACCCGACGGCGGCGCGGCCTTTACGGTCGAACTGGATCTTACCGATCCTCCCACGGACATGGCTGCGGAATGACAGAACCATCCAGCGCACCCATCTTGTTCGTCGATGACGAGGAACACCTGCGACTGGCCGCCTCACAGGCATTGATGCTGGCCGATCTGAACGTGCAGGACTGCGCAACGGCCGCTCAGGCATTGGCACGCATCGAACGGGATTTCCCCGGTATCGTGGTCACCGACATCCGGATGCCCGGCATGGACGGCCTGACGCTGATGGCCGAAGTGCTCAAGATCGACGCGGAACTGCCGGTCATCTTGATCACCGGGCATGGGGATGTCGACCTCGCGGTGCAGTCCATGCGCGACGGGGCCTATGATTTCCTCGAGAAACCCTATGCCCCCGCGCGCCTGGTCGAGGCCGTGGGCCGCGCGCTCGACAAACGGCGGCTGACGCTGGAAAACCGCCGCCTCAGGGCGGAAACCACCGCCCCCGGCCGGGATCCGGTCGGAGCGCGGCTGACCGGGCGCTCTGCGGTCATGACCCGGCTCAGGGCGCAATTGCGCGCCGTTGCGGCCACCGATGCCGACGTGCTGATCGAGGGCTCGACCGGCACCGGAAAGGAAATCGCGGCCCGCGCCCTTCACGAGGCAAGCGCAAGGGCGCTCAGGACCTTCACCACCGTGAATTGCGCCGCCCTGCCCGCCGATCTGATCGAAAGCGAGTTGTTCGGTCACGAGGCAGGCGCCTTTGCCGGCGCCACCCGCGCCCGTTACGGAAAATTCGAACATGCCCGTGGCGGCACGATGTTTCTCGATGAAATCGACAGCCTTCCGCTGGCCTTGCAGGCCAAGCTTTTGCATGCCATCGAACGCCGCGTGATCACGCGGCTTGGGTCCAACGACCCGATCGCGCTGGACCTGCGTTTCGTCGCCGCCTCCAAGCGCGATCTCGAACGGGCTGCAGCCGAAGGAACGTTCCGCGCCGATCTGCTGTACCGGTTGAACGTGGTGACGCTGAAGCTGCCCACCCTGGCCGAGCGGCGCGAAGATATCCCGAACCTGTTCCTGACGCTGTTGTCCGAGGCTGCGGGCCGCGCGGGACGGGCCGCACCCGAGGTGCCCGGTTCGGTCCTGGCGGCACTGGGTTCACGGGACTGGCCTGGCAATGTACGGGAATTGCGCAATGCGGCCGAACGCATGGCGCTGGGCCTTGATGCAGGCCTCGGGGCAACCGCCGCGCCGATTGCGGAGGGAACACTGGCGGCCCGCATGGCAGAGCATGAAAGATCCCTCATCGCGGCCAGTCTGACTGCCCATGGCGGGTCGTTGAAAGCGACGTACGAAGCGCTCGGACTCAGCCGGAAGGCGCTGTATGAAAAGATGCAAAAGCACGGACTGAGCCGTGGCACCTTCCGCGAGGATTGATGCGAACCGGGAAATGGGTCGGTTTCGGAACACGCCTGGGCCCGTTTTGGGTGGGTCCCTACACATCCGGCTTAAAAACTATGTGACGTTAGCGCAAACCGGCCATGCATTCCTTGCATGCCGGACAGCTTGGCGGCCAAACCCCCGCCAAGCTGTCCGGCGTCGATCCGGGCGCTTTGTTCACTAGGGAGAGAACATATGTACTTCACGAAAATCGCCGCTCTCGCGGCTACCACCGCCCTGACCGCAACCGCCGTGTTCGCCGATGCGCATGCTGACCGGACCGACTGGCCCGAAAGCTTCACCGTCGGCACCGCGTCGCAGGGCGGCACCTTCTTCGCCTATGGCTCCGGTTGGGCCAACCTGGTCGCGGAAGAGCTTGGCCTGTCCGGCGGCGCCGAAGTCACCGGCGGCCCTATGCAGAACATGGCGCTGGTGCACACCGGCGAAGCCCAGTTCGGCATGACCACCATGGGCCCGGCAGCTGAATCGCTGCAAGGCACCAACCCGATCGCCCCCGGCCTGCAGATGACCGGCGCCTGCGCGATGTTCCCGATGTACCAGACGCCGTTCTCCGTGACCGCGCTGTCGTCCTCGGGCATTACTTCGGTCGCCGAGATCCCCGCCGGTGCGCGCATCGGTTTCGGCCCCGCAGGATCCACCTCCGACACCTACTTTCCGCGCATGATGGAAACGCTTGGTGTCGAGTTCGACCGTCGCAACGGCGGCTGGTCCGATCTGGGCAGCCAGTTGCAGGACGGTCTGCTGGACGTGATCGCGTTCGCCGCAGGCGTCCCGGTTCCCGCCGTGTCGCAGCTTGAAGTTCAGACCGACGTGAACATCATCGAGTTCACCGAAGAAGAACAGGCCGCGATCATGGCAGAGTTCCCGGTTTCGGCATTCAGCATCGCGGCCGACACCTACACCACCCTGGAATCGGACGCGCGTTCGGTCTCCATGTGGAACTTCGCCATCGCCAATTGCGACCTGCCGGCATCGTTCGTCTATGCCGTCGTCGACACCGTGATGTCCGACAACGAGCGCATGGTGAACATCCACCGCGCAGCCGCCAGCACCCTGCCCGAGAACTGGGACAAGAACGGTGTTCTGATGTGGCACCCCGGTGCGGCTCAGTGGTTCACGGAAAATGCAGGCGCGACCATCCCTGCCGACATGATCCACGGCGACATGTAATCGCGTCCCGAATGGCCCGCCCTGCGCAGGCCATCCGGACCGCAACAAGACCGATCGCGCCCGGTAAAACGGGCGCGATCACATGAAAACATGATATGCGACGGGATGATGCCGCTGAAGCGGTACGACCATCGGGGGACTTCAGAGATGACCGATCAGACCACAACGCCGCCAAAGGACGATCCCGAGGACCACCTGGCAGACCCGGTGCTTGCCGATGGCGTTGACGAGGACCCTGTCGAGGGCAACCGTCGCTTGTTCGCGGGGC
>CAYWTM010000132.1:0-8612 GCA_964460185.1 uncultured Roseicyclus sp. | reverse complement strand
TCTTCGAGGAATACGAGCACGCGCGCGCGCGCGGCGCGGAGATCCTGGCCGAGGTCGTGGGCTTTGCGATGACCTCGGACGCGGCCGATATCGTGATGCCATCCAAGCAGGGCGCGGCGCGCACCATTGCCGCGACCCTCAAGGATGCGGCGATGAACGCGTCGGATGTCTGCTATATCAACGCCCACGGTACCGGGACGGCGGCCAACGACAAGGTCGAATGCGCGGCCGTGGCGGATGTGTTCGGCCATCACGCCGATGCCCTGATGATATCCTCCACCAAATCCATGCACGGCCACCTGATCGGCGGAACCGGCGCGGTCGAGCTTCTGGCATGTATCATGGCGCTCAAGGATGGGATCATCGCGCCCACCATCGGCTACGAGGAACCCGACCCCGAATGCGCGCTGGATGTGGTTCCCAACGAGGCCCGCGAAGCCAAGGTCGACGCCTGCCTGTCGAACGCCTTTGCGTTCGGGGGGCTGAATGCGGTCATCGCCCTGCGCCGCGCACGCTGAACGGCTGCGGAATTGTCGTAGACCCGCGTAACCGGACCCCCGAAACGATGTCGGCCCGCACGATGGCGGGCCGATGGAAAATCGTCTCGATGTCGGTTTCTCAGTCCGCGGGCGCGGCTTCCGTGCCCTGCAAGGCCTCGAACAGACCACGCGCAACTTCATTGCGCGCTTCAAGCGCCGCGAAACCGGCGGTGAAGCCCGACAGCGACGCGGACAGTTGCACGATCTGGTCGGGGGCGGGCAGGGGAACGATGGCGACGTTGGCCTCACCGCCGGCGCGGAACGCATCGAGATTGGCCGAGGTCAAACCGAGCCGGGAAAAGCACCCGATCCGCTGGCAGAACGCGAACGGATATTCGGACCACTGCCCGTCATCCACACGCATCCGGATCCCCGGCGGCAAGAGCGTATCGAGCGGCGTGACGATCGTCGCCCCCGCAACCACCTGTCCCTCGTCGGGAAGATCGAAAATGTTGAATTCGGCCACGGGACTGCCGTTTTCATCCACCATCAATTGATACATCTGGCACGGTTCGGGCGCGCCTTCTTCCTGGCGGATGCAGCGTATTTCCCAATCGCCGTGGGTTTCCGCGACATAGGTGGCGCCAATTTCCTCAACGGGCTGGCCCAGGGGCAGCACCTCTTCGGCCGTGGTTTCGGTCTGGGCTCCGGCCAGTGTCGGCAGGGCCAGAACGGCCGCGATCAGGCTGGCCTTGAAGGAAGTCTGAACAGTCATGCGGGAAAGATCCTTTACGTCACTCGGCATAGTTCGCGTTCGCTACCATGTTCGCAAGGCGCTGTCAGGGGCAAAAACCGACCGCCCCGCGCGATCGGCCGTGGGTCGCTGATGGCCAGGTTTGGCGGATACCGGAGCCCAAAAAGCTAAAGGCGGCCCCAAAAAAGCTAAAGGGCCCGAAGCTCGGACCCTTTGCATTTTTTTATCTCCCTGCCGGACTGGCCGACGTTCTGACGGGACGCTATGACACACGGTCGCAGTCGTCAACAGGCCAATTAATCTCATGTGAAAATTTTGAAACGGCTCCGAAAAAAACCGCATCCGGTCAGGGATGCGGCCAGTTGACAGGGAGGAAGTCTGCGCCGGCCAAGGGAATGAACCCACGCAGGATCACACTGGCGCAAAGGGGTTAACAATGTATTTTGAAGCACGGGAATAATCTGGGTCCGGGGGCAGGCACATGGATGAAGGCGTCTTTATCGGCGGTGGTGGCATCGACTACGGCGTGGCGCAACAGTTGCTGCTCAAATACGCCAACCGTCACGGGTTGATCGCCGGGGCGACGGGCACCGGCAAGACGGTGACCTTGCAGATCCTGGCCGAAAGCTTTTCGTCGCGCGGCGTGCCGGTGATCTTGTCGGACGTCAAGGGCGACCTGTCGGGCCTTGCCCAGGCGGGCAGTGCCGATTTCAAACTGCACGGGGCATTCACCGAACGCGCGGCCACGATCGGGTTCCCGGACTATGCCTATCGGGCGTTTCCGGTCACGTTCTGGGATCTCTACGGGCAAAAGGGACATCCCGTGCGCACCACGGTCGCCGAGATGGGGCCGCTGTTGCTGGCGCGTCTGCTGGAACTGACCGAGGCGCAGGAAGGGGTGCTCAACATCGCCTTCCGGGTCGCCGACGAAGAGGAAATGGCGCTGCTCGACCTGAAGGACCTGCAATCGCTGCTGGTGTTCGTGGGCGAGGCCCGCAAGGATCTCTCGCTGCGCTATGGCAATGTCTCGACCGCGTCGATCGGCGCGATCCAGCGCCGGCTCCTGGTGCTGGAGGGGCAGGGTGGGGACCAGCTGTTCGGCGAACCCGCGCTGGCGCTGGACGACCTGTTTCTCACCGACGCGCAGGGCCTGGGCCGCATCAACATCCTGGCGGCCGATCAGCTGATGCAATCGCCCCGGCTCTACGCCACCTTCCTGCTGTGGCTGCTGTCGGAACTGTTCGAGACCCTGCCAGAGGTCGGCGACCCCGATCAGCCCAAGCTGGTGTTCTTCTTCGACGAGGCCCATCTTCTGTTCGACGATGCGCCCAAGGCGCTGGTCGACAAGGTCGAACAGGTGGCCCGCCTGATCCGGTCCAAGGGTGTGGGGGTCTATTTCGTGACGCAAAACCCCGCCGATGTGCCCGAGGACATCCTGGGCCAGCTTGGCAACCGGGTGCAGCACGCGCTGCGTGCCTTCACCGCCAAGGATCAGCAGGATCTGCGCCGCGCCGCGCAGAATTACCGCGAAAACCCCGACTTCGACATCGAGGACGCGATCCGCGAGGTCGGCGTGGGCGAGGCCGTGACCTCGATGCTGGAACGCAAGGGTGTGCCGGGCGTGGCGCAACGCACGCTGATCCGTCCGCCATCCTCGCGCCTGGGGCCGATCGAGGATGCCACCCGCGCGGCCCTGATGGGCATGTCGCCGGTCGCGGGCAAATACGAAAGCCGGATCGACCGCGAAAGCGCGTTTGAAATCCTGCAGGCCCGCGCCGCTGCCGCCGCGCGCGACGCCGAACAGGCCGAGCTTGAAGAACAGCGCGCCGAAGCGCCGGCCGAACGCGAATTCCGTGCGGCCCGCCGCTATTCCGGCACCGCGGTCAGCCGCTCCTCATCGACCAGTGCCGCGTCGCGCCGCACCACCGCGTCGGGCAGCCGGTCGTCGCGCTCCGACAGCGTCGGAACCGCTTTCGCCAAAAGCTTCGCGCGGCAACTGGGCACCCAGAGCGGCCGCGCGGTCGTGCGCGGGATCCTCGGGGGCTTGTTCCGGGGGCGCTAGGGCGCAACGCCCCCCATCTTTATCCCGGAAATATGGCCGCCGGAGGCGTCCCGCCCGTGCGCCATGCGCCTGCGGCCGAAACGGCGCGCGACGCCGGCCGCGCGGACCCGATTTTTTGCCCCAAAAAATCGCGCCGGGCGGTGTCGGAGGCCGCGCAATCCGACATGTGGCGCCGCGCCGCAGAACAATCCAATGTGATATGACACCACAAGCTATTGGCCTTTTGAGCGGACGCACCTAATCTGGGGACCATGATCGTAGAACTCGGACATTTCGCCCTGATCCTCGCCTTCATGGTGGCGATATTTCAGATGGTCGTCCCCATGATCGGGGCCTATCGCGGCAATGCCGCCTGGATGGCGGTCGCGGATCCCGCGGCCACCACGCAATTCCTGCTGACCGGCTTCAGTTTCGCGGCCCTGACCTATGCCTTCGTGACCTCTGATTTCTCGCTCAGCCTGGTGGTGGGCAATTCCCACACGCTCAAGCCGATGTTGTATAAGATCTCGGGTGTGTGGGGCAATCACGAAGGTTCGTTGCTGTTGTGGGTGCTGATCCTGACCCTGTTTGGCGCCATGGCGGCATGGTTCGGCGGCAACCTGCCGCCCACGCTCAAGGCGCGGGTGCTGGCGGTGCAATCCTCCGTTTCGGTGGCCTTCTTCGCATTCATCCTGTTCACGTCCAACCCGTTCCTGCGGCTCGATTTTCCGCCCTTTGACGGTCAGGATCTCAACCCGCTTCTGCAAGATCCGGGTCTCGCCTTTCATCCGCCGTTTCTCTACCTGGGCTATGTCGGGCTTTCGATGTCGTTTTCCTTCGCGGTCGCGGCCCTGATCGAAGGGCGCGTGGATGCGGCCTGGGGGCGGTGGGTGCGGCCCTGGACGCTGGCGGCCTGGGTTTTTTTGACCATCGGTATCGGGCTCGGGTCGTGGTGGGCCTATTACGAGCTTGGCTGGGGCGGATTCTGGTTCTGGGATCCGGTCGAGAACGCAAGCCTCATGCCGTGGCTGATCGCGGCGGCCCTGTTGCATTCGGCGATCGTTGTGGAAAAGCGCGAGGCGCTGAAAAGCTGGACCATCCTTTTGGCGATCCTGGCCTTCGGTTTCTCGTTGATCGGCACCTTCATCGTGCGGTCGGGCGTTCTGACATCGGTCCATGCCTTCGCCAATGATCCCGAACGCGGGATCTTCATCCTGATGATCCTGGGCGTCTTCATGGGCGGCGCGTTGCTGCTGTTCGCGCTCAGGGCGGGCGTGATGGAGGCCAAGGGCGTGTTTTCGACGGTCAGCCGCGAAAGCGGGCTGGTTTTGAACAACCTGCTTCTGGCGGTGTCGACCTTCGTGGTGTTCATCGGCACCATCTGGCCCCTGATCGCCGAGATGTTCTTTGACCGGACCCTGTCGGTCGGTCCGCCGTTCTTCAACATGGCCTTCACGCCCTTCGTGTTCGGCGTGGCGGTGGCCCTGCCGATCGCCGCGATGATGCCGTGGAAACGTGCCGGTATCGGGCGGCCGCTGCGCGCGCTGGTGCCGGCCATGATCCTGGCGCTGGCGGTCGGGCTTTTGACCTGGGCCATGTTCACCGGGCGCTCGGCGCTGTCACCCATCGGCGTGGCGCTGTCCGTCTGGCTGGTGGCGGGCGCTGTCGTCGATATCTGGACCCGCACGGGCCGGGGCGCGATCGGCGGCCGCATCGCCCGTCTGTGGCGGCTTCCACGCGCGGACTGGGGCAAGGCGGTGGCCCATGCGGGTGTCGGTCTGACCATGTTCGGCGTGACAGCGCTGACCGGCTACCAGGTCGAGGATATCCGCGTGGCGCAAGAAGGCGTGCCGTATCGCGTCGGCGCCTACGAGATCGAGCTGTTGAGCGTCGAACAGAACGTGCAGGGGCCGAACTACATCTCGACGATGGGCCATCTGGCTGTGCGCGATGCCGAAACCGGGCGCGAGATCGCGCTGGTGCATCCCGAACGCCGGATCTACCCGGTCGCCGGAATGCCCACGACCGAGGCCGGCATCGATAGCGGCATCACCCGCGATCTGTATCTCACGCTTGGGGATCCCCAGGTCGGCGGCGGATGGGCGGTTCGCACCTGGATAAAACCCTTTGCCAACTGGATCTGGGGGGGCGCGATCATCATGGCGCTTGGTGGCGTTCTGTCCTTGACGGATCGGCGCTACAGGGTGGCGGCCGGCGCGGCCAAGACCGTTGAGCCCCCCAAGGCGGTGCCCGCGGAATGATGCGCCTTGTCGTCGCCCTGTTCCTGATCATGGCGGGCCCAGCCATTGCCGTGCAGCCCGACGAGGTGCTGGATGACCCGGTTCTGGAAGAGCGCGCGCGCGAGATTTCCGCCGGCCTGCGCTGCCTGGTGTGCCGCAACGAATCCATCGACGAATCCAACGCCGAACTGGCGCGGGATCTGCGGTTGCTGGTGCGCGAACGCCTGGTGGCGGGCGATAGCGATGAACAGACCGTGGCCTTCATCGTGGATCGGTATGGCGAATATGTCCTTCTGCGCCCGACGCTGACCGGGTCCAACATCGTGCTGTATCTCGCGCCTTTCGCTTTGCTGTTGCTCGGCGGCGGGCTGGCGCTGGTCTATGTGCGCAGCCGCGCCGACAGCCCGGCACCCTCCGAGGCCGCGCTGAGCCCGGAAGAGCAGGCGCGCCTGAAAGACCTCATGGGTGAGTGACGCGGCGTTTTGGCTTTTCTGAACTGAACGGTTTGCCTATGTTCCGTCCCAACGAAAAAGGGAACGCAACATGCAATACGATACCATCACGCGGGATGATCACGACGGGTTGAGCGTCATCACCCTGCGCCGTCCCGATGTCATGAATGCCCTCAACACCCAGATGCGGGCCGAGATCACCCATGCCATCGGCGAGGCCGGAAAAGAGGCGCGCGTGGTGGTGATGACCGGCGAGGGGCGGGCGTTTTGTTCCGGTCAGGATCTGGGCGACCGGGCCAATGCCGCGAACCTGAACCTCGAACGCACGTTGCGTGATGAATATATTCCGATGCTGATGGCGGTGGTCGAGTGCCCGGTGCCCGTGATTTCCGCCGTGAACGGAACGGCAGCCGGGGCGGGGGCCAATCTTGCGCTGGCGGCCGACATCGTGATCGCGACGGAAAGCGCCAGTTTCATCCAGGCGTTCACCCGGATCGGTCTCATACCCGATGCGGGCGGCACATGGGTTCTGCCCCGCCAGATCGGGATGCAAAAGGCCATGGGCGCGGCCCTGTTCGCCGACAAGATCAGTGCCCGGCAGGCCAGCGACTGGGGCATGATCTGGGAATGCGTGCCCGATGACGCGTTCGAGGACACCTGGCGCGCGCGTGCGGCGCATCTGGCCAATGGACCGACCGAAGCCTTCAAGCGCGTCAAGCACGCCATGCAGGCGAGCTTTGGCAACAGCCTGCACGAACAGCTGTTGCTGGAAGGGCAGCTTCAGGGTCAGTGCGGCAACACGCGCGATTTCAAGGAAGGCGTGATGGCCTTTGTCGAAAAACGCCCGGCCGTCTTCGAAGGCCGCTGATCGGGATCGGCGGGCCGGGGCGCTGGTGTCAGGGCGCCCCGGCCGTGTCGCGTTACCGTTCGGGGATCAGGCCCCTTGGGCTGAACCTCAGCACCAGCAGCAAGATCATTCCCATCGTAAGCAGCCGCATATGCGCCGCCGCATCCAGCAGGTGATCGCGCAGCCATGACCCCTCGGGCATACCACCCGTGATGCCCTGCATCAGCAGCAGGCCGATAGGTTCCACCTGGATCCAGAGCCACCAGACCAGGAAGCCCCCCAGGACCGCGCCCCAGTTGTTGCCCGATCCGCCCACGATCACCATCACCCAAACAAGGAAGGTGAAGCGCAGCGGCTGGTAGGTGCCCGGCGTCAGCTGGCTGTCGAGCGTGGTCATCATGGCGCCCGCCATGCCCACGATGGCCGAGCCCAGGATGAAGACCTGCAGGTGGCGGGCCTTGACGTCCTTGCCCATGGCCGAGGCAGAGACCTCGTTGTCGCGGATCGCGCGCATCATGCGGCCCCAGGGGGAATTCCACGCCTTTTCGGACAGCCAGATCAGGGCCAGCAGCACCACGATGAAAAGCCCGGCATAGCTGAGCTTGACCGTGATCGACGAGAAGGTGACGGGATCCGCCCCGATGGAGGCCGCGAAATTCGTGAAGCGTTCGGACGCTTGCAGATCGACCTCGTAGGGAACGGGTCGGGGCACACCGGTGACGTTCTTGACGCCGCGCGCCAGCCAGTCTTCGTTTTTCAGGACCGCGATGATGATCTCGGCGATGCCAAGCGTCGCGATGGCCAGGTAATCGGACCGCAGGCCAAGGGCCGTCTTGCCGATGATCCACGCGGCACCCGCGGCCAGCAGCCCGCCCACCGGCCAGGCCACAAGCACCGGCAGGCCCAGGCCGCCCAGATAGCCCGTCGAGGCTGGGTCAATGGCCTCGACCGCGGCCACGCCAACGTCAAAGACCGCACGAAAGATGAAGAAACCGCCCAGCAAGATCACCAGCATCGCCAGCGTTCGCATCCGGCCCGGCGCCATTCTGGAATAGGTCAGGATCGCGCCCACGATGGTGGCGGCCCCCAGGACCAGGCCCAGCAGAACCTGCAGACCGCCTGCGGCCCATGCCTCATTCACCGGGTCCATGGAGACCAGCACGGCCGCCAGGCCACCAAGGGCGACAAAGCCCATGATGCCGACGTTAAACAGGCCCGCGTAGCCCCATTGCATGTTCACACCCAGCGCCATGATCGCGGAAATCAGGCCCATGTTGAAAATGGTCAGCGCGGTGTTCCATGACTGAACGAACCCGGTGCCGATGAAAAGAACGGCGACAAGGGCGAACAGCATGATCGCCTTGGTGTCGATCGTGCGGGTCATACCGATTTCCCTTTCATGATGCCTGTGGGTTTGAACAACAAGACGATCAGCAAGATGCCGAAGCTGACCGCGAACTTGTAGTCGGTGGACAGCAGTTGCAGCAGCCCCTCGGGTTCCATCCCCTCAGGGGCCAGGTAGGTCACCACCTTGCGGAAGGCGTAGGTCACGCCAACCTCGGAAAAGGCGATCAGGAAGCCGCCGAGGATGGCGCCGAGCGGGTTGCCGAGCCCGCCCACGATCGCCGCCGCGAAGATCGGCAACAGCAGCTGGAAATAGGTGAAGGGCTTGAAGCTCTTGTCGAGGCCGTAGAGCACGCCCGCCACCGTCGCCAGCGCGGCGACGATGATCCAGGTGACCCGCACCACCCGGTCGGGATCGACGCCGGACAGCAGCGCGAGATCCTCGTTGTCGGAGA
>CAYWTM010000131.1:0-8642 GCA_964460185.1 uncultured Roseicyclus sp. | reverse complement strand
CCCAGCCTGCGCAGGCGCATCCCCATATCTTCATCGATGCCGGTCTCGAGTTGATTCGTGATGGCGATGGCCGGGTCACCGAGATCATGGTCACCTGGCGGTATGATGAGCTTTACTCACTGATATTACTGGAAGATTACGGACTGGATCCCGATTTTGACCTGAGCCTGACCGAGACGGAGGTGGCCCAGACCCTGGGCTTCGACCTGAACTGGAACAGCGGATTCGAGGGGGGATTGGTGTTGCGGCAATCCGGTGAGGCACTGACCCTCGGCCCACCCGAGCCGGTGCGCCTGACCCTGCTGGACACAGGCCAGATCGAGACCACGCATCGCCGCCCCGTCATCGGCAGCGTGGCGTTGCACCCGATCGAGGCACAGGTCTACGACCCGGAATTCTACATCGCATTCGAAATGATCTTGCCGATCGCCATGGCCGGTGAGCCCCGCTGCGAGGTGGAGCTGATCCGCGCTGATCTGGATGCAGCCTATGCCATCTTGGAAAGCGCGCTGGCCGAAATCGGCGGCTCGGTCGCGGCCGAGGATAATTTTCCGTCGGTCGGGGAATATTTCGCCGACAGCGCCGTGCTCACATGTCCAGGCTGATCGCTGTCGCAGCCCTGTTGCTGGTCGCGGTGCTGGCGGCGCTGTACCTGACCGGGGCGGATCGCGTCGTGCAGGCCTGGGCGCTGGACGGTCAGCGCGCCGCACAAGACGCGATGGCGGGCGGATTGCGCGCGATGCGGGCGGGCGACCCCGCGGCCCTTGGCGGCTTTCTCGCGGTCTGTTTCGGATATGGCTTCTTCCATGCGGTCGGTCCCGGTCACGGCAAGTTGCTGATCGGGGGGTACGGGGCGGCCACGCGGGTCGGCGCGGCCCGGCTGATGTGGGTGGCGCTGGCCTCGAGCCTTGCGCAGGCGGGCACGGCGATCGGTCTGGTGGGCATCGGTCTTTGGGCATGGCAATGGGGCAGGGCGCAGATGACCGACCTGGCCGAGGCGGTCTTTGCCCCGCTCAGCTTTGCCGCCGTGGCGCTGGTGGGCCTGTGGCTTGTGGCGCGCGGTCTGCGCGGTCTCGTGCGTTTGCGCAGGGTGTCGGACCATGATCATGCGGGCGATCACGCGGTCTGCGACACCTGCGGCCATGCCCATGTGCCGGACCCCGCGAGCCTGGCGCGCGCGGGCAACTGGAAAGAGGTCGCGGCCCTGATCGGCGCGGTGGCCATCCGGCCCTGCACGGGCGCCCTGTTCGTTCTGATCCTGACGGCGCAGATGGGCATCTTTGCCATCGGTGTGGCCGGGACTCTGTCGATGGCCCTGGGCACGGCCGCGGTCACGGCCACGGTTGCGCTCGGCACGGTCGGCCTGCGCCGCGGTGTGCTGGCGGGCCTGGTCGGTTCGGCCCGGATGTCGGGCGTTCAGCCGGTGCTGGAGATCACGATCGGCCTGGTCGTCGCGATCATCGCCGGGCAGTTTGCGCTGGCCGCGTTCTGACGAGCCTTGCGGTGTCACTTCCTCCCGGTCTAAGGCCTGAGCCCATGTCGACCCTCCAACCCACCACTCTGGCCGGCCACCTGCGCGCGACATGGCTGCTTGGCCTGCCCCTGATCGGTGGCATGCTGGCGCAGGTTGCGATCACCCTGACCGACACGGTCATGATGGGCTGGTACGGGGTCGCCGAACTGGCCGCGGTGGCGATCGGCGCGTCGTATTTTCACGTGGTCATGATCCTCGGCATGGGGTTCGGCCTTGCCGTCATGCCGATGGTCGCGGCGGCCGCGGCCAATGATGACCGGCGGCAGGTGCGCCGGATCACCCGGATGGGGCTGTGGATCGGGCTGCTGTTCTCGGCCTTGGCGATGCCGCTGTTCTGGTATTCCGGCGCGATCTTCCTTGCCCTGGGCCAAACGCCCCAGATCGCCGCCGATGCGCAGGCCTACCTGCGGATCGCGGGATGGGCGATCGCGCCCGCCGTCCTGATGAGCGTGTTTCGCAGCCATCTTTCGGCCCTCGAACATGCGCGGATCGTGCTTTGGGCGACGCTGGCGGGGGCGGCGTTGAACGCCGCCGTCAACTGGGTGCTGATCTTCGGCAACCTGGGCGCGCCCGAACTGGGCATCGCGGGCGCGGCCATCGCGTCGCTCGGCACGCAGCTTCTGATCTGCGTGGTTCTGGCCGTCTATTCCGCCGTCCATCGCGATTTGCGGCAAGACACGCTGTTCGCCCGGTTCTGGAACCCCGACTGGGACGCCTTCGGCCAGGTGTTCCGCCTGGGCTGGCCCATCGCGCTGACGCTGCTGGCCGAAAGCGGGCTGTTCATGGCGACCATGGTGATGATGGGCTGGATCGGGGAAAACGAACTCGCAGCCCACGGCATCGCGATCCAGATCTGCGCGACGACCTTCATGGTCCATATCGGCCTGAGCCAGGCGGCCACCGTGCGCGCGGGCCGGGCATGGGGCAGGGGCGATCGCGCCAACCTGCGGCTGGCGGGTCTGGCCGCGCTGATCTTGTCGGGCGCCATGGTGGCGATCACGATCTTGGCCTTCGTGACCATCCCCGACACGCTGATCGGCCTTTTCGTCGATCCAGCCGATCCGCTGAAGCCCACGATTCTCTCCATCGGCGCCAGCCTTCTGGCGGTGGCCGCCCTGTTCCAACTGGCAGATGCGGCGCAGGTCATGGCGCTCGGCCTGCTCCGGGGGGTGCAAGACACCCGCACCCCGATGATCTACGCGGTGATCAGCTACTGGCTGATCGGGGTGCCCTGCGCCTATCTCTTGGGCTTTCCGTTCGGATTGGGTGGGCCGGGGATCTGGCTGGGCCTTGTGGTCGGACTGGCCATCGCCGGAAGCCTCATGATGGCCCGGTTCTGGCGCGGACCGGCATCCCGTCATCCCGTCGCCGCCGCCGGAGCCCGCCCCCGCCCCAGGCTTCTCTGTTTCACAAATATCCCGGGGGAGCCCGGAACGGGCGGGGGCAGCGCCCCCTCCGCGCCCCTGCGTGTCAGCCCGCGATGCCGTGCAAGATGCGCGCCCAGGACCGGGTGCCGCGATGGAAACTGTTCAGGTCGTATTTCTCGTTGGGCGAATGCATCGCGTCGTCGTCCTTGCCAAAGCCCGCCAACAGGGAATCCATCCCCAGATACTCCTTGAAATAGCCCGCCACGGGGATCGATCCGCCGCCTCCGATGAACGCCGCCTCGCCGGGCCATTCGTCGCTCAGCGCGCGGCGCGCGATCTCGAAAGCGGGATGGGTGATATCCATGCGGCTGGCCGGCGATGCCCCGTGGGGGGCAAAGCTGACCTCGCAATCAGCCGGCATCCGGTCGCTGACCCAGGCGCGGAAGCTGTCGCGCAAGACATGCGGATCCTGTCCCGCGACCAGCCTGAAACTGACCTTGGCCTGTGCCTTTGCGGGCAGCACCGTCTTGAAACCCGCGCCGGTATATCCACCCCAGATCCCGTTGATCTCGGCCGTCGGGCGCGACCACAGCATTTCCAGCCCCATGCGCCCGGTCTCGCCCGCAGGCGCGCTCAGCCCGACGGCGCCAAGAAACGCCGCCTCGTCGAAACCCAGCCCCTTCCATTGTTCGACCAGGGTTTGCGGCAATTCTTCCACGCCATCATAAAAACCCGGCACCTGGACCCGGCCCTGATCGTCGTGAAGGCCGGCCAGCACCTTTGTCAGGACCCTTATCGGGTTCATGGCCATGCCGCCGTAAAGCCCGGAATGCAGGTCGACATCGGGGCCTGTGACGGTGATCTGCTCTCCCAACAGGCCGCGCAACTGTGTCACGATGGCCGGCACGCCGTCCGCAAACAGGCCGGTGTCGCAGATCAGCGCGAGATCAGCGCGCAGTTCATCAGCATTGTCCTTCAGGAAGGGGATCAGCGAGGGCGAACCGCTTTCTTCCTCGCCCTCCAGAAATACCGTGATGCGGCACGGATAGCCTCCGGTTTCCGCGCGGATGGCACGCAAGGCTTCGAGGAATGTCATCAACTGCCCCTTGTCGTCCACCGCGCCGCGGGCGCGAATGACCTTGCCATGGGGCGTATCTTGCAGTTGCGGGTCGAAGGGGTCTCGATCCCAGAGATCCAGCGGGTCCACCGGCTGCACATCGTAGTGGCCGTAAAACAGCAGATGAGGCCCATCCCCCGGCCCGTCAACATGTCCGACCACCATCGGATGGCCGCTTGTCGGGCGCACCGAGGCCTCGAATCCCAGCGATACCAGATCCTTGGCCAGCCAGTCGGCCGCGCGCGCCACATCGCCGGAAAAGGCCGGGTCGGTCGAGATCGAGGGGATGCGCAGCAACTCGAACAGGCGCTCGAGGGCCTGGGATTGATCGGCGTCGATGCGGGCAAGAACGGCGTCAAGCGACATGGGGGCGGCTCCGGGTTCGGGGTGGGTGGTGGCGTGACACTGGCCCGGTCGGTCGGGCGTGTCCACCCGTTGCGCCCGCCGGGGGGCTTGGCTAGTCTGGCCTGCGCGGGCCGTGAGCGATCCGCGAGAGAGGCGTGTGATCGGGCGAAAAGGGACAAGCGATGCACAGACTGAAACTGGCCCTGGCGGGTGCTGTTCTGGCCGGTGCGCCAGCCCTGGCGCAGGATTTGCCGAATCTGCGCGACGCCCGCGATCTCGTGTTCTCCGAACGCGGCGCGGTGGAGTGGGAGATCTTCCCCCATGAAAGCCTCAGCCCGACCGATATCGCCACGCTCGACCAGATCAACCAGATCCAGCCGCAGCTCTACTATGCGGCGCTGGCCATCCACCCGGCCTCGGGGCTGGCGTCGGAACGCACGTCCCTGGCGGCGAACTATCACGATGAGCAAAATGCCTCTGCCGCAGCCCTCGCGGCCTGCGGAGAGGACTGCGTGGTGGTGATGGTCATCCGGCCCGAAGGATGGGAACCGGGCCGCGCGCTGCAATTGTCGGCCCACGCGACAGCGGCGCTGCGCGGGGAATACCGGGCCCTGCCGCGCCGCGCGCGCGCGCTCGCAATCAGCGACACCACCGGTGAATGGGGCATCGGCGCCTCCCCCCAGGAGGCGATCGCGGCCTGCGCCGCCCCCGATTGCCGCGCCGTCGTGGAAGGCTGACGCACGCGACCTGCCGGCACGATTCGCGCCGCCGTCGCGCGGCCGGGACCGGGTTCGGCGGCAATATTGATCCATGTCAAAGTCGGCTGCGCGGCAATTTGTAACTTGGCCTCACGCGACCCACCGCCTATTTGGCGTGCAAGACGGAAATTGGAATGCTTCCAAGTTGCCCGAAGGGGCCGAACGAACAGATGCCTTCAGCGTGCCGGGTTGCGGATCGCCGCGACCGAAAGAGGAGACTGCCAGTGAACTACGATGACGCTCTCGATCATGCGATCGCCCGCCTTCACGACGAAGGCCGCTACCGCACCTTCATCGATATCGAGCGTCAGCGCGGTCAGTTCCCCCATGCGGTCTGGAACAAGCCCGATGGCACCCGGCAGGACATCACCGTGTGGTGCGGCAATGACTATCTGGGCATGGGGCAACATCCGGTGGTTCTGTCCGCGATGAAAGAGGCGCTGGATGCCACGGGCGCGGGATCCGGCGGGACGCGCAACATCTCGGGCACCACGGTCTATCACAAGGCGTTGGAACGCGAACTGGCCGATCTGCATGGCAAGGACGGCGCGCTGGTCTTTACCTCTGCCTACATCGCCAATGACGCGACGCTGTCGACGCTGCCGGTCCTGTTTCCCGGTCTGATCATCTATTCGGATGCGCTCAACCATGCCTCGATGATCGAAGGCATTCGGCGCAATGGCGGCGCCAAGCGCGTGTTCCGCCACAACGACGTGGCCCATCTGCGCGAATTGATGGCGGCCGATGACCCTGCCGCACCCAAGCTGATCGCGTTCGAGAGCGTCTATTCCATGGATGGCGATTTCGGCCCCTTGGCCGAGATCTGTGACCTGGCCGAGGAATTCGGCGCGCTGACCTATCTGGACGAAGTGCACGCCGTGGGCATGTATGGCCCCCGTGGCGGCGGCGTCAGCGAACGCGACGGTCTGGCCCATCGCATCGACATCATCAACGGCACCCTGGGCAAGGCCTATGGCGTCATGGGCGGCTATATCGCGGCCTCCGAGCGCATGTGCGACGCGATCCGCAGCTACGCGCCGGGCTTTATCTTCACCACCTCGATCCCGCCCGCCGTGGCGGCAGGGGCGGCGGCGTCGGTGCGGCACCTGAAAACCGACCAGACACTGCGCGACCTGCACCAGGAACGCGCGGCGGTCCTGAAACTGCGCCTGAAAGGCCTGGGCCTGCCGATCATCGACCACGGCAGCCATATCGTGCCGGTGATCGTGGGCGACCCGGTTCACACAAAGGCGATTTCGGACATGTTGCTGTCGGATTTCGGGATCTATGTGCAGCCGATCAATTTCCCGACCGTGCCGCGCGGCACCGAGAGGCTGCGCTTCACGCCGTCGCCGGTGCATGATCCCCGGATGATTGATCATCTTGTGGGCGCCATGGATGGCCTATGGAGCCATTGTGCGCTGAATCGTGCCGAGATGTCCGCCTGACGCAAAGTCCGGGTGCAACTTGCTCTCAGAGCGTGCTATTCCGTGCTTGTTAATAGAGTGTTTGGGGAATCACTCTATTTTAGGGTAATATCTTGCCAAAGGCTGCCAATGCACCACCAGATGTGGGGTTTACCGAGCAGCCGCTAAAAAAGGGGCAGGCGCGGCATGGGCCAATACCAAGGCCACGACTCAGGGCACGACGCGGGGCAGGATGTGGATCGTCCGGCCTATGATGGCGCGTTTGACGGCTATGATGTCCTGGACGTGTCGCTTGGTGACCTGATGCGTGGCGAACGCGCGACCCTTGGAAAATCCCTTCTCGATGTCGAACGTGAACTCAAGATCCGCGCCGCCTATATCGCCGCGATCGAGAACGGCGACGTGGGCGCGTTTTCCTCGCAAGGGTTCATCGCGGGCTATGTCCGGTCTTATGCGCGGTATCTGGGGATGGAGCCTGAATGGACCTTTCGCCGCTTTTGCGACGAAACCGGGTTTCAGGGCGTGCACGGATCGTCGGGCAAACAGGCGCAAGCCGCCAAGCGAAACTTTGGAGAGGCGCCACCGCGCCGGATGGACCCCAACGAAGTGATGAAGGGCGCGCGTACCAGCTTTGCGCCGTCACCCGAAAGCCTTTTTTCCACTGTGCAACCCGGCGCGCTCGGGTCGATCGCCGTGCTGTTGGTGCTGGTGGTTGGTCTGGGCTATGGCGCGTTTGCGATCTTGCACGACATTCAGCGTTTGCAGATTGCCCCGGTGGACGAGGCGCCGGTGCCTTTGGCGCAGCTGGATCCGCTGGCCGGCGCCATCGACGGGGCCTACAGCGTCAGCCAGGGCTTCGACATCGCGGTGCCCGGCCCGGAAACGCAGGACCGTCTTTATCGTCCGCAGGCCTTGGAGGCGCCGGTGCTGACGCCGCGCGATTCCGCGCTGGCGACGCTCGACCCCGACGAGGTCGGAACACTTGGCGGCGTGCAGGCATCCGCGCGCGATGTGCCCGCGCCGGTCGCGATTGCTGGAACGGCCGAGCCGACCGATGACGTGCAGGCCGCAAGCGCGGTGCAGGTGACCGAGGCCCGCCAGGGCGAAGAGGTCGTGATCTTCGCGGTGCGCCCGTCCTGGGTCCGCGTGTCGTCCGTGTCCGGCGCGGTCTTGTTCGAAGGCACGCTGGACGCTGGCGACAGCTATGCGATCCCGCAATCCGAGGATGCGCCCACGCTGCGCGCCGGCAACGCCGGGTCGCTGTATTTCGCGGTGAACGGGGTCACCATGGGCCCGTCCGGCCCGGGCACGTCCATCGCCCGCGACGTGGTGCTGTCGGCCGAGGCCATAAGCACCAATTACGTGATGGCGGATGCCACCGCCGATCCCGACCTGCGAGAGGTCGCGGCGCTGGTTCTGGGCGGGGCGCCCACCCAGTAGGGTGCGACCTGCTGCACTGTCGCAGAGACGTTGTCCAATTCATCTGACATGGCTATCGTGAAGGGTATCTGACCGGACCTGCGAGAAAGACGCGCCACATGTCTCATAATCCGATCCGCCCATGGCGGAATATCGACCGCCGCAAATCCCGCCAGATCCATGTGGGATCCGTGCCCGTCGGGGGCGATGCGCCGATTTCCGTGCAAACGATGACCAATACGCTGACGACCGACGCCAGGGCGACGATCGCGCAGGTGCAGGCCTGTGCCGAGGCGGGGGCCGATATCGTGCGCATCTCGGTGCCTGATGTGGAAAGCTCGAAGGCGCTGAAGGAAATCGTCCGGGAATCGCCCGTGCCGATCGTGGCCGATATCCATTTCCACTATAAGCGCGGGATCGAGGCGGCCGAGGCCGGCGCGGCCTGCCTGCGGATCAATCCCGGGAATATCGGCGATGAGAGCCGCGTGAAGGAGGTCATCAAGGCCGCGCGCGACAACAATTGTTCGATCCGCATCGGGGTGAATGCGGGCTCGCTGGAACGGCATCTGCTGGAAAAATACGGCGAACCCTGCCCGGATGCGATGGTGGAATCCGGTCTCGATCACATCAAGATCCTGCAGGACAACGATTTTCACGAGTTCAAGATCAGCTGCA
>CAYWTM010000130.1:0-8677 GCA_964460185.1 uncultured Roseicyclus sp. | reverse complement strand
GTTCTGCGGTGTCGGCATCGACCGCGCCGGTGACGACGATCATCGGCACCCGATCCTGACGGGCATTTTCCACGACGTTGATGGCGTTCAGTGCGCCCGGCCCCACTGTTGCCACCAGCAGCGCCGGCGCACCGGTGGCGTGATGCACGCCTTCGGCCATGAAACCTGCGGCGTTTTCGTGCCGTGCCAGCACGAAGTCTATGCCCGCGCGCCCCAACGCATCGACGAATGTCAGCACTTCGCCGCCGGGCAGGCCGAACGCATGGCGGATACCGGCATCGAAAAGCCTTTGGGCAAGCACGTCGGCGGTGCGCAGCGGAAGATCTGTCATCATGGCCTCACGGTGGTCGGACCCGCGCACCAAGACGGCGGACCGACGAAAGAACAAGTCAATTTACCGTGGGTCGACGCATCATCGCGCGGCAATGCCCAAGGCGCATGACACCACGAGGCCAGCAAGACGAGCCCATTTCAAGGACTATCCCTGGCCGTGATCGCCATACTGCGGCCTGCGCAAGGAAAATCGGCTGGCGACACGGCGCTGCAACGGCCTGGCTTGCGCGTCAGGTCAGGCTGCGCGAGGCGCGGGAACCTGCAATTCCGCCAGAACGTCGGCGAATTCGGGATCCTGCGCCGCAAGGTGCAACGTGGCGCGCAACATGC
Organism: uncultured Roseicyclus sp.; assembly: GCA_964460185.1. Classification (GTDB taxonomy): domain Bacteria; phylum Pseudomonadota; class Alphaproteobacteria; order Rhodobacterales; family Rhodobacteraceae; genus JAVJPJ01. The sequence goes on along the minus strand of CAYWTM010000130.1, from coordinate 8,014 downwards.
CTGCCTTGGACCCGCAATCGAACCGTGTGCCCGAATACCGGAACCCGGTCAGTCCGAGGCGATCAACGCCTCTGGCGATCGCATCGGTCAACTGGATCTCGCCCCCGGCGCCCGGCGTCTGCGTGGCCAGATCCTCGAAGATCGAGGGATCCAGAATGTAGCGTCCCACCACCGCTTCCCTGGAGGGGGCGGCCGCGGGCGCGGGCTTTTCGACCATGCCGTCAGCGTTCACCACCCGGCCCTCTTGGCTGGTCACCGACAATATGCCGTATTTGCTTGTGTCCGCGTCCGACACGGTCATCGCCGCGACCATGTGACCGGAGGGTCCCCTGGCGTAGGCGTCGATCATTTCACCAAGGCAGCCCGCCCCGAGGATCAGGTCATCGGGCAGGATGACGGCAACGGGTCCGGGAAGGGCGTAGTCGCGCGCGCACAGGACTGCATGACCAAGACCCAGCGGCTTATCCTGCATCGTGAAGACCACATCATCGTGCACCGGGCAAAAGGCCGCGTCTTGCAAGGCGTCGGCCAGCTTTTTTTTGCCGCGCGCTTTCAACTCCGCGCGCAGGCGCGCATCGTCCATCACGTGGCGCTCGATGGCGGCCTTCGAGGGGTGGCTGACAAAGATCATGCGCTCGATGCCTGCATCTTGTGCTTCATCGATGGCATATTGGATCAGGGGCGTGTCGATCACTGGCAGCAACTCTTTCGGGGTGGCCTTGGTCGCGGGGAGAAACCGGGTCCCCAGACCGGCAACGGGAAAGATGGCAGTGCGTACATGGGATGACATCGAACGTGCTCCTGACTGAATTGCTGCAATGCAGAATTATGTAGGGCCTTTCTTGAATAGTCAAAAAACGACACTATTTTGTCGCTAATGTATTCTCTTGGGGCAGAATTTCGAGGCAGGCAGCCTAAAAAACCAGCAGGTTTTGGTTTTTCTCGGTCACTTCCGATCTTTTTCGGGTGCTTTGCACAACACTGCTGCAGGCGCAGCATCGATCTGTGGGATGGTGCAGGGGCCATTTGCGACACTCGCCGCCCATAAGCGACATCCTTGTCTGGCGGCAAAGGCCCGCTGACACCGCAGAGTCGATTTTCTGCCCCCATGAACGAGGTAACGATGAAACATCAGTCCTTTTCCGGTGATCCCCTGCCATCCGAGGTCAATCCGTTTCGGCGCGTTGCCGTCATCGGGGCCGGGTCCTGGGGGACGGCGTTGGCCGCGACGCTTGCGCGCGCCGGTGTCGAGACCCGCCTCTGGGGCCGCGACCGTGCAGTGATCGATGAAATCAACCGGACGCACACATCCCACGCCTATCTTCCCGGCGTGACCCTGCCCGGGACCCTGCGCGGGCTGCACGAAATGAAGGCGGCGCTGGCCGGGGCCGAGGCCGCGCTGATCGTCGTGCCGTCGCGATCCATCCGCAGCGTGGCGCGGCAGGTGGCGGAACATGCCGGCAACGGAATTCCCGTGGCCGTCTGCGCGAAAGGGATCGAGGCGGAAACCGGCCTTTTGATGACCCAGGTCGCCGAAGAGGAACTGGGCGACCGCCCGGTCGGGTGCGTATCCGGCCCGACCTTTGCGGTTGAAACCGCGCTGGGCCATCCGACGGCGGCCACCGTGGCCTTTCCCTTTGCCTATGCCGACCGGCTGAAACCGCAAGACAGCGCCGCGGCCCGATTGGCGGTATCGCTCACCACCGAAAGCTTCCGCGCCTACGTGTCGGATGATCTGGTCGGCGTGGAAATCGGGGGGGCGGTCAAGAACGTGATCGCAATCGCCTGCGGGATGATGACGGGCGCGGGATTTGCCGAAAACACCCGTGCAGCACTTATCACCCGTGGCCTGGACGAGATGAAATCGCTGGCCGAATCCCTTGGCGGGCGGCGCGAGACCGTCACTGGCCTGTCGGGTATCGGCGATCTGGCGCTGACCTGTTCCAGCCCGACCTCGCGCAACATGTCGCTGGGCCAGCAACTTGGTCAGGGGCTTGCCCGTCGCGACTGCTTCGATGGCAAACCCATCGTCGTCGAGGGCGAAGTGAATGCCAAATCCGTCACCGATCTGGCGCGCAGTGTCGGTGTGGCCATGCCGATTTGCGAAACCGTGCGCGCCATTCTTCATGACGGGCAGGTCCTGGGCGAGGCATTCGCCGCGCTGTGGGCACGCCCGATCGAGGCTGAACCCCGGGCCATGGGCCTGTCGCTCAGCCATCCCGCAACCGACCAAGCCATAGCAACCCTTGCAGAAAGGATCTCATGACCCGCCACGAAACCTTCACCAGTCCGACCATTGCCGACAAGGACTTCGTTCTTGCGACCGACCTTGACGGCACCTTCCTCGGCGGAACCGACAAGGATCGGGCCGCCTTTTACGGGTGGATCGAGGCCAATCGCGACCGCATAGGACTGATTTTCGTCACGGGCCGGGATCCGGGCCACATCAGCAACCTGACGCGCAAGATGGGCGTGCCGCGCCCCGATTACGTCGTGGGCGATGTGGGCACGACCATTGCTGAAATGGGCTCTGATCACATGCTGTCCCCCATTGCCGAACTCGAGGCCGAGATCGTCGAGGCCTGGGGTGACGCCAGTGCCCGCGTGCAGGCTTCGCTGCACTCGATTGCCGGACTGACGTTGCAATCAACCGGGTTCCGGCACCGTGTCAGCTTTGACATGGATGCCGACCTGTTCGACACACGCGCGCTCGATATCGTGGCGGACCTGGGTCTCGATGCGCTGATCTCGGACAATCGATACTTTGACGTGCTGCCAAAGGGCGTCAGCAAAGGGCCGTCCCTGTTGCGGCTTTTGGCCCATCTGGGCGTCGACAACGCGCGCACATTGGTTGCCGGCGATACGCTGAACGACCTGTCCATGCTGTCGCTTGGGCTGCCGGCGGTCGCGGTTGGCAACTCCGAACCGGCCCTGCTCGAAAAACTGTCCGGTCTCGATCACGTGGTGTTCGCCAAGGGCGAAGGCGTCATGGGCATCGCCGATGCCATCGTTGAGCGCAAGATGTTTCCCAAAGCCTGAGGAGGCCTGATATGTCATCCGATCTGGTTATCGTCTATCACCGCCAACCTTATGAAGAGGTAGAGGAAAACGGTCGCACCGTATTCCGCGAAAACAAAAGCCCGAACGGGATCGTGCCGACGCTGAAAAGCTTTTTCGGCAGTGTCGATCATGGGGCGTGGGTCGCGTGGAAACTGGCCGAGGATCCCGCCGCGCCCGAGTTCGAACAAAAGGTCGACATCGAGGACGTGTACGGAAAATACACCGTCTCGCGCCTGCCGCTTTCCGCTGAACAGGTTCGCGAATTCTACCACGTGACCTCGAAAGAGGCGTTCTGGCCGATCCTGCACGGGTTCAAGGAACGCTACAACTACGACCCCGTCGACTGGGCCAATTTCCGCGATGTGAACCGCCGCTTCGCGGAGGCCGCTGCCGAAGAGGCAGCCCATGGTGCACTGGTCTGGGTGCATGATTACAACCTGTGGCTTGTGCCCGGCTACCTGCGGTCCATTCGTCCCGACGTGCGGATCGCGTTCTTCCACCACACGCCGTTTCCGTCGGCGGATATCTTCAACGTGCTGCCATGGCGCAAGGAGATCGTCAGCAGCCTTTTGGCCTGTGACGATGTCGGTTTTCACATTCCGCGCTACGCCGCCAATTTCGTGTCTGTCGCCCGCAGCCTGTTCGATGTCGATGTGTCCGAACGCCTGCGCGTGCCGGATCGCTGGATATCCGAGGGCACGGCGCTGACCGAACGGGTGGTTCCGGCCAGCATTTCCTACGACGGCAAGGATGTCTCGATCAGCGTGACACCGGTGGGTGTCGACGTGGGCTTTGTCGATCAGAAGGCGCATCTGCCCGAGACCGAGGCCCACGCGACCCAAATCCGCAAGGATATGGGGGATGCTCAGTTGATCCTCTCGGTGGGGCGCACCGATTACACCAAGGGCGGCGTCACGCAGCTGGAAAGCTTCGAGCGTATTCTGGAAGCGCGCCCGGACCTGCGGGGCAAGGTGCGGTTGATGCATGTCTCGGTTTCGGCCAACCGGGGCATGACGGCGTATGAATTGATCCAGAACGAGATCGAACAGGTCGCGGGCCGGATCAATGGCCGGTTCGGCACGCTGGAATGGCAGCCCGTGGCCCTGATATCGCGCGCCATCCCGTTTGCGGAACTCATTGCCTATTACCGTGCTGCCGACGTGGCATGGATCACGCCGCTGGCCGACGGGATGAACCTTGTCTGCAAGGAATTCGTCGCCACACGTGTGGACGGCGACGGCGTTCTTGTCCTGTCCGAAAATGCAGGCGCCGCGGTCGAGCTGGGCGATGCAGTCATCACCAATCCGTTCTCGCACAGGTCCATGGATCACGCGATCCTGGCCGCGCTGGAGATGGCCGAACCCGAAAGGCGCGCCCGCATGGCCGCGCTGCGCGAGGCGGTTCTGGCCAATGATGTCCGCTCGTGGGGGCCGGGCAGTCTCGAGATAAACCCCAAGGTTCGCACGGCGCCAGCTGCCTGACGCCGAGCGGAGATATCACGCCTGCACGGCGCGTTGCCTCTGCCGGCCCAGGCCCTCGACATGGGCTTCGACCTCATCGCCGGGTTTGAGGTAGACGGGCGGTTTTTGCCCCATACCCACGCCCGGCGGCGTTCCGGTGGCGATCACGTCGCCCGGATGAAGGGTCATGAACTGGCTCAGGTAGGCGATCACATGGGCGACGCCGAACACCATGGTTCGGGTGGAGCCGTCCTGGAACCGCTGGCCATTCACATCCAGCGTCATCGACAGGGCCTGGGGATCGGGGATTTCGTCGGCGCTCACCAGCCACGGCCCCGTGGGCCCGAAGGTGTCGTGGCTCTTGCCCTTGGTCCATTGCCCGGCACGACGCAGCTGGAAATCCCGTTCCGACACGTCATTGACGATACAGTAGCCTGCGACATGCGCCATGGCGTCTGCCTCGGATACGTATTTCGCGGTGGTCCCGATGACGACGCCAAGCTCGACCTCCCAATCGGTGGCCTGCGATCCGCGCGGGATCTCGATGTCGTCGTTCGGCCCGCAAATGGCGCTGGTGGCCTTGGAAAACAGGATCGGCTCGGTCGGCACGTCCATGCCTGCCTCTGCAGCATGATCGGAGTAGTTCAGACCGATGCAGATCATCTTGCCCACTTGCCCAACGCAGGCCCCGATGCGCGGATCGCCCTGCACCAAGGGCAGGGTTTCGGGGTCGATCGCAGCCAGTCGGGCCAACCCCTCGGGCGACAGCGTGTCGCCTGATATGTCCGCTACGACGCTCGAAAGATCACGAATTGCAGCTGATGCGTCCAGCATCCCGGGCCGTTCTGACCCCATCTCTCCATACCGCAGCAATTTCATGGTTTTCCCTCCATCCCTGACAAGTCTTTCCCGAAGGATTAACCGGCCCGCCGGCCAAGGGACAGGGGGGATGCGCAAAGGATTGACGGATCAGCCGGACAATCGTCACGGTTGCGCAGATGCAACTTCAACAGGCGTGTTGTCTTGGATTTCCGTTTCCGAAGCTGTGACGTGCGCCGCGCCGCCGGCTGCGATCTGCTTGTGAAGCAGGGCAAGCGCCGGGATTTTTGTCTCCAAATGCGGGGTTGTGCCGTGGCACCTCCCTGTCTTGTCTTGCACCGACATGCGCAGCGTCGAAATCATCGCGGATCTGGAAGACGCGGTCGGCAAACCCGTGATCTTGTCCAACCAGGCGATGCTGTTCGAAGGGCTGGAGATTCCGGGCATCCCTGAACCTATCACAGGCTTCGGCCAGCTGCTTGAAAGGCCCCGTGCATGAGTTTCCAACAGATCGCAGACTTTACCCTGGGTGAGATCACCGTGCCCGACAGCGCGCTCGATTTCACGGCGACATTGCTGATCGACACCCTGGGTGTGGCGGCAGGAGCCACCCATATGGCGCCGGGGCGGATCGCCCGCGATCACGCGGCGAGGTTTCTGGCGGCGGGCGGGCCGGGCGATGCGGCCAGGATGCTGTTTGACGGGCGGCATGCCTCGATCCCCGGTGCGGCCTTTGCGGCGGCGACACAGATCGACAACCTCGATGCCCATGATGGTTATAACCCGACCAAGGGTCATATCGGATGCGCGACGGTTCCTGCGCTATGTGCCTTTGGCGAACGGCATCCCGACCTGGGCGGTCGCGGCGCTTTGACAGCGCTTGCCATGTCCTACGAGATTGCCGCCCGCGCGGCGACGGCGCTGCACGCGACTGTCAGCGACTATCACACATCGGGCGCATGGAACGCGCTTGGCGTTGCGGCCCTCGGGTGTCGCCTCAGGGGGCATGACGCAGACCAGTTGCGCCACGCGCTTGGCATCGCCGAATATCACGGGCCAAGAAGCCAGATGATGCGCGAGATCGCCAACCCCACCATGCTTCACGACGGGTCCGGCATGGGGGCCATGGTCGGGGCGATGGCCGCGTTGATGGCCGAGGACGGGTTCGAAGGCGCGCCCGCCATCACCGTCGAGGATGCGCCCGAACACTGGACCGATCTGGGTCAGCTGTGGACGGTCGAGAGGAACTATATCAAGCCATATCCGATCTGCCGTTGGGCCCATGCCGCCATTGATGCCGTGGGGCAGGTGATCGACGCCCATGGGGTGCAACCCGAACAGATCGCGCGCATCGATGTGAGAACATTCGCACAGGCCGCCGCACTGTACCGGGGCATGCCGGACACGACCTCGCAGGCGCAATATTCTTTGGGCTTCGCCGTCGCCGTTCGGGCGGTCCATGGGCGGATCGGACCCGACCAGATCACCGGGGCGGGGTTGTCCGACACCCGGGTAGCGTCGATGGTGTCGCGAATTCATATAGAAGAATATGCGCGCCATTCCACGCGCTTCCCTGCAAGCCGGGCTTCGGATGTCACGGTTCATCTGACCGATGGCCGGCTACTGCATTCCGGCGACGTTCACGCCTCCGGTGGGCCGGAGGCCCCCTGGAGCCTCGATCAGGTCGAAACCAAGTTTCACATGATGGCTGCCCATTTGCCCGAAGAACGCCGCCGCGCGATCTGGTCCATGCGCGACCGTTTGCAAGATCCCCGGGCGCGCTTTTCCGATCTGCTCGATCTGATCCACAACCCGATCGAGCTGCCCGATGGCTGACCGCAAGACCGTCATCCTGCATCATGACCGTACGGCGGACATGGCCGATACGCTGCGCGGGGACTACCCGGATCTGGAGGTTCTGGAATGCGCCACCTACGAGGATCTGCCAGGCATGATCGCGCGGCATCAGCCAGATGCGGTCTATACCGTGCGCTTTGCGGGTACGGCCAATTATCCGCGCGACGCGCTGTTTGCCGATGACGGGCCGGCCTGGATCGCCAATGGCGGGGTCGGCACCGACCATTTCGGATCTTGGGACGCGACCCGCACGACGGTGACCAACGGTGCGGGTGTCGCCGCTGGCATGATGGCCGAATATATCATCGGAGGGTTCTTGCACTTCACCCTCGATATTCCCGGCCTGCAGGCGGACAAGGCCGCGCGCGTCTGGCGCAATCGCACGGTGCGCCCGCTGGCCGGGCAAACCTTGCTGATTGTCGGCCTTGGACATACTGGTCAGGCGCTGGCCTTGCGTGCCAAGGCCTTCGGGATGCAGGTCATGGGCACCCGCGCGCGCCCGCGTCCGATGGAGCATGTCGATGAGATCGCCCCCGCCTCGGATCTTGCCCGCTTGCTGCCGCGGGCCGATTTCATCGCGGTCTGCACGCCGCTGACGCCGGCCACGCGCGGCCTTGTCGGGGAAACCGAGATCGCCGCGATGAAGCCGGGCGTGATCCTTGCCGATGTGTCGCGCGGCGGAGTGATCGATCAGACCGCATTGGCGCAGGCGATGCGCGCGGGCCATGTGGGCGGGGCCGCGCTTGACGTGTTCGAGGTTGAACCTTTGCCCGGAGACAGCCCGTTGTGGGACCTTCCGAACCTGGTCATTTCACCCC
>CAYWTM010000129.1:0-8738 GCA_964460185.1 uncultured Roseicyclus sp. | reverse complement strand
GATCTACACGTACTGACACACTCTTTCCCTACACGACGCTCTTCCGATCTGCACGATCTTGTGCGGGCGGACATCCAGGGCGGCCCGCTTGAGGCAGCCCGCGTGGCCGCGCGCCTCTTGGTGCTGGCGTTCCGGGTTCCGGAATGACGGAGCGCACAACCGCCAGGCAGGTGATCGACTGGCCTGCGCTGATGCGGGCCGGGATGCAGGGGCTGGGATTGAAGCCGCACAGGTTCTGGCGGCTGACGCCCGCCGAATTGTTGATGTTGTTGGGAGACGTGCCGGGGCACGCGCCGATGGCGCGTGACAGGTTGGAGGCCCTTGCGGCCCGGTTTCCCGACGTGAACCCCAAGGAGAACGGGCATGGCTGAGATCGATGATGACCTCGACGGGCTGGACGCGCAAATTGCGGATCTGGAAATCAGCCTCGCGGGGGCGGCCAGCATGGCGCAGGCCTTTCAGGCCGAGTTGCGCGGCATGCAGGACACGATGCTGTATACCGGCCGCGAGGTCGACCGCATGAGCCGCAGCGTGGGCGGTGGGTTGAGACGCGCATTCGACGGCGTGGTGTTCGACGGCATGCGCCTGTCGGACGCGTTGCGCGGGGTGGCCCAAAGCCTGGCGGACGCGGCCTACAACACGGCGATCACACCGGTCCAGAACGCGCTGGGCGGCGCATTGGCAAATGGAATCAATGGTTTGATGAGTGGCATTTTGCCCTTTCAGAAGGGTGGCGCGATATCCCAGGGGCGCGTCACGCCATTTGCCAGGGGCGGGGTCGTGCATGGACCGACGTCGTTTCCGATGCGTGGCGGTACGGGGCTGATGGGTGAGGCCGGCCCCGAAGCGATCATGCCGCTCCGCCGGGGGCCTGACGGCAAACTGGGCGTGGCATCGGCGGGCGGCGGCGCGCCGGTTCAGGTCGTCATGCATATCACCACGCCAGACGTGCAGGGCTTCCAGCGCAGCCAGAGCCAGGTCGCAGCCCAGGTCAGTCGCGCCCTGGCGCGCGGTCAGCGAAACCGTTGAAGAGGGGTTGAGACATGGGTTTTCACGAGGTTCGTTTCCCCGCCAATCTGAGTTTCGGGTCGGTCGGGGGGCCAGAACGGCGCACGGAAGTCGTCACGCTGACCAATGGGTTCGAGGAACGCAACACGCCCTGGGCGCATTCGCGGCGACGGTATGATGCGGGTGTGTCGCTGCGATCGCTTGATGATATCGCGACGCTGATCGCCTTTTTCGAGGCGCGGCGCGGGCAGCTGTTCGGATTTCGCTGGAAGGACTGGTCCGATTTCAAGAGCTGTGCGCCGTCGGGCACCCCCGAATTTCGTGATCAGCAGATCGCGGTGGCGGACGGACAGACCACGGTCTTTCAGCTGAGCAAATCCTATCGGTCGGGCGAATACAGTTATGGTCGGCCCATAGCGAAACCCGTCGAGGGCACTGTTCTGGTGGGTGTTTCGAATGACGAACAGACGCTTGGGATCGACTGGGATCTCGACCCGATTGCGGGACGCGTGATCTTTGCCGAACCCCCTGATGCCGGCGAGACCATAACGGCCGGTTTCGAATTCGATGTGCCGGTGCGCTTTGACACCGACATGATCCAGACCAGTGTCGCGAGTTTTCAGGCGGGCGAGGTGCCCGCCGTACCGGTCGCGGAGATCCGGCTATGAGCGGGGGCGTGGGAGATGTTGCGGCACTGGATGCCCATCTGGCCACAGGTGCGACAGGTGTTGCGCGGTGCTGGAAAGTGGTGCGCGCGGACGGGATCACCCTAGGGTTCACGGATCATGACCGCGACCTGGGCTTTGACGACATGACGTTTCGGGCGCAGACGGGTTTGACGGCATCGGCACTGATGCAGACCACCGGCTTGTCGGTCGACAATACCGAAGCCGTGGGCGCGTTGAGCGACGCGGCGATCACCGAAGAGGATATCATGGCGGGCCGGTTTGACGGGGCCGCTGTCGAGGCGTGGCTTGTGCAATGGGACGCCCCCGAGAACCGCGTTTTGCAATTCCGTGGGTCATTTGGCGAACTGACGCGGGCCAATGGCGCGTTTTCTGTCGAATTGCGCGGTCTGGCCGAGGCGATGAATGTGCCGACGGGGCGGGTCTATCAACGCAATTGTTCGGCCGTGCTGGGCGATGGGGCGTGCCGCTTTGACCTGGCGACGGTGGGCTATGTCACCGAGGCGGTGATCGCCGATATCGACGATGCACGGGTCTTGTGGTTCGACGGGATTGATCCGTTCGAACCGCGGTGGTTCGAGCGCGGCCGCATGGATGTTCTGGATGGGGCGGCCCAGGGCCTGACCGGTGCCATCAAGATCGACCGGGTCGAGGATGCTCGCCGCCGGGTGGAGTTGTGGGATCGCCTGCGCGCGGAGGTGCGGCGCGGCGACCGGGTGCGCCTGACAGCCGGGTGCGACAAGCGGATGGAGACCTGCCGGCTCAAGTTTGCCAACCTTCTGAATTTTCGCGGGTTTCCGGATATTCCGGGCGATGATTGGGTGGTCGCGCATCCGTCGCGCGTATCGGCCCGAAGCGGCGGAAGCCGACGGTGATCGACGCGGTATCGGTGGCACGCGGTTGGCTGGGCACGCCCTATGTGCATCAAGCCAGTTGTCGCGGTGCGGGTTGCGATTGCCTGGGCCTGCTGCGGGGCGTCTGGCGCGAGTTGCACGGGGCCGAGCCGGAATCCGTGCCGGCCTATACGGCGGACTGGTCCGAGACCTCGGGCGAGGAACGGCTTTGGGCGGCCGCGTCCCGGCATCTGATCCCCAGGCCGATGCAGGTCATGGCGCCGGGGGACATCTTGTTGTTCCGGATGCGCGACGGTGGGGTCGCGAAACATGTGGGGGTCCAGGCCGAGATCGGTGCGGCCCCGACCTTTATCCACGCCTATTCAGGGCGTGGGGTGGTGGAAAGCGCGCTGACGCCCCCTTGGGGGCGGCGATTGGCGGCGCGGTTCGCGTTTCCTGAAAGGACCTGAACCTATGGCAACGATCCTTCTATCGGCGGCGGGCGCGGCGCTTGGCGGTTTGTATTCCGGCACCGTTCTCGGGTTGACGGGCGCCGTGGTGGGCCGTGCCGTCGGGGCGACGCTTGGCCGGGCGATCGACCAGCGGCTGCTGGGCCGCGGCTCGGAGCCGGTCGAGCGCGGGCGGGTGGAGCAGTTTCGCATCACAGGCGCCAATGAGGGCGCGCCCGTGGCGCAGATCTTCGGGCGGATGCGACTGGGTGGGCAGGTGATCTGGGCCACCCAGTTTCTGGAAACGACCAACACGTCGGGCGGGGGCAAGGGTGCCCCACCGCAACCCAAGACCACGACCTATTCCTATTCGATCAGCCTGGCGGTGGCGCTGTGCGAGGGAGAGATCCGGCGCGTCGGGCGGATCTGGCTGGATGGCGTGGAACTCGATCGATCGACCGTGTCCATGCGGCTTTACACGGGCACGCAGGATCAGATGCCCGACCCCCTGATGGAGGCCGTCGAGGGCGCGGGGCAGGTGCCGGCCTACCGTGGTCTTGCCTATATCGTGTTCGAGGATCTGGATCTGACACCCTACGGTAACCGGGTGCCTCAGTTTGCATTCGAAGTGACCCGCGCCCCGCAGCCTGCCCGCGAGATGACACCGGCTGCAGCCGACATGGTGCGGGCCGTGGCCTTGATGCCGGGGACGGGTGAATACGTGCTGTCCACGCGGCCCGTCACCTACCGCAAGGGTTTGGGCGCGGCCGCGGCGGCCAATGTCAGTTCCGAGGGCGGCGGCACGGATTTCAACAAGTCATTGGAGCAGCTGCGCGATGTGCTGCCGAACCTGGCCTCGGTTTCATTGATCTATTCGTGGTTCGGCGACGATTTGCGGGCCGGGTCGTGTCGTGTGAAACCGAAGGTCGAGACCAACAGCCGCGACGGGGCCGAGATGCCCTGGCGGGCGGGCGGCATCGCGCGCTCCCAGGCCGAAGAACTGGCACAGATCGACGGCAGGCCCGTCTATGGCGGCACGCCCGCCGATGAGTCGGTGATCGAGGCGATCAAGGCGATCCAGTCCGGCGGCCAGTCGGTGTTGTTCTATCCGTTCCTTCTGATGGAGATCGTGGAGGGCAATGGCTTGCCCGACCCTTATGCCGAGAGTGGCGATCAGCCTGCGCTGCCCTGGCGCGGGCGGATGACGGGGGAAAAGGCGCCGGGTGTGCCGGGAAGCCCGGATCGCACGGCCGCCAACGCGGTTGCGGTCGATGCGTTTTTCGGAACCGCCACGGCGGCGGATTTCAGCGTCGGCGATGGCATGGTGAGCTATTCCGGCCCCGCGGAGTGGAGCTATTCGCGGTTCATATTGCATTGTGCTGCGCTGTGCGCGGCAGCGGGCGGGGTGGAAGCGTTCTGCATCGGCTCGGAGATGCGGGGGTTGACCCAGATGCGCGACCAACAGGGGTTTCCGGCCGTGGCGCGGTTTCGGGCGCTGGCGGCCCAGGTGCGCATCCTCTTGCCGGATGCCAAGCTGAGCTATGCTGCGGATTGGTCCGAATATTTCGGCTATCATCCGCAAGACGGATCGGGAGACGTGTATTTCCACCTGGATCCGCTTTGGGCCGATGACGAGATCGATTTCATCGCGATCGACAACTACATGCCCCTGAGCGACTGGCGCGATGGCACGGATCATGCGGATGCGGGGTGGGGTGAGATCCATGATCTGGATTACCTGAAGGCCAATATCGAAGGCGGCGAAGGGTTCGATTGGTACTATCCGACCGAGGAAGCCCGCGCGGCGCAGCGGCGCGAACCGATCACGGACGGCCTTTATGATGAGCCATGGACCTTTCGGTACAAGGATTTGCGCAACTGGTGGGCGCAAGACCACCGCGACCGGATCATGGGCCCGGCCGGTTGGGCGGTGCCCAACGGGGACCGGCCCGATTTGTGGGCGTCGTCCGGTGGGGCGACATTGACACCGGTTGCGGGCAGTTTCGTCGCCGGGCGATTTCAACATGCCGTCGAGATCGAGGACACCACGGGCAATTTCCTGTCGATGGCCCGATCAGATGATTTCCTTGCTCAGCAGGGCATTCCTTATGTGCTGCGCCTGTTCTACCGGGCAGGCACGGCCACGTCGGTGCGTGTGACGCTTGATCATCGTGATCCGAACCTTGCCTGGATCTACCTGACGGGTGCCCCGGGAAACGTCGCGCCGACCACCGTATCGGGCCATGTCGTTCAGCATGTCGAGAATATCGTGCACCCTGATGGCACGCATGAGCTGCGCTGCGAAATCATCCCGAAATCCACCGATATGGCTGCCAATTTCGGCTTTGGACCGGCAATGAACATCCCTGGCCAGACAGTAACCTTCGTGGGGCTGGAGGTGGTCGCGCGGGACTTGCTGATGACTGACTGGGTCCCTCGATCCAAGCCGATCTGGTTCACGGAAATCGGCTGCGGTGCGATCGACAAGGGCACGAACCAGCCCAACAAATTCGTGGATCCCAAGAGCTCTGAAAGCGCGGTGCCTCATTATTCAAACGGCCGGCGCGATGATCTGATCCAGGCGCAATACCTGCGTGCGATCATGTCGTATTGGGCGCAGCCCGGCGTGAACCCTGTCTCGGATGTCTATTCGGGACCGATGCTGAACATGGATCGCGCCCATGTCTGGGCGTGGGATGCGCGCCCCTGGCCCGTGTTCCCCAATGATCAGGAGCGGTGGTCGGACGGAGGGAATTGGACCCGTGGACATTGGATCACCGGTCGGATCGAGGCGGTTCCCCTGGGTCATGTGGTGGCCGAGTTGTGCGAGGCGGCCGGTGTCACGGAGTATGATGTGTCGCGGCTGTTCGGACTGGTCCGCGGCCATGTCTCGGGCGAGACGGAAAGCGCGCGGGCGCGGCTGCAGTCGCTGATGCTGGCCTATGGATTTCAGGCGGTGGAACGGGAGGGCAATCTTGTGTTCATGCCGCTGCCGCGTCTGCCCGAGGCGGTGATCGATGTGGATCGCACCGCCCTGAACGAAGACGAGGAGGGCCGGGTGTCGCAAACGCGCGCGGCCGAGGCCGAGGCAGTCGGGCGTGTGCGTGTCGGTTTCGTGGCCGCCGAAGGGATCTATGATGAGCAGATTGCCGAGGCGGTTTTTCCCGGTGACGGATCTGATGCGGTCAGTGCCAGTGAGCTGCCCGTTGCCCTGACCGGTCCCGAGGGGCAGGCGATCGCCGAAAGGTGGCTGGCCGAGGCAAGGGTGGCCCGCGATCAGTTGACCTTCAGCCTGCCGCCGTCAAAGCGGGCGCTGGGTGCCGGTGCGCTTGTGGCCATGGAAGACGGGTCTACCTGGCGGATCGACCGGATCGACGATCGCGGTGTCCGGGCCGTCGAGGCCGTGCGGGTCGAGCCATCGGTGTTCGAGCCGTCCGATGCCGTCGAGGCCGTGGCGAAGGTCAATGAGTTCGTCGCACCTGTGCCGGTCAGCCCGGTTTTCATGGATCTGCCCCTGTTGACGGGCAGCGAAGTGGAGCATGCGCCGCACCTGGCGGTGGCCGCGGCGCCCTGGCCGGGCACGGTTGCGGTCTATTCCTCGGCGTCGGAGGACGGGTTCACCTTGAATACCCTGATCGAGCGGCAGGCTGTCGCGGGCGAATTGCAGACCCCGTTGGCGGCCGCGCGGGCAGGGGTCTGGGACAGGTCCGCGCCCATGCGGGTCCGGATCACGGGGGGCGCATTGTCCAGTGCCGAGATGAGTGCCGTTTTGAACGGGGCCAATGTCGCCGCGATCGGTTCGGGCGCTGACGGGGATTGGGAAGTGATCCAATTCGCCACCGCCACCCTGGTCGGCGAGGACCTGTGGGATATCGGTCTGCGTCTGCGCGGCCAGCAGGGCACCGATGGCGTGATGCCCGAGATCTGGCCGGAAGGCAGCGTGTTCGTCTTGCTGAACGGGGCGCCACAGCAGGTTGAGTTGCCGCTGTCGGCGCGCGGTCTGGCGCGACATTACCGGGTCGGACCAGGGCGGCGCAGCGTCGATGATCCCAGTTATGTGGAAACGGTCGCGGCCTTTGACGGCGTCGGGTTGAGGCCTTTTGCGCCGGCCCATCTCCGCGCGCGACATGACAATGGGGATCTTGTGATCAGCTGGATCAGACGCACGCGGATCGATGGCGACAGCTGGCTGGGGGGCGAGGTGCCGCTGGGCGAGGCGGTCGAAGCCTATCTTCTCCAGATCCGCGATGCGGCCGGCCTGCGCCGGGAGGTCAGCCTGGGTTCGGCGCACTTCACCTACACGGCCGCAATGCAGGCCGAAGACGCGCCCTTGACACCCTACTCAATAGAAGTCGCCCAAGTGTCCGAACGGTTCGGGCCAGGGCCATTTGCAAGGATTGAAGTCAATGACTGAGACACCCGTATTGTCCCTGCCGTTGCTGGCAGCCGCGCAGGCGCAAAAACATGTGACGGTGAACGAGGCGCTGAGCCGGATCGATGGCCTGGCACAACTGCGCCTGGTGTCGGTCAGCGTGACGGCCCCTCCGGCCGGGGCACCGGAGGGGGACGTTTACGCGGTCCCGCCCGGTGCCGTGAACGATTGGGCCGGACAGGATGGATCGTTGGCGCTGTCGCTCAATGGCGGCTGGGATTTCATCACCCCTCGGCGGGGGTGGCGCGCCATGGTCATGGATCAGGGGGTGCCGGCGATCTGGGACGGAGTGGATTGGCGGATCGGCGCGATAACACTGAGCGCCAGTGGGGCGGGCTTGCTGATGAAAAGCCTGGAGATCGATGTGCCCATTGCGGCTGGCGCCAGCGTGACGGCGCCCGTACTTTTCCCGCCGAGATCGATTGTGTTTGGTGTCACGGGGCGGGTCACGACAGAGATCACAGGCAGCGCAAGCAGTTGGGACCTGGGCGTTTCAGGCGATACGGGGCGGTTCGGAACCGGGCTTGGGACGGCCCTGAATTCCTGGGTCAACGGCCCCGCCGCGCCGATCGTCTACTGGTCGGCCACGGCGCTTGAGATAACGGCTGTGGGCGGCAGCTTCACGGGGGGGGACGTGCGCCTGGTCGCCCATTTCGCGGAATTGGCGCTGCCTGACCCGGTGTAACGCTTTGGAGATGGATGCTTCCATCGTGGACCAACGCCACTATCTGCGGTAGAATTACCCGACATGTGGCGAAGGAGCCCAAGATGGCAATTGCGCAGAAAAAACTTACCGGACTCGATCCGGTTTGGGATCGGATTTCCGATGAAGCGGCCCGCGCCGTGATCGAAGAGCCGCTTCTTGGCGGGGTCATTCACGGCTGCGTCCTGCACCACCGGTCGCTCGAAAATGCGCTGGCGTACCGGATGGCAGGCAAGCTGGCGTCGGGCGAGATGTCCGAGCAGATCCTGCGCGAGATCGCAGATGAGGCCTATGCCAACGATCCAAGTCTGGGTCAGGCGGCCCGCGCGGATATCGTTGCGGTCTTCGACCGTGACCCGGCCTGCCACCGATTCTTGCAACCGCTGCTGTTCTTCAAGGGGTTCCAGGCCGTTCAGGCCTATCGTATCGGCCATTGGCTGTGGCAGCAGGGGCGCAAGGATTTCGCCTATTTCATCCAGATGCGCGTGTCCGAGGTGTTCGGCATCGACATTCACCCCGCCGCACGGATCGGCAAGGGGATCATGATCGACCACGCCCATTCCATCGTCATTGGTGAGACGGCGGTGGTTGGTGACAACGTATCGATGTTGCATTCGGTCACGCTTG
>CAYWTM010000128.1:0-8740 GCA_964460185.1 uncultured Roseicyclus sp. | reverse complement strand
GGGCATCCTCGATGATCTCCTCGATCGGGGAAATCGCATCACCCCATTCCCGTTCCACGGGACCCGGTGTCTCAAACGCTTGTGTCATGGCCATCCTTTTTCCACCGCCTGCCCCGGCAGATAGTCCATACCGAAGGCGCTGGCTAGGGTCGCACCACCGCGTCAGCCCTGTGCGCCAAAGAACAGGTCCCGGTCGACCACCCCCGCCAGACCGGCCGTGCCGCACCAGCCCCGCTCGATGGCGGTGGCCGACACCAGTACGACCCCGTCGGGCGGCAGACCCTCGCGTCGGATCATGCCCCTCAGATCGGCCCGGATCCGCCCCCATGGCAGCGTGAAGGCCGGGGCCACATCCGTCGCATCCAAGGCCCCCGGATTGGCAGCAAGAACCGCCTCGGCACGCGCCGGCGCATAAATCGCGCCAAGGCGCGCGGCCGCTCCGTCCAGTTTCATCACCCGATCTGCCACCGGCCCGCTCAACCGCACTTCCCCCGGCCGCAAGTCCAGCGCATTGCCCGAAAACAGGAAGGCCACGATATCCTGGCCCGCGCTTGCGCGGATCGTGGCATATGTCTTGTAGGGAAGGCCCAGCCGCTTTGCCCGTGCCACGCGAACACGCACGATTTCCAACGGCAGTGCCGGCAAAAGCTCCGCCCGCGCCCTGGTCCAGGCCAGTTTGCGAAACCCGAACCCGGCCTCCAGGCTGGGGCCCCTGTTATGTCCGATCCCGCTCACTCACCGGCCTCCGTGATCCAGCCCACGACCCCGGCTGCGGCCCGCGCCGCCTCCATGTGGGCAAACCCCGCGACCGGGTCCCCCAATCGCCGCCAGCCATGCCCGTCCTCGGGATCGCGTCGGCATTCCACCCAGGCCCAGTCCCCCGCATCGCGACGGATCAGGTCGACGCAGCGCTGCCCGCCGGCATCTTCGATGGACGCCATCACGACATCTGCCATCCAGGATCGCCCTCCCACATCTTTATCCCGAAAACATGGCCGCCGGAGGCTCCGGGCCCCGAAGCCGAAACAGCCGCCAAAGGCCCCGCACGGCCCTGGCCACCCACTCCCGCCGGCTTGCCCGGCGAGCGCCCGCCAAAGGCCCCGCAGGGGCGCGCGGTGGGCGCTTCCACCTTCACCTGGACCAGTCCTGCAACCGCGCGACATAGCGCGCCATGGTGTCGATCTCGAGGTTCACCTTGTCGCCCACGGCCACCTGGCCCCAATTGGTCACCGTCTTCGTATGGGGGATCAGGTTCACGCCAAAGGTCGCACCGTCCACCTCGTTCACCGTCAGCGAGGTGCCGTTCAGGGCAACCGAACCCTTGGGCGCAATGAACCGGGCAAGCGCGTCCGGGGCCCGGAATGTCAGACGCGTTGAATCGCCTTCATTCGCCATCGCGATGACTTCGGCCACGCCGTCCACATGGCCCGACACGATATGCCCGCCCAATTCGTCGCCCACGCGCAGGGCGCGTTCCAGGTTCAGCCGCGCCCCTTCGGTCCAGCCGGACAGGTTGGTCTTGGACACGGTCTCACCCGAAATATCCACGTCGAACCAATCGGGGCCCAGCGCCGTGACTGTCAGGCACACCCCGTCACAGGCGATCGAAGCGCCGATCTCGATTGTGCCCGTGTCATAGCCGGTGCCGATCCGCGCCTTCAGATCGCCCTTCTGCTCCAGCTTCCGCACTTCGCCCATATCGGTCACGATCCCGGTGAACATGGCCCCAATCCCTCCTGTCGGTTGACGCGACAAAACCACGGCCCGCAGCGGGCGGCAAGAGACCCCAAAGGGGCGCGATGGCCACAATCACGTACCGATTGCGCCCACAAGCCGCCCATCCGGCTTGCTTTATGGGCCGGATCACCCCATTCCGCCTTGCAGCACAGCGCCGGGATACCCAATGGTCGGACCTCACGCTCACCGCGTGTTCTTGTTTCTTCAAGGCCCTCACGGGCCCTATTTCCAGCACCTGGCCAGGATGCTGCAGGCCGCAGGTGCGCGCACGTGGCGGGTGGGCTTCAACCGCGGCGATGAGGCGTTCTGGCGCGACACCGGCACCTACATCCCCTTTGCCGACCGCGCCGAGGCATGGCCGGGCCGCTTGGCCGATATCCTGGACACAAGGTCCGTCACCGACCTGGTGCTCTATGGCGACACGCGGCCTGTCCATGCCTCGGCCATCCAGGCCGCCCGCGCCCGCGGGATCACCGTTCATGTCTTCGAGGAAGGCTACCTGCGCCCCTACTGGGTGACCTATGAACGCGGCGGTGCGAACGGCCATTCGCGCGTCATGGACCTGAGCGTCGCTCAGATGCGCACAGCGCTCGAGGGTCTGGATCTCGACCTGCCCGATGCACCCGCCAAATGGGGCGACATGCGCCAACATGTCTTTTACGGCGCGCTGTATCACTACCACGTGTTCCTGAGGAACAGCGCCTACGCCAATTTCCAGCCACACCGCAGGCTGACGGTGGGCCAGGAATTTCGTCTGTACCTGCGCAGGCTGGCGCTGATGGGGTTTCACTGGATCGACCGCGTACAAGCCACCTGGCGCATCAAGACGGGGGGCTTTCCCTATCACCTCGCGCTCCTTCAGCTGGCCCACGACGCCAGTTTCCGCGATCATGGCCCCTTCGCGACCATGACCGAATTCCTCGAGGTGCTGATCGAGGGGTTCGCGCGGGGCGCACCGGGTCACCACCACCTGGTGTTCAAGGCGCATCCGCTGGAGGATGGACGGATCCCGATCCGCGCCGATATCCGCCGCATCGCCGCCGCTCACGGGGTCGAGGCACGTGTCCATTACGTGCGCGGCGGCAAACTGGCGCGCCTGCTCAACGATGCGCGTTCTGCCGTCACCGTCAACTCGACAGCCGCCCAACAGGCGCTGTGGCGCGGGCTTCCGGTCAAGGCCTTCGGCCAGGCCGTTTATCTCAAGCCGGAATTCGTATCCGATCAGCCCCTGGAGGCGTTTTTCCAGAACCCCACCCGCCCCGACAGCCGCGCCTACCGGGACTATCGCCATTATTTGCTGGAAACATCGCAAATTACCGGCAGCTACTATTCGTCTCGCGGACGCCGGCAATTGCTGCGCCAGGTGGTCGACATGATGTTGTCGTCCGAAGATCCGTATGACGCGCTGGACGCCGGCCGACCGGCACCAAGGCAACACTTGCGCCTCGTCGAGTAACCAAAGGCTGGTGTTTAAAGAAAAAAATGGTAATGTGGCGAAAAAATAAACCGAGGCAGTACAGGTAATAAGGAGCCGCTCCGTGACATCGCTGGCATCCCGCAGCGCGCGTTTCGCCGCGCTTTGCGTCGTGTTAACCGCCGTTTCCGCGTGCGGTCTCTTGCCCCGTTCCGGGCCGACGCGGAACGAAATCTTCGCCGGATCCGTCCAACGCGATGGTGACGCCTTCGTGGTCGAGGTCAACCAACGCGTGACCGCGGCCACCGCCGTCGTGCCCGCCCTGGGGTTCCCGCCGAACCTGTTGAATGCCGGCCTGACCAATACGGACGTCATCCAGCCGGGCGATACCGTCTCGTTTACCGTCTACGAGAACGTCACCGATGGCCTGTTGGCCGGGCAGGGCTCGGCGGCGGCCGTGATCAGCGAGGTCGAGGTCGATGGCGCGGGCTTCATCTTCATTCCCTATGCCGGCCGCATCCGCGCGGCGGGCAACACCCCCGAACAATTGCGCGCCGTGATCACCCGCAACCTCGACGAACAAACCCCCGATCCGCAGGTCATCGTGCGCCGCCAGGCAGGCGATGGCTCGACCGTGACCATCACCGGCTCCGTCGGGGGGCAGGGTGTGTATCCCATCACGCGGCCCACCCGGTCCCTGTCGGCGATGCTGGCGGCCGCCGGCGGGCTGACCATCGAACCCGAAATCGCGCAGGTCACGCTTGTGCGCGGGGATCATCGCGGCACGATCTGGTTCCAGGACATGTTCCGCGACCCCCAGGTCGACATCGCCCTGCGCAATGGCGACCGGATCCTCGTCGAGGAAGACAGCCGCAGCTTCACCGCTCTCGGCGCGACCGGCGCCCAGACCATCGTGCCCTTTCAGAGCCAGGTCATCTCGGCGATCGAGGCGATTGCCTCCGTCGGCGGTTTGAACGCGCGCCTGGCGGACCCCACGGGCGTTTTCGTGCTGCGCAACGAAGCCGAGCCCATCGCACAGAACGTGCTAGGCAGGTCCGACCTGATCGGGGCGCAGCGGATGATCTACGTGCTGGACCTCACGGCCCCCACGGGCATGTTCGAGGCCCGCGATTTCGTGATCCGGGACGAAGACACCGTCTATGTCACCGCCGCCCCCATCACCCAGTGGAACAACGCCATCAGCGCACTGACCGGCACGCTTGGCGCCGCCGACACGGTGTCCGGACCGTTCCAGTAGATCATGGCCGCACCGGGCAAGACCCCTGCCGGTGCAGGCCGAACACGGCGCGGGTATCACTACAATGCGGGCTTCCTGACCAATGCCAGGGTCCGCCGTATCCTTCAGCTTTCGGGCTACAGCCTGCATCTGGGCAAACCCGGCGCGGATGACGACGTCCTGGTCTGGGGCCATTCGCCCTATGCCCCGCGCGGCGAGGCGGTGGCCGACGCGACCGGCGCCGCGCTTGTCCGTGTCGAGGATCCGTTCCTGCGCTCGCTGCATCCCGGCCGCTCGGGCGAGCCGCCCATGGGCCTGGTGATCGACCGGCAGGGGATCTATTTCGACGCATCGGGGCCTTCGGACCTGGAAACGCTGCTGGCGACCCATCCACTGGACGATACCGCGCTTCTGAACCGCGCGCGCGATGCGGTTGCCCGCATGGACGCCGCACATCTGACCAAGTACTGCGCCGTCGATCCCACCCTTGATCCGCCCGCACCGGGGTATGTTCTGGTCATCGACCAGACGCGCGGGGATGCCTCGATCAAACTGGGCGGGGCCGACAGCAATTCCTTTGCCGAGATGCTGGCCTGGGCGCAAGAAGACCACCCCGACGCCGAGATCATCATCAAGACCCATCCCGAAACGCAGGCCGGCCACCGCCAGGGGCATTTCGACGCCGCCACCCTGCCGCCGCAGGCCCGGCTTTGCGATGCGCCGATGTCGCCCTGGCGGCTGTTCGAAGGCGCACGCGCGGTTTATTGCGTGACATCGCAACTGGGGTTCGAGGCCATCCTGGCCGGGCACAGGCCGGTCACCTTCGGCATCCCCTTCTACGCCGGATGGGGCCTGACCGATGACCGCCGGCAAATCCCCGCGCGGCGTCAGCGCAGCCTCAGTCGCGCGCAACTGGCCGCGGCGACACTGATCCTCTATCCCACGTGGTATGACCCCTTCCGCGACAGGCTTTGCCCGCTGGAGGACGTGCTGGGCGCGCTCGAGGCGCAATCGCGCGCCTGGCGCGAGGACAGGCACGGGTATGTCGCCGTCGGCATGCGCAGCTGGAAACGCACCCATCTGAGCGCCAGTTTCGGACGGCAGGGCGGCAAGCTGACCTTCGCGGATGACGCCCGGAAGGCCGCCGCCGACGGGCGCCCGGTCATGGTCTGGGCCGGCAGGGAAACCGAACCGCTCCGCACCGCCTGCGCCACCGCCAAGCGGCCGCTGCACCGGGTGGAAGACGGCTTCCTGCGGTCCCGCGGCCTGGGGGCCGACCTGATCGCGCCCCTGTCCCTGGTGCTGGACGATCTGGGCATCTACTACGACCCATCGCGCGAAAGCCGGTTGGAACATCTGATCGCCGAGGCCGCGGCCCTGCCGCCCGAGCGCCTGTTGCGGGCGGAAAAGCTGGTGGATCGACTGGTTGCCCTTGGCCTGACCAAATACAATCCCGACAGCGGCGCACCGATGCCGGACCTGCCCACAGACCGCCCCCGCGTGCTGGTGCCGGGCCAGGTCGAAGACGACGCCTCGATCCTGTGCGGCGCGGGCGAGGTGCGCCGCAACCAGGACCTGCTGCGGCGCGCGCGCGACCTGCACCCGGACGCCTTTCTCGTCTACAAACCCCATCCCGACGTGGTGGCCGGATTGCGCGGCGGTGCGGTGCCCGATGCCATGTTGGCAGAGCTTGCGGATGCCACCGCACCCCATGCCGATCCCGCGGCGCTGTTCGGACAAATCGACCGGGTCGTGACCATGACCTCGGCCATCGGGTTCGAGGCCTTGTTGCGGAATATCCCGGTGACGACACTGGGGGTGCCCTTTTACGCCGGATGGGGCCTGACGAGGGACATGGCCCCGATGCCGGGTCGCCGCCGCGCGCGGCCCACGGTGGCCGCGCTGGCCCATGCCGCCCTGATCGCCTATCCGCGTTACCACGATCCGGTCACCGGCCTGCCCTGTCCGCCGGAAGTCGCGATTGACCGGCTCGCCTCGGGTCAGGGGCTGGCGCAAAAACCTGTGCTGCGGGTGCTGGCGAAATTGCAGGGATGGTGCGCGGGTCACAGCTGGATCTGGCGCCGCTGACTTTCAGCTTTCGTCGATTTCAGGGCCGAATTGCCGATTTATCCCCGGAATACCTGTCTGAACTCAAGGTTCATCCACAGGCCGCCGCCAATGGCTGATCACGTCGCCCCCCACCTGGTCGAAGAACCGCAGCGCAAAGCGCGGGGCCTCGTCCAGGGCGGCAATCCCCATCGCTCCGATGGCCGGCGTGCCTTCGGCACCCAGCGCAAGACCGGCGGACATGACCACCAGGTCGTCGACCAGATCCGCCAGCAAGAGGCCCGCCGCCAGGGTCCCGCCGCCCTCGCAAAACACCCGTGTCAGGCCGGCCTCACCCAATGCGCGCATCACCTCGTCCAGGTTCAGCTGTCCGCCCGGACCCGTGGCAACCTCAAGCCGCCTTGCCCCCGACGCATCCCACGCGGCCCGCGCAGCAACCGGGGCATCGGGCCCATGACACAGCCAGACAGGGGCGTCCCCCGCACCGCGCATCAGCGCACTGCCCTGCGGCAGATCCAGACGGCGCGACAGCACCACGCGCACCGGTTGCTGCGCGATGCCCAGCCCCCGGACGGTCAGGCTGGGGTCATCGGCGCGCGCCGTGCCTGCGCCGACCAGCACCGCATCATGGCGGGCGCGCATTCCATGCACGACCCGGCGCGCCTCGGGTCCGGTGATCCACTGGCTTTCCCCCGTCGCGGTGGCGATGCGCCCGTCGATCGAGGTTGCAAGTTTCAGGGTCAGAACCGGACGCCCCCGCAAGACCCGGCTGAAAAAGCCGCGATGCGCCTGCCGCGCCTCGGTCTCCAGAACACCGGTGACCACGTCGATGCCCGCCGCGCGCAACCGCGCGGCCCCACCACCATCGGTGCGGGGATCGGGATCTTGCGCCGCGATCACCACGCGCGCCACACCGGCGGCGATCAACGCGTCGGAACAGGGCGGGGTCTTGCCGTGATGATTGCAGGGCTCGAGGCTGACATAGGCGGTGGCGCCGTGCGCCTCGGAACCGGCCTGGACCAGGGCTTCGGTTTCGGCATGCGGGCGACCACCGGCCCGCGTCCATCCACGGCCCAGCACGCGCCCGTCCTTGACGATCACGCAGCCGACCGCAGGATTGGGCCAGACCCGCCCCTGCCCGCGCGCGCCAAGGCTCAACGCCAGACGCATCCAGCGGGCATCGGCGGCCGCACTCATGGATCAGCCGTCGGTCTTGGGGGTCGGCGGCACCAATTCGGCCAGGAATTCCTCGAAATCATCGGTCGCCTGGAAATTCTTGTAGACGCTGGCGAACCGCACATAGGCGACCGTATCGATCGCCGCGAGGCGTTCCATCACGATCTCGCCGATCAGCTTGGAGGGGATGTCGGTTTCGCCCATGCTTTCCAGACGCCGCACGATGCCCGAGATCATCTGGTCGATCCGCTCGGGTTCGATCGGGCGTTTCTGCATCGAGATGCGCACCGACCGTTCCAGCTTGTCGCGATCGAAATCCTCGCGCTTGCCGTTGGATTTGACCACGACCAGGTCGCGCAGCTGCACGCGCTCATAGGTGGTAAAGCGCCCTGCACAGGCCGGGCAGAACCGCCGCCTGCGGATCGCGACATGATCCTCGGCCGGTCGCGAATCCTTCACCTGTGTATCGACATTTCCGCAAAACGGGCAGCGCATCGCCGTCCCCCTTCTCGTCTCTTGGGCCGCCTGCCGGTACGCCCTGCCTCACTCGAATGGGGTCTGTCGCCCCGTTATCCACAGCCACTATAGGCCAGCGGGCAAGGGTTGGGTAGATGCCAAATCACCACCACGAGATGTGGGGCAAAAACGCCTCAGCCATCGGCGGCGAAATGGGCCGCGACCTCGCGCCGGTGGGGGCTGGTGCGGTGTTCGACCAGGTAGATCCCCTGCCAGGTGCCCAGCTGCATCCGCCCGGCCAGCACCGGCATCTGCAAGCTGACCGGCAAAAGCGCGGCCTTGATATGGGCGGGCATGTCATCAGGGCCCTCGTAAGTATGGCGCAGATACGCCATCGAGGGATGATCCGAGGGCGGCACGAGCCGGTCCAGAAAGGCCGCCAGATCGCCGCGGACTTCGGGATCGGCATTTTCCTGTATCAGCAAGCTGGCCGACGTGTGCCGGATCATCAGCGTCAACAGCCCGTCGCCCTGCCCCGCGATCCACCGCGCCACGTCGCGGGTGAACTCGGTCAGGCCGGGGCCTTGGGTCTGGATCTCGAACCGGGTCTGCATGATGTCACTGTGCGGCACGATACGGGGACGGGGCAACCG
>CAYWTM010000127.1:0-8932 GCA_964460185.1 uncultured Roseicyclus sp. | reverse complement strand
GCGCGCGCTCGAAATTGGAGCTGACCTGGATATCCATCGACGGGCTGATCGACGGCGTAACCCCTTGGGTTTGATAGACCCCGGTTCTCAGCGCCCGATGCAGAATGTCATTCTGGTTCGTGGCCACGATCAGCTTGTCGATCGGCAGGCCCATTCGTTTTGCCAGATAGCCGGCAAAGATGTCGCCGAAATTTCCCGTGGGCACGCAAAAGCTGACCTTGCGATGCGGGGCGCCCAACGCCACGGCAGACGTGAAGTAATACACGACCTGCGCCAGGACGCGGGCAAAGTTGATCGAGTTCACGCCGGCCAGCCGCACACCGTCGCGGAAGTCGAAATCGTTGAACATATCCTTCAGGCGCGCCTGACACTCATCGAAATCGCCCGTCATCGCCAGGGCATGGGCGTTGGCCTCGACCACGGTGGTCATCTGGCGGCGCTGCACTTCGGACACTCGGCCATGGGGGTAGAGAATGAAGACATCGACATTGTCGAGACCGCGAAACGCTTCCATGGCGGCGGAGCCGGTATCGCCCGAGGTGGCCCCCACGATGGTCACCCGGTCGCCGCGCCGCGCCAGCGCGCTCTGAAACAGCTGCCCGATCAGCTGCATCGCGAAATCCTTGAACGCGAGCGTCGGACCGTGAAACAACTCCAACAGGAAATGATTGTCCTGCAACTGCTTGAGCGGCGCACGGGCGGCATGGCCAAACCCCGCATAGGCGCGCGCGATGATGTCGCCGAACTCCGCATCCGAGAAGCTGTCGCCGATAAACGGGCGCATGATGCGAAACGCGACCTCTTCATAACTCAGGCCGGCAAGGGCCGCGATGTCGGCATGGCCGATCTGCGGGATCTCGGCAGGCAGATACAACCCACCATCGCGGGCCAGCCCGGTCAGCATCGCGTCTTCGAATGTCAGCTCGGGGGCGCGCCCCCGGGTGGAAATATAACGCATCCGCGCGTCGTCCTTCATGCGGTTCGCCGCGTGATACGCCACAGCAGGAACAGTGTCATCCCCAACCAGACCAATGCCAGCGAAAACCATGTGATGGCATAGTTGAGGTGATCGTTCGGGATACCTTCGGATGTCACGGGCAGGGGCGACAAGGGCGCATCGGAAACCGACAGGCTGCGCGCGACCAGCAAGACCGGCTCGGTTCCCAGATGATCGGCCAGCACCGGAACCTCGCGGGCGAACCAGATATTCTCGTCCAGATCATTGTCGGGGGTAAACCCGTCGCGCTCCACGGGCCAATGCAGGTTGCCCGCGACACTCACCGGGCCTTCGGGTGCGGGTGGCAGGTCGTCGGCCACAGCCATCACGCCGCGATCGAGCAAAACCACGCGCCCCTGACCCAGGTCGAACGGCGAGATGATGCGGTAGCCCGCCCCCATGCCGCGCTGACTGACAAGAACCCGAACGAACAGGTCCCCGATCTCGCCCGTCGCCCGCACCGGCAGGTAGCGATCCGCTTCGGGATCGGGCGCATCGGGAATGTCGACGGGGGCGGCGGCGATGCGCGCATCGATCTCGGCCAGCACGCTGTTCTTCCAGGCGAGACGCTGAACCTGCCAGACACCAAGCGACACCAGCACCGCAATACCGATCACGCCGAAAATCAGTGGTCCGATGATGCTTCGGATCATGTCCGCCCTGTCCTTGTTGTCATCTCGTCAAACCCCGGGCGCCGCCCTGCCGCCAAAGAAAACGGGCCCGACGCTATGCGGGCCCATCTGTTGAAGCTCTGGATCGGGCGGCCATCGATCGATCCGACCCTGCGCCATCTCCGTTTCCGAAATATCCCGGGGGGAGGCGAAGCCGGGGGGCAGCGCCCCCCTGCCCGTCTTACTGGCCCCAGATGTAGACGGCCAGGAACAGGAACAGCCAGACCACGTCGACGAAGTGCCAGTACCACGCGGCAGCTTCGAAGCCGATATGCTTTTCGGCGGTGAAGTGGCCCGCGCGCACCCGCAGGTAACACACGAACAAGAAGATGGTCCCGATGATCACATGAAGACCGTGGAAGCCGGTCGCAAGGAAGAAGGTCGAAAAGAACTTGTCGCCGCCAAAAACCCAATCGTAGTGAGCGATCAGCTCCCAGTACTCGAAGGCCTGCAGACCGGTGAACGCCACGCCCAGGACAACTGCGATGATCAGGCCCCATTCCACGTCCTTGCGGTCGCCGTTGTGAACCAGGGCATGGTGCGCCCAGGTCACGGCACAGCCCGACAGAAGCAAGACCAGCGTGTTGATCAGCGGCAAGTGGAACGGGTCGACGGCGTAGATCTCGGGCGGCACGTATTGCGACGCCTCGTAGGTGTTCATCGGGTACAGCGCGTGCTTGAAGAACGCCCAGAACCAGGCGACGAAGAACATCACCTCGGACATGATGAACATGATGAAGCCGTAGCGCAGGCCGATCCGCACCACCGGGGTGTGGTCGCCGGCGTTCGATTCCGCCACCACGTCGGCCCACCAGCCATACATGACGTAAAGCACCGCCACAAAGCCTGCCAGGAACAGCCAGGGCCCCGATCCGTGCATCCAGTTGACCGCGCCAAACAGCATCGCGAACGCGCCCGCTGCTGCGATCAGGGGCCAGATCGAAGGGTTGATGATATGATAGTCGTGGTTCTTGGTATGGGCCATGGTGGGTGTCCTCGGTCCGGTCTTTTTCTTCAGTTCACCACATCGAGTGCGGCGTATTCTTCGGGCAGGTCCGTCACGTGAAACGTGTAGGACAAGGTAATCGCGGGGGTGGACCGCGCTTCGGGATCATTCAGGATCTCGGGGTCCACGAAAAAGGTCACGGGCATCTGCACCCGCTCACCGGGCGCCAGCACCTGCTGTTCAAAGCAGAAACAGGCAATCTTGACGAAGTAAAGCCCGCTGTCGAACGGCGCGACATTGAAGCTTGCGGTTCCGGCAACGTACTCGTCGGTCGGGTTGTAGGCTTCGTAAAACGCAAGCCCCGTCTCGCCGATGCGGATGTCCATGCGGGGTTCCATCGCACGGAACTCCCAGGGCATGTCACGGGAACGCGATGCATCGAACCGGACCGTCATGGTCTGGTCCAGCACCACGTCGCTCCCCGCATCTGCCACGTTCGTCGTGCCGCCATATCCCGTGACGCGGCAGAACCAGTCGTACAGCGGCACCGCCGACCACGCCAGCGCGCCCATCACCACGATCACGCCCAAAAGGCGGGTCACAACTTTCTGGTTGGCTGTCATTGGCTCTCCTCCATTGGTGGTGTCAGAGACACGCGCGGCGTGTGATCGAAGGCTTCCATCGACGCACCTTGCGTGATCTTGGCGACGCTCAGCCCGAACACGATCGCGGCGAAGGCCACCAGGCAGAGGGCAACACCCACATTGCGGCCAAAGCGGCGTTTGTGCAGGTCATGGGTTTGCGTGATCGGCATTACATCACCCCCGCGCCGCGCAGTCCGGCATCCACCAGAAGTGCGCCGAAATGAAGGAACAGATAGTACAGCGAAAAGCGGAAGACCCTTTTTTCGACAGCATAGCCATCCGCCTCGGCCATGACCTCATCACGGCGCCAGATATCCCACGCACCTTTCAGGAAGATCGCGTTCAGGACAACAGCGGCCGCCAGATAGACCGGACCTGCCACCGGCGTGAAGCCAAGCCACAGCGCCACCGGCGCCAGCACGACGGTGTAGATCAGGATCTGGCGCCGGGTTTCGCGGCGGCCGTGGGTGACCGTCAACATGGGGATCTTGGCTTCGTGATAGTCGGATTTCATGAACAGCGCGAGCGCCCAGAAATGCGGCGGCGTCCAGATGAAGATCAGACCGAACATCAAGACCGCTTCCAGCGAGATCGACCCCGTCGCCGCGACCCACCCGATCATCGGAGGGAAAGCGCCGGCGGCGCCACCGATCACGATGTTCTGAGGTGTCGCACGCTTGAGCCACATGGTGTAGATCACCGCGTAGAAAAAGATCGTGAACGCCAGAAGGGCCGCCGCCATCCAATTGGTGGCAAGCCCCAGCATCGCAACCGAAATCGCAGATAGCCAAAGACCCAGCGACAGGGCCTCGCCGCTGGTGACACGCCCTGCGGGCACCGGGCGCTTGGCCGTGCGCCGCATCACCGCGTCGATATCGGCGTCGTACCACATGTTCAGCGCACCGGACGCGCCGCCGCCAAGGGCGATGAACAAGATCGCGGTAAAGGCGATCATCGGATTGATGGACCCCGGGGCCACCAAGAGACCCACAAGCGCCGTGAAGACCACAAGCGACATCACCCGCGGCTTGAGCAGGGCCACGTAGTCGCCGAAACGGGCGTCGCCTTCAGCGGCCTGCGAGGTCGTGTTGGTGGTCAGGTCGGTCATACGTGCATCCATTGCATGTTGGGCCGGGCGGGACGTGTCCCGCCCTCACCATCAGTCAGCCGAGGCCAGTTCGATCACCTGCGGTGCGCGGGTGCCGATGGATGCGAATTCCTGCGCATCGCCGGCCAGCCAGGCCTCGTATTCCTCGGGCGTCACGGCAAACACCGTGATCGGCATGTAGGCATGGTTCACCCCACACAGTTCCGAACACTGGCCGAAATAAACGCCTTCCATGCCGGGATCGACTTCGAACCAAAGCTCGGCCAGCCGGCCGGGAACGCCATCTTGCTTCACCCCGAAGGCGGGAACCGTCCAGGAATGGATCACGTCCGCGGCGGTAACCTGGACCACCACGGTCTGGCCGGTGGGCACCACCATGGCGGTGTCGGTGGCCAGCAGGTGTTCGTCGGGGCCATAGCCGTACTCCGCCAGTTCGTCTTCGGCCAGCATGAAGCTGTCGTAGCTGATGCCATGCTCGGGGTATTCATAGTTCCAATACCATTGCAGACCGGTGGCTTTGACCACCACATCCGCATCGGGGATGGTTTGCTGGCGGAACAGGACCGGAAGGGAAAATGCACCGATCACGATCAGGATCAGCAGCGGCACGATGGTCCAGGCCACCTCGATCCGGGTGTTGTGGGTAAACGTCGCCGGCGTCGGGTTGGCCTTGGCGTTGTGCTTGATGATGGCGTAGGCCAGCAATGCGGTCACGAACAAGACGATCGCGGTCGAAATCACCAAAAGGAACGTGTCCAGCGCCCGGATGTCCCGTGCGACTTGCGTCACGCCAAGCTGAAATCCGATGCCGCCCGGTTCGGGTGCACCGATGATGTTCAGTCCGTCGCGCATACCCGCAGTCTGCGCCGAGACGGCGCCTGCCAAGAAAGTTGCGCCAATGCCGGCCCACAGGCCGGTCAGCTTCATGCGAAGTGCCATTACCATCTGTCCTGTATTCTCCCGGTATGCCTCGTGATCGTTCACCGAAGCGGCATACCGTTGTGTTCATCGTCGCGTGGACCATATAGCTGACAGACACGCAAGGCATTTGGTCTAAATGTCTCACCCCACCGCAGACCGGCCCGCGCCGGTCATCCGAATGCACAAGCCGGAGATCGTCATGGCACAATCCACCCCTTTCCGCCCGTTCGAGACCCTTTTGGATGAAGGCGCGGCCCTGCGCGTCTTGCGGCAGGCCACCGATGGCGCCGACGATGGAGAGCTGTTCCTGGAACGCCGCAGATCCGAGGTGCTGGTGTTCGATGACGGCCGGGTCAAGACCGCAAGCTACGATGCGGCCGAGGGATTCGGGTTGCGCGCGGTCAAGGGTGAGGTCGCAGGCTACGCGCATTCCACCGAGATCTCCGAGGCGTCCCTGCTCAGGGCTGCACAGACCGCCCGGCTGGCGGTGGGCGATGGCGGCGGGATCCTGGCCGATGCGCCCATGGGCACGAATGTGAAGCTGTATACCGACGAAGATCCCATGGCGGGGGCGGAATTCGGCGTCAAGCTGGACACCCTGGCCGAGATCGACGCCTATGCCCGTGCGCTGGATCCGCGCGTCGTACAGGTGTCGGCCTCGATGGCGGCGTCCCACCAGGAGGTCGAGATCCTGCGGCCCGAAGGCAACCGCGTCCGCGATACCCGACCGATGGTGCGGCTGAACGTGTCGATCATCGTGGAAGACAATGGGCGTCGTGAAAGCGGCTCGGCCGGGGGCGGGGGGCGCGTCGGGCTTGCGGGCCTGTTGGGGCGCGACCATTGGGAAGGCATTGCCCGCGAGGCGTTGCGCATCGCGGTGGTGAACCTGTCCGCCGAACCCGCGCCCGCGGGCATGATGGATGTGGCGCTGGGCCCCGGCTGGCCCGGCATCTTGCTGCACGAGGCGATCGGCCACGGGCTGGAGGGCGATTTCAACCGCAAGACGCAATCGGCTTTTGCAGGTCTGATGGGGCAACGGATCGCGGCGCCGGGCGTGACGGTCCTGGATGACGGAACGATTCCCGACCGCCGCGGATCGATCAGCGTCGATGACGAAGGCACGCCGTCCAACAAGACCACGCTGATCGAGGACGGTATCCTCGTGGGCTACATGCAAGATCGCCAGTCCGCACGCCTGATGGGGGTCTCGCCAACCGGCAATGGACGCCGCGAAAGCTATGCCCATGCGCCGATGACGCGGATGACCAACACCTACATGCTGGGCGGCGACGCCGCGCCGGGCGATATCGTGGCCGACGTCAGGGACGGTATCTACGCCGTGGGGTTCGGTGGTGGGCAAGTCGACATAACCAACGGCAAGTTCGTGTTCTCGTGCACCGAGGCCTACCGCGTGAAGAACGGCGTTGTCGGCGCCCCGGTGAAAGGAGCCACCCTGATCGGTGACGGCGCGACGGCGCTGCAACAGATCCGGGCGATCGGAAATGACATGGCGTTGGACCCCGGCATGGGGAATTGCGGCAAGAACGGACAGTGGGTGCCGGTGGGCGTGGGCCAGCCGACACTGCTCATCGGTGGTCTGACCGTTGGCGGGTCTGCCGCGTGAATGTCAGCCGGAACTGCTGATCGTCCGGTGGCGCGCATGCCGGACGGACCTGCAGTGCGGGCCTGCACGTTGGCACCAGTCTTTTGCAAAAGACTGGCCAGAGCCTTGCAAGGCTCTGGTGCACGCGCTTGCAAGCGCGTGAGGCAGAGTTTTGAAAAACTCTGCTGGGCAGATGATTGGTAACCGGCTGTTAATCGGTTTCCGCGTAGCGTCCCGATATGTCTGCCGAGTATGAATTCGGATTCTCCGAACAGGCCCCCGCTTTCCTGCCGTCCCCCGCAGCCGATGATGCGGAGCGTTTGGCGCGCCTGCGCCTGATCCGGTCGCGCCGCGTGGGACCAGCCACATATCTGCGCCTCATGGGCGAACACGGTCACGCTTGCGCCGCGCTCGAGGCCTTGCCCGGGGTCGCGCGCGCCGCGGGCGTCGACAGCTACACCGCCTGCCCCGAACCCGTGGCGCTGGCGGAATTGCGTGCGGCCAAACGGAACGGCGCGCGGATGCTGTGCCTTGGCGATCCTGACTATCCGACCGCCCTGGCCGAGATCGCAGATGCGCCGCCGATCCTGTGGACCTTGGGAAAGACATCCTTGCTGCAAAGGCCAATGGTGGCGATGGTGGGAACACGCAACGCGTCGGCCCTGGGGACGCGCATGGCCCGGCGGCTGGCAGCCGATCTGGGCGCGGCCGGTTTCGTCGTCGTGTCCGGTCTGGCGCGCGGGATTGACGCGCTGGCCCATGGCGCCGCGCTGGAAACCGGCACCATCGCCGTCCAGGCCGGTGGGCTCGACATCATTTACCCGGCCGAAAACACCGATCTGGCCCGCACCATAGGGAAGCAGGGTCTGCGGCTGAGCGAAATGCCTTTCGGGCTGGAGCCGCAGGCACGCCATTTTCCCCGCCGCAACCGCATCGTGTCGGGCCTGGCCAGCGCCGTGATCGTGATCGAGGCGGCGGTGCGCTCGGGCTCACTCATCACGGCGCGGTACGCTCTGGATCAGGGGCGCGAGGTCATGGCGGTGCCGGGGCACCCGATGGACACCCGGGCCGCCGGTGCCAACCTTCTGATCCGTGACGGCGCGGTTCTGGTGCGTGGCGCTCAAGACGTGATCGACGCGCTTGGTGCGCCCGATGATGCGCCGGTCATGGCCGCAACGCCTGCCGTGCCAAGCCCTCCCCAAGCGACCCGGCAGGCGGCCCCAAGGCCGCCGGCAGGTGGTGTCGAAGGTTCGATCCTTGCCGTGCTGGGCCCCACGCCCGTGGCCGAGGATCAGTTGATCCGGGAGCTTGGGCAACCCGCACGCACTGTCTCACAGGCGTTGGCGGTTCTGGAACTGGCCGGGCGCATCACCCGCAGCCCCGGAGGTATGGTCCACCTCTCCTGACGATGTCCGGTCAGCGGCCTGACGGTGCCCGGTACCGCGTTCACGCGCTTGGACAGGCGGGGCGGGTTTGCCACACCGACCCAAACGACATTCGTGGGGTCGCCTGTGCAAAACGCACGCGCCCTCGGCCGCACAGGGGCAGCGCCGCAAGTTTCCGTCATCCATGATGACGCCGCACACCCCCACTGCCTGACGCATTGACAACCCGCCGCCTGACCCCACATGGTCCGCCGCCACAGCCCCCGCGCCCTGTAAGGACAGTCATCCATGCCCGTCGTCGTTGTTGAATCGCCAGCAAAAGCCAAGACCATCAACAAGTATCTTGGTAGCGATTACACGGTTCTCGCGTCCTATGGTCATGTGCGCGACCTGCCCTCCAAGGACGGCTCCGTCGATCCCGAAGAGGGATTCGCGATGGAGTGGGAAATCGGCGTCGACAGTCGCAAACACGTCAAGGCCATCGCCGATGCGCTGAAAGACGACCAGACGCTGATCCTGGCGACTGACCCCGATCGCGAGGGCGAAGCGATCAGCTGGCACCTGCAGGAGGCACTGACCAAACGCAAGGCAATCAAGAAAGACACCGCCGTCAGCCGGGTGGTGTTCAACGCGATCACCAAGACCGCCGTGACCGAG
>CAYWTM010000126.1:0-9006 GCA_964460185.1 uncultured Roseicyclus sp. | reverse complement strand
CCATGCGCTGTGTCCTTACAAGTACGAGAATTAGTCCCATCGTTCGGCCTCTTCACCGTGTTTCGTGCGCGGGACACTATGACCGCGAGTCACGACCGTCAACCGCGAAACGTCATGAATATGTCGCCGGATGCGGTGGTTTGAGCAAGGAAACGAAAGCAACCAGCCCGATTTTGAAAGGAAAGATCACGCAGTCGTGGATTCGCGGATATTTGACTGCGATGTAATGGCGCGCACCCGTAATACGACCGCCGTTAGCGCTCACGTGCCCTAAACCCGGGCAAAATCGCCCGCAACAGGCGATTTTGGTAAGATTATTTTACAGAAATGTGACCTTCGGGTGCGGAAAACTGTTTTATGTAGCCGATCCCTTCGCTAAGTTGCCGGGCATTGAGGACAATATTCCGCAGCCCGAGGGGGGCTGACGGAAATTCCAACTGGGAGGATACCAATGGATCGTCGTTCATTCTTGCGCACGTCCGCGCTTGGCGGTGCAGCAGCAGCTGCCTCGACCACGCTGGCCGCACCGGCATATGCCCAAGGCAACCGCACGCTGACGCTTGTCACGTCCGTTCCTGACGGCTTTGCAATCTTTGATGACGCAGCGCAGCTCGCCATCGACTACATCACCGCCATGACCGACGGACAGCTGTCGTTCAACAAGATGCCAGCCGGCTCGCTCGTGGGCGCGTTCGAAGTGTTCGACGCCGTGTCCTCGGGGCAGGCGGACCTCTACCACTCGGCAGAGTACTACTTCCTGAACCAGCATCCCGGCTTCGCGTTCATGACCTCCGTGCCTTTCGGCATGACGGCTCAGGAAATGGCGAACTGGTACTACCGCCGCAACGGCCAGGAACTGCACGACGAACTGTCGGGTCTGTTCGGCCTCAAGCCCCTGCTGTGCGGCATGACCGCGATGCAGCCCGGCGGCTGGTTCAACATCGAGATCAACTCTGCCGACGACCTCCAGGGCCTGCGTTTCCGTATGCCCGGCCAGGGTGGTCAGGTGCTCGGCCGCCTCGGCGCGTCGGTGCAGAACATCCCCGGCGGCGAAATCTACCAGGCGCTGGCAAGCGGTCAGATCGACGGCGCCGAATGGATCGGCCCCTATGCGGACGAGCGCATGGGCTTCCAGGAAGTCACCAACATCTACTACGCCGCTGGCTTCCATGAGCCGGGTTCGGCCCTGCACCTGGTGTTCAACCAGGAAATCTGGGAATCGCTGACGCCCACGCAGCAGACTGTCTGCAAGGTTGCGACCGAAGCCGCCCACGCGCAGAACACCGCCCTGTCGCTGGCCGAAAACGGCGCAGCCCTGGCCCGTCTGCAGGCCGGTGGTGTGCAGGTTCGCCAGTTCCCCGAGGATGTCTGGGACTCGTTCGGCCGTGCCGCAGCAGAGGTCCGCGAAGAGAACATGGGCGACCCGATCTACGCCAACATCGCCAACAGCTACTTCGCATCGATGGAAGAGTCCGCCGGCTGGTACGAGATCGCGGATGGCGAATACATGCGCCAGCGTAACCGCGTGAACGCAGGCTAAGGCCAGATCGACGAACCTGTCCCGTCCGGCGGCATGCCGGGCGGGACATGCCGTTTCTTCGCACATCATCCTACGATCCGCGCGCCGATAGCGGCGCATTGGGGGGCATCGCATGATCGATTTCATTCTTTGGGTGCTGCAGAATATCGCCTTGGCGCCCTATCATTTGTTCATTGCGATCACCAGTCCGCAGACCTGGCTGAACTGGGCCGACCCGGAGGCGCTGGTCCGCTTCATCTACTACGGTGGATCGGTCGAATTCTTCTTCGTGGTGTTCACGCTGTTCCTTGCAGTGACGGCGCTTGGCATGTTCTGGAAGCGCGAAATCCTGTGGTTGTGCGTGCGAGGGCTCGAGGCATTCGCCAACGGCACCGGCCGCCTGGTCGCCTGGGCGGGCCTTTTGATGGTTCTCCAGCAGGTGATGATCGTTTTCTTGCAGCGAATCTTCCGCGTGGCCGAAATTCAGCTTGGCCCGCTTGGCACGGCCTTTACCCAGGACCTGAGCTGGTGGGGCGAGGAGTTGAAGCTTTACAACGCGATGGTCGTGTGCCTTTGCGTCAGCTACACCTTCGTGCAGGGCAGCCATGTTCGGGTCGACCTGGTTTATTCCGCGGTCTCGCATCGCACCAAACGCCTGATCGACATGTTCGGCAGCATCTTCTTCATGATGCCTGCGATCGTACTAACCTACATGTACGCGTGGTTCTTCATGTGGCGCCACCTCGTGGTGCCGAACCCGTCGGCCTCGTCCGATCTGGACCGCATGCTGATGCAGGCGCGGGTCTTGCGGTGGAACGTGGAAACCATCGGGTTCAGCCCGAACGGGTTCAACGCCTATTTCCTGTTCAAGGTTCTCCTGGTCGCGTTCTGCGTGCTGGTGTTTCTGCAGGCGATGGCCTTCTTCTGGCGCTCGTACCTGGAATGGGTCGAGGGCGAAGAGAGCGCGGGCAAATATCTCGACAAGGACGTCATGGGGGATGAGGCCGAAGATCTGGCCCATGCAGCCCATTCCGGCGCCACCTGAAGCAATAATACAAAGACCGCCATCGCGCGATTGAGAGGGAAGACAGCATCATGCTCTTCGGACTGGACGGGGTCGAGATCGGACTGATCATCGTTTTCCTGACACTCTTTGCAGGAATCATGACCGGCTTTCCGGTGGCATTTGCCATCGGCGGTGCGGGCATCATTTCTTTTGCCATCATTGCGGCGCTGGATTCGGCCGGTTTGCTGATCCATCAGGCCATCGATACGGCCTCGAATGAATATCGATCGCTGGTCGCAGAAGGGGTGGCGCGTGACGCCATCTCTGTCTTCCGATACCCCGAATTGCCCCGAATAGAGGAACACCTGTTCCCCGGTGGTTGGGAACAGGCGATGGACCGCAACATTTCGTTCATCGTGAACCGAATGAACGAGCGCGTGATCGCGGGCCAATCCATCGAAACCCTGCTGGCCGTGCTGATGTTCGTGATGATGGGCATCACGCTGGAGCGGTCAAAGATCGCCGAGGATCTGCTGACCACGATGGCGCGCGTGTTCGGACCGCTGCCCGGTGGTCTGGCGGTCTCCATCGTGATCGTGGGCGCTTTCCTGGCCGCCTCGACCGGCATCGTCGGCGCCACGGTGGTGACCATGGGTCTGCTCGCGCTGCCAACGATGCTGCGCAACAACTATTCTCCGGAACTCGCGACGGGTGTGATCGCGGCCTCGGGCACATTGGGGCAGATCATCCCGCCCTCGATCGTGATCGTTTTGCTGGGCACATTGGTGGGCGATCTCTATGCGACCGGGCAGGAAACACGCGCACAACTGGCCGGCTGTTCGGACGCACTGACCTATCTGGGCGAACCGGCCGTCCTGTCGGTGGGCACGCTGTTCCAGGCGGCGCTCTTGCCGGGTATCTTCCTTGCGTTCCTGTATGGCGCCTATGCTTTCGGCTTTGCCCTGCTCAATCCGAGCA
Organism: uncultured Roseicyclus sp.; assembly: GCA_964460185.1. Taxonomy (GTDB): domain Bacteria; phylum Pseudomonadota; class Alphaproteobacteria; order Rhodobacterales; family Rhodobacteraceae; genus JAVJPJ01. The sequence goes on along the minus strand of CAYWTM010000126.1, from coordinate 5,503 downwards.
AGGCACCGGCGGTGCAACTGGGCGGGACGAGCAGCTCGGAACCGGTCACCCGCAACGAGGCGCTGACCTGGTATCTGGGCGCCCCTGCTGCGATCTTGATCGCGGTCGGGCTGGCCGCGAGCGGCGGTGTCATCGGCAGCCAGAACATCATCGTGTCCGATTACGCCGAAACCGAAGAAGGCCCGAGCCTGCGCACCAACGTTTCCGAACAGTGCCAGGCGGCGATGATCGAACTTCATGGCCAGGAGATGTGGGACCAGTCCGTTGAGCAACGCGCAGCGATGCAGGCGGCCGGTGCTCAGGAAGGCGCGCAGGAACTGACCGAGGAAGAACTTGTTGCGGCTCGCGAAGCGGCTCTGGCGAATGCCGCACCGATCGGATCCGGTGTGACCACGATCTTCGTTCTTCTGGCGCTGATCCTGGTGATCGCGCGCGGCGTGTCGCCGTCTTCCAGCGCGACCCCGCTGTTGATCGGCGGGGCAGGGGTGGCATTGGCCTTCTTGTTCGATATCCTGTTCATCGGGCCTTTGACCGGCGCTGGCGCTACTTTCATGATCATGGCGATCCCTATGATCGTGACGCTGTACGGGTGCCGGGTTGCAATGGGGCGGCTGTCGCAAAACGAACTGTTGCGCGTGGTGTTCCCGCCGCTGGTGCTGATCGTCGCGGTGCTTGGGTCGATCCTGGGTGGTATCACGAACCCGACGCCGGCTGCGGCGCTGGGCGCGGCAGGTGCCATCATGCTGGCGGCCTATCGCAAGTTGAAGGAAGAGAACGGCAAGTCCAAGATCGTGATCTGGTCCAGCTTTGCGCTGGTGATCATGATCCTGATCGGCGTCAATTTCGACCTGCGCGTTACCCGTGAAACGGTGCCGTTCGTGGATTGGGTGGCCTACTTCGTCGCCCAGGGCGCGTATCACTTCGCGTTCTTCGGGCTCTTGTTCAGCTGCTGGGTGTTGTTCCGGTCGAACGTGCTTAGCCCGGTGGTGCGAGAGACGGCCAAGGTGACCTCGATGGTGTTTACCATCCTGATCGGGTCCCAGTTGTTGAACCTCGTGCTGATCTCGTTCGGGGGAGAGCATTACATCCAGCAATTCCTGCGCGCCTTCGACAATGAGTGGGCGGTGTTCCTTCTGGTGATGCTGATCTTGTTCATCCTCGGGTTTGTCCTCGATTTCCTCGAAATCATCTACATCGTGATCCCGATCGTGGGGCCGGTGATCTATGGCGGGACGCTCGATCCGAAATGGGTCACCATCATGATCGCGGTGAACCTTCAGACATCGTTCCTGACGCCGCCTTTCGGTTTCGCGCTGTTCTATCTGCGCGGCGTGGCGCCGAAATCGGTGACGACGGGCCATATCTATCGCGGCGTGATCCCGTTCGTGGGCATCCAGGTGCTTGGACTGGCATTGTTGTGGCTCTTCCCGGGGATCGTGACCATCGTGCCGGACCTGCTGCCGTAACGGCGAGGCTTTCGAAAAGACATGAAAGGGCCGGTTCTGGTGGACCGGCCCTTTTTCGTGGGGTCACCGTCGGCCGATGAGATCCCATGTGTTGCCAAACGGGTCGCGCCAGACCGCGACGCTGCCATAGCTTTCGTGGCGCGGTTGTTCCAGGAACTCGACGCCCGCCGCCAGCATCCGCGCATGGCTGTCTTCGAAATCATCCGTTTCCAGGAAAAAGCCCACGCGCCCGCCGGTCTGGTTGCCGATGGCCGCGCGCTGGTCATCGGTCACGGCGCGCGCCAGCAGCAGGGCGCAATCCGCCCCGGGTGGCGCCACGGTGACCCACCGCTTGCCATCACCCAGGTCGATATCGCTCAGACAGGTCCACCCCAGGCGCGTGACGTAGAAATCGAGACCGGCGGCATAGTCAGGCACCACAAGGGCTATGGTCGCGATGCGGGTCTTGGCCAAGCGATCAGTCGTCCGCGCGCATGTCGGGCAGGTTGATCTGTGCAACCTGCTGCGCGATCGGGTCGACCGACAGGGGGTGGGTCTGATTGGAATAGGCTTCCGGATCGCCCATGCGTTGCCACGATCCGCCCACATAAATCTCGAGCGCGGGAAAGCGTGCCTTGTAACCCATCTTGCTGCTGCCTGGCACCCAATAGCCCAGGTAGACGTAGGGCAGGCCTGCCTCGCGGGCGATTTCGACGTGATCAAGGATCACATAGGTGCCGAGTGACTGTGCGTGCAGCGCCGGATCGAAGAACGAATACACCAGGCTCAACCCGTCATCCAGGATATCGGTCAGGCAAACGGCCGCCAAAGGGTCAGACGGATCCGGTCTGGACGCGACGGTCTCGCGGTATTCGATGACCCGCGTGCGAACCGGTGTTTCCTCGATCATGGCGGCGAATTCGAAAACATCCATATCGGCCATACCGCCATCGGCGTGGCGGGCATCGAGGTAGCTGCGGAACAATTCGTACTGTTCCTCGGTTGCCCATGCCGACCGGGCGGACCGATGCAGGCGGTCATTGCGTTTGAGGATCTTGCGGTGGGCGCGCCGGGGGGCGAAATCGGCAACCCGGATCCGGGCCGACAGACAGGCCGCGCAATCCGTGCACGATGGCCGGTAAAGAACGTTCTGCGACCGGCGAAACCCCTGTTTCGACAGCGCATTGTTGAGCTTTTCGGCCTGATCGCCCTGCAGCGCTGTGAACAGCTTCCGCTCGCGCCGCCCATCGAGGTAAGGGCAGCTTTGCGGCGCTGTGACATAGAATTGCGGCGCTATTGGCAACGTATGACGCATGTGTGTCCTTCGGCCCAAGCCGGTATCCTAACTCGGGACAGCCTGCACTACGGCTTGGGCAAGGAGCAACAGGTTTTTTGGATCTGGGTTAGCGTGCGCCGCGTCACTGCGGACGGTTGATGGCGACCGACCCGATCAGCAGGTCATGCAGACCCTGGTGGCGGCTGCCGAAGCCCATCATCACGATGGAAATCAACTGCAGGATGCCAAAGCCGGAACACACCAGATAAGCCAGCGTGTGCAATGCGGCCTCGCCTGTTGAAAAACGGGCGCCGGTGGGGCCGCGCAGCTCGATATTCATCAGCCGCATGCCCAGCGTCGCCGATCCGCTCGCAATGGTCGCCCACCGGTACACGAACGCCATCGCGAAATAGACGATGGGCCAGATCCACAACAAGACCGTCAGCGTCAGCAGGCCCAGGATCAACGTCATTGCGGAAATCAAGATCACGTCGATGATCCAGGCGAACAGACGCTTGGCAGGCACACCATCGTAATAGGCGTGGTCATAATCGGGATCGGGCAGGGCAGAAGGCATGGTCAGTGTCATGGCGGGAAAACCGGGAATTGAAAAGGGGGGAAGGAAAGGCGCGGCCCTCCGGGGGGACATCCGGGGGCCGCGCTTGCTCGGCGGGCTGGTGGTTACGCCTCGGCCGGGCTGTCGTCGCCGCTGGCGCGGGGTTTGGACCGATCGCTCATGAACTGGTCGAACTCCGACTTGTCCTTGGCATCGCGCAGACGCTGCAAGAAGGCCTCGAATGCGTCCTGTTCGTCCTCCAGGCGGCGCAGCGTATCGGCCTTGTAGGCGTCGAACGCGGTATTGCCCGAGGTGCGGAACTTGTGGCGGGACATGTGGTGGCTGCGGGACTTGCAAGATCCGTTGAACATGCGTTTGCTCCAGATCATGTAGGCAAGAAGGGCAAGGCCGATTGGCCAGAACAAGATGAAGCCGAGCACCATGGCCGCGATCCAGGCACCCTTGCCCTTGTCGTCAAGCCAGGCTTCGGACTTCGCGAACCACCCACGGGCCTGTGCGGCGTGGGCGGAGGGGCCGTCGGTGGCGGTGACTGTGCTTGTCATCTGTGTCTCCTGTGCGATGTCTGCGTTTGAGTGAATGTAAATGTTAATCACATTAACGCATATGGTCGGGCTCTGACGCTCTGGCAAGAGGGTGTAGCAAAAAAAGTGAATCTTTTTTACATGGGGTCCTTCCGGGCAAATGGGGTTGCAACCCTGCAGGGTGTTGCGCTATCCCGCCGAGCACGGACAGGTGGCCGAGTGGTCGAAGGCGCACGCCTGGAAAGTGTGTAGGCGGGAGACCGTCTCCAGGGTTCGAATCCCTGTCTGTCCGCCACTTGCTCCTCGCACTGTGCTTTGATTGGTTGCCTTGGTTTCAAGGCTGCTTAACAGCGGACGTTTTTCGGCTCATTCCCGAACAGCATGGGCGTTCTTGGTCATGCGGCGGCCGTTTCTGGCGCGGTCTGATCGGGCTTTCTCTGGCCGTCCGATGGATGGGTGAGTTTCGGCAAGGCCAGGGAATTTACACGTCGCGCCGCGGACGCCTGAAATGCCAGACCTGAGCTTGCCAGGCGATCGGAAACCCGTCGGCGAGCGGCCGTGCCAGGGTCAGGCCACGCGGTTGGCGTCCTGATGGAATGACGACCTGCAGTTCAGGGGCGAAAAACGCCAACCTGATGCGCCGCCGGTGGTGCGGCGAGATCGGGCTCTCGTGCGGGATCCCGCACACTCCGAACCGAGGGTTAAGCTGCGGGGACGCCGATCGCGAGGTTCGGGTCGAAGATGAATGGTAGGGTCTTGAAGTGCCGCCGGTCGGTGCTTTCATCGATTTCCGCCGCGCGATCGGGGTCTCGGGCTATGCCAAGGCGCAACAATTCTCGCGTTACAAGGGCGATGGTGCCGATTTCGGTTTCTTCCGCATCCTTGTTTTCATCGGTGATCTTCACCCCCACCGCCAGAAGTTTTCCCAAACACACATGAGCCCCGCCACCGAATGACAATCCGTGCAGCGGCATGTTTTCGGCAAGCTCTCGGTTGGGGTCGAACGCCTCGGGATCATCGCCGAACAACTCCGCGTTGCGATTGATCTTCGTCAGATCCATCGTGACGTATTCGTCCTGCTCGGCGTGGTGCCCATCGGGCAGGTCCATCGCGCACAAGGCGCGGCGCTTGGTGATCGGGCTGGCCGGGTGCAGCCGGGTGTTTTCCCAAATGAAGCGCTGCATCAAGATCGGATCCGCCATCAAGCTTGCACGATCCTCGGGGTGATCATCAAACCAATCGAGCAGGTTTTTCGTGAAATTCATCAAGACGTTGGCCGTGGTGAAGGCGCCCGCCAGAATGAAGAAGGCCGAATCCTTCATCCGCTCGTCGTATGAGAGTTCTTCATCGGTCGGCATCGCCAGAAGCTGCGCTACGATCGCGTCTTGCGGCAGGTCCGCTTTGTCGATTTCCCCGGCCTCCATCTGCGCGACAAGAGCACGACGACGCGCAAGCGACGGCTCAAAGAACTCCTCCTGGAAGGCAGCCAGCGCCTCTTCCAGTTCCGCGAGCAGGGTTTCACGTTCGGACGGATCGCGCAGTTGCCCCATCGTGGGCGCATGACCCAGTTTGGCCAGCAGGGCCAACAATCGATCCGTGTCCTCTTGGGTGTGTCGACGGTCAATGCCCGCGCTGTCGGCGGTGAGGTTGATCAAGACGCGGTAAGCGAACTTTGCCATGTCGC
>CAYWTM010000125.1:0-9175 GCA_964460185.1 uncultured Roseicyclus sp. | reverse complement strand
ATGGCGGCAACGGGATCATGGCGGAATACCACGTGATGCGGCATGCGCAGAACCTGGAAACGGTCAACACCTACGAGGGCACACACGACGTGCACGCGTTGATCCTGGGCCGGGCCCAGACAGGCCTGCAGGCGTTCTTCTGATCCGCCCTATCGGACCGCCTCGCGAAAACCCGCTCCGTCTGGGTTTCGCGACGCGGAACGATTTCGCAACACGCAATGGACGCGGCGGCCAGTGTGTCGCGTCGGGTGCGACAAGACCTTGCTACGCCTTGCGGTGCAGCTAGGACGCGGTGTTCATGTGGCATCCGGGGATGGCCGTGCTACTGTCGGCCACAAGGTTGAGGGAGAACCACATGACGGACGTCGTGAGCATCACGCGCGAAGGCGCGATCGGTCTGGTTGCGTTGAACAACCCGCCGGTGAACGCGGCCGGTGCCGCGCTGCGGGCGGGTCTGGTCGCGGCGCTGAACACGCTCGAAGCCGACAGCACGGTGAAGGTCATCGCGATCTACGGCGAAGGACGCAGCTTCATTGCCGGTGCGGACATCAGGGAATTCGGCAAACCACCTGTCGATCCCTGGCTGCCCGAGGTCTGCAACCATCTGGAATCGTGCACGAAACCTGTCATTTCTGTCCTGCATGGCGCCGCACTTGGCGGCGGGCTGGAGGTGGCGATCGCCTCCCATGCGCGGGTCGCGATCCCCGGCGTGACGCTTGGCTTTCCCGAGGTCACGCTTGGCATTCTGCCCGGCGCGGGCGGCACGCAGCGTGGTCCGCGCCTGACGGGCATTGCAGCGGCGTTGGATCTGATCACCACGGGACGCAGGATCGGGGCCGAAGAAGGTCTGGCGCTTGGGCTGGTCGACCGGATCAGCCCCGGTGCCGCGCGCGATGTGGCGCTGGACGCCGCGAACGACGTTCTTGCCGGCCGGTTGCAGACCCGCCGGACCTGCGACATCGACGTGGTGGCCGACCCCCAGGCGATTGAAGATACGATACGAAACCTGAACGCGAGACAGCCGCATCTGTTCAGCCCGCAAAAGGCGGCCGAGGCAGTGGCCTTTGCCACCCGCCCCATAGCCGTGGGGCTGGCCGAGGAACGGCGCCTGTTTCAGGCCTGCATGGAAAGCCCCCAACGCGCTGGCCTGATCCATGCCTTTTTCGCCGAACGTGCAACCACCAAGATCCCCGAGGCCGGTGTGACGCCCCGCGCGATTGCCAAGATCGGGGTCGTGGGCGCTGGCACCATGGGAAGCGGCATTGCCACGGCCTGTCTGATCGCGGGCTACCGTGTTGTTCTCGTGGAACAAAATCCCGAAGCCATGGCACGTGGATCAGCCGCGATTGCGGCGAATCTTGACGGGGCGGTCAAGCGCGGCAAGCTCTCGCCCGAGGTCCGCGCCGCGCTCGATCTCGATATGGCGCAGGATATCGGGGCCCTGTCAGGGTGCGATCTGGTGGTCGAGGCCGTCTTCGAAGACATGGACGTCAAGAAAACCGTACTGGACCAGATCGAAGCCGCCTGCCCCGGCGCGATCATCGCCACCAACACTTCCTATCTGGACGTGAACGAATTGGCGCAGGTCCTTGGCTTTCCCGAAGATTTCATCGGGCTGCACTTCTTTTCCCCGGCCCATGTCATGCGCCTGCTGGAAGTGGTGCCGACGGCCGAGACCCGGGCCGAGGTCCTGGCAACGGTCTTCGCCTTTGCCAAACGCCTCAACAAGGTGCCCGTGCTGTCGGGGATCTGCGACGGGTTCATCGGCAACAGGATCATGTCGGCCTACCGCAAAGCCAGCGACTTCATGCTTCTGGACGGCGCGCCGGTCGATCAGATCGACCGCGCGATCAAGGGCTTCGGCTTTGCCATGGGGCCGTTCGAAATGTCGGATCTGGCAGGTCTCGATATCGGGTGGGCGTCGCGCAAACGGCTGGCCCCCGCCCGCGATCCGGCGGCGCGCTATCACGGCCTGATCGCCGATCGCCTGTGTGAGACGGGTCAGTTCGGGCGCAAGACCGGGCGTGGCTTCTATGACCATTCCGGCAAAAAACCGGTGGTGAACCCCGATCTGGCCGCCATCATCGCCGGGGTGCAACAGGCCGAAGGGATCACGCCGCGCAGCTTCACCGATGACGAGATCGTGGCGCGCTACATGGCCGCCATGGTGATGGAGGCCGCCGATGTCCTGGCCGATGGCATCGCCGCGCGCCCCATCGATATCGATGCGGTATTCCTGTTCGGCTACGGCTTTCCACGCTGGCGCGGTGGCCCGATGCACCATGCCGACCAGGTTGGTGCGGCGACCATCGTGGCGCATCTGTCCGAGTTTGCCGGCGAAGATCCTCATTTCTGGCACATCCCCCCCATGCTGGACGACATGGCCAGATCCGGCGGAACATTTGACGATCTGAACGCGAGGTAGCGCAAGATGGACCTGAGATATTCGGCCCTCGAATCCGCGTTCCAGGACGAGGTCCGCAGCTTTCTGGCCGACGCACTGCCGCCCGAGATTTCCGCCAAGGTCGCCGCGCGGCGCGGGCTGACCAAGCATGACATGGACCGTTGGCACGCGATCCTGCACGCGAAAGGCTGGCTGGCGGGGCCATGGCCCAAGGCCTTTGGCGGGCAGGACTGGGGGCCGATCCAATCGCATATCTTCGAAGAGGAATGCTGTCTCGCGGATGCGCCGCGGCTGGTGCCCTTTGGCCTCAGGATGTTGGGCCCGGTCCTGATGACCTACGGCTCGACCGCGCAGCAGGCGGAATACCTTCCCCGCATCCTCGACGGGCGCGATTGGTGGTGTCAGGGCTATTCCGAACCCGGCGCGGGGTCCGATCTGGCCAGCCTCAAGACCCGTGCAGATCGTGACGGCGATCACTACGTGGTCAACGGGCAAAAGACATGGACGACCTTTGGCCAATACGCCAACCGCATCTTTTGCCTGGTGCGCACGCGCCTTGACGGCAAACCACAGGAAGGGATTTCGTTCCTGCTGATCGACCTCGACACCCCCGGCATCGACATGCGCCCGATCCGCCTGATCGAAGGCGGCTACGAAGTGAACGAGGTCTTTTTCACCGATGTCCGGGTTCCGGTGAAAAACCTTGTGGGCGGCGAAAACATGGGCTGGACCATCGCCAAGTACCTGCTGGGGCACGAACGCACCAATATCGCGGGCGTCGGGTTTTCGACACAGGCCTTCGAACAGGTCAAGAACCTGGCCCACACTGTCACTCGTGGGGGCAAGCCACTGATCCAAAATGCACTTTTCGCGGCGCGCCTGGCCAGTGTCGAGGCCGAACTGGAGGCCATGAAGATCACCAACCTGCGGATGCTGGACCGGGCGGCACGGGGCGGGCGCCTGGTGGCGGAACCCTCCATGCTCAAGATCAAATCCACCGTGATCCGGCAAGCGATCAACGATCTGGCGCGGCGCGCCCTCGGCCCTGCCGCGGCACCCTTCCCGTCGGAGGATCTGGACGACAACCTGGGGATCGCCCCCGACGGGCACGCGATGAACGCGGCCGCCTATTTCAACAACCGCAAGATCTCGATCTATGGCGGCTCGAACGAGATCCAGCGCAACATTCTGGCCAAGGGGATGTTGGGCTGATGGATTTCCAGATCTCCGATGATCGCCGCATGTTGGCCGATACGCTGCGGCGCTACCTGTCAGAGCAATACGGGATCGAGCACCGCAATCGCGTGGCCTACGAGGCACCCTGGCATGACCCGTCCAAATGGACCGACCTGGCTGAGTTGGGACTGTTTCATGCCTTCGCAAGCGAGGATCACGGCGGCATGGGCGGGGCCGGCTTCGATATCGCGGTCGTGTTCGAGGAACTGGGCCGCGCGCTTTGCCCCGAGCCGGTCCTGGGCCAGTTGATGGCGATCCGGCTGATCGGCGCGGCAGGCGGCAATCTGGCGCCCTTGCTGGACGGGACGCACCGCTATGCGGTGGGTTTGGGCGAGCTGGACTCTCCTTATGACCTGTCCGCGATGACCACACGGGCCGACGGGACGGCCCTGACAGGCCGGAAATCGGTGGTCTATGGCGGGGGGGCGGCCGACCGGTTGCTGATCGCGACACATGACCTGGGCCTGTGGCAGATCGCGGCCACCGATGCCGAGATCGCAAGCTACGGCATGATCGACGGAGGCCCGGCGGCCGAGGTGTTCGTCGACAACACGCCCGCCACATTGCGCCTTGCCGATGCACGGGCTGCCATCGCGGAGGCCCTTGACTGGGGCGCGCTCGCCCTGTGCGCAGAAGCGCTTGGCGCGATGGAGGCGGCGTATGGCATGCTGGTCGACTATCTCGGGACGCGCCGGCAATTCGGCAAACCCATCGGCAGCTTCCAGGCGTTGCAGCACCGCGCCGTGGATCTGTCGATCGAGATCGAACAGGCCCGGTCCATCGTGATCCTCGCAGCCGCCGCCATGGACACCCCGGACCGGGCAAGGCGGGCCAGCCAGGCCAAACACCTGGTCGGGCGCATCGCACGACAGGTCGCCGAGGAGGTCATCCAGATGCATGGCGGGATCGCCATGACATGGGAATACCCCGCCAGCCACTATGCCAAGAGACTGGTGATGATCGACCATCAACTCGGGGATACCGACTGGCACCTGGAACGCCTGATGGATCTGCTTCAGGCCGAACGAACAGGACCTTAATGCCTCCGGCGGCCGTATTTGCGCCAAGAAGAAGCGCCGACATTTTTAATAAAATTGCCTTTCTTCTTGTTTCAAATACGGGAAAAGCGCCTCCATTGCGCGTCAAGCGCCAAGGCGGGCGGCTATGCTTTCGGGGGTCACGGTCCCGATGACCGCGCCCGCCTCTTCGACGGCCAGCGGCGTCGGGGTCTGTGCAAAGCGCACGAGGATGTCGCGCACCGGCGTTTCCACGGGAATGCGTTCGCCGTCCGAGGGGACAGGGCGCATCACGTCGCGCGCCGTCAGCACGCCGAGCGGGTTCATATTGGCCACGAATTCCGCCACGTAGTCATTGATCGGGTTCGAAAAGATCTCGCGGGGCGTGCCCAATTGGACAATGCGGCCGCCCTCCATGATCGCGATGCGGTTGCCGATCTTGAAGGCTTCATCAAGGTCATGGCTGACAAAGATGATGGTCCGTTTGAGATCGCGCTGAAGATCCAGCAACTCGTCTTGCAGTTTTGACCGGATCAACGGGTCCAGCGCCGAAAACGGCTCATCCATCAGCAAGATCGGCGCATCGGTGGCAAAGGCACGGGCGAGCCCCACGCGTTGCTGCATGCCGCCTGACAACTCGCCCACCTTGCGGTCTGCCCAGTCGCTCAGCCCCACCAGGTCCAGTTGATGGTCCACGCGCGCGGTTCTCTCGGCCACCGATTGACCGGCCAGTTCCAGACCCAGCCCCACGTTCTCGCGCACCGTGCGCCAGGGCAGCAGGCCGAATTGCTGAAACACCATCGACACGCTGTTCTGGCGCAGGCGGCGCAGATCGCCCGAAGGCGCGCCGGGCAGCGTGCAGGACCAATCGCCGTCATGCACCTCGACCGTGCCGCGCGCGACGGGGTTCAAGCCGTTGACCGCTCGCAAGAGCGTGGATTTTCCCGACCCAGACAGGCCCATGAGCACCAGGATTTCCCCTGCCTCGACGTCGAGCGAGCAATCATGCACGCCCAGAACCTGGCCTGTTTCGGCCTGGATATCGGCGCGGCTGCGGCCCTTGTCGGCTTCGGCCAGGGCCGGGCCGGGCGCATCGCCGAACATGATGCAGACCTTGTTGAAACGGACGGCGATGCTCATGTGGGGGCCTTTTCATAGCGCAGCACACCATCCACGCGCGCCGGTGCGCCGTCGGAGGGGTGGGATTGGCCGTCATTGACGGTGATCTGCGACAGGTCCCAGGGGCTCAGACCCGCAAGACAGGCCATGTTGACCCCGTATTCATCAGGGTTCGATCGCCGCTGGTGGTGGGTGTAGATGCCACAGGTCCTGCAAAAGAAGTGTTTCGCCGTGCGGGTGTTGAATTGGTAGAGCGTCAGATTGTCCTTGCCGGCGGTGAAATGGATCCCGTCAAGCGGCGCCGACACGGCCACGGCCCCGCGCATCGTGCAGTAGGAACAGGTGCAGCGCCGCGCGGTGCTCAGCCCGTCGGACAGGGCGACGGTGAACTGGACGGTGCCACAATGGCACTGGGCCTGATGCGGTCCGGTCATTTGCGCTGAACTCTCAACAGCCGGTCAAGCAAGATGGCCACGACCACGATGATGAAGCCACTTTCGAAGCCCAGTCCGGTATTGACCTGATTGAGCGCGCGCACCACCGGCACACCAAGGCCATCCGCGCCCACGAGTGCTGCGATCACGACCATGGACAGCGACAGCATGATGGTCTGGTTCAGGCCGGCCATGATCTGCGGAAGGGCGTAGGGAAGCTCGACCTTCCACAGTTTCTGGGACGGGGTGGCGCCAAAGGCATCGGCGGCTTCCAGCAGGGCCGTGGGGGTCGCGGTGATGCCCAGGTGGGTCAGGCGGATCGGAGCGGGCAGCACGAAGATGACGGTGGCGATCAGGCCGGGCACCATGCCGATGCCGAAAAAGACGATGGCCGGGATCAGGTAGACAAAGGTCGGCAGCGTCTGCATCAGGTCCAGTACCGGGCGCATGGTGGCATACAGGCGCGGACGATGGGCGGCGGCGATGCCGATGGGCACGCCAAGACCCATGCAGACCACACAGGCCGACAGAACCAGGGTCAGGCTTTCGGTGGTTTCTTCCCAATAGCCCTGGTTGACGATGAACAGCAGGCCGATGGCCACCATCGCGGGCATCTTCCACGATCTGTGCATCCACCACGCCAGCCCGCAAAAGATCGCGATGATCAGGATAGGATGCCAGTCCTGCGGATAGAGATACGTGATCTCGGACCGGCGCAGATCCTCGAACCATCCGGTGTTGGGCGGGTCCTGCAACAGCGCCAGGATCGCCTCGATCATGATTTCCAGACCCGCGGCCATCAGGTCGAAAAATCCCGACAGATTGTCCTGCAGCCAGTCGAATCCGGCCTCGGCCGCGTCACCCACCCGAAGTTTGCATTCGGTCAGAAAGCCCAAGGGCCCCTGGCCCGCATAGTCTTCGGGGCCGTCACATTCGGTGAGCCAGGATAGCATGACACCTCATAGGGTCAGAGAAAGGGCGGCGCGATCACGGCCGCGCCGCCCAAGCTAATGTTTGACAAGCTGCGTCTTACATGTCCAGCGCAGCGGCCACGGCCGCCGCCGCGTCGCCGCCGTCGATGGTGGTCACACCGTCAAGCCAGCCCATCACGACGTCGGTATTGGCCGACAGCCAGGCCATCGCCGCGTCTTCGGGGTCTTCGCCATCATTCAGGATCGCGCCCATGATCTCGTTTTCCATGGCGAGGGTGAATTCCAGGTTGGCCAACAACGCACCCACGTTCGGGCAGGCTTCGGCATAGCCGGCGCTGGTGTTGGTATAGACCGTCGCGCCGCCCAGGTCCGGGCCGAACCAATCGTCGCCGCCCGTCAGGTAGGTCAGTTCGAAATTGGCATTCATCGGGTGCGGTTCCCAGCCGAGGAAGATGATCGGCTCATCGCGGTCCGAGGCGCGGGCAACCTGTGCCAGCATCCCCTGTTCCGAGCTTTCCACGACCTCGAATTCCGCCGCGCCAAGGCCAAAGGCATCTGCACCGATCATGTCCATGATCAGGCGATTGCCGTCATTGCCGGGCTCGATGCCGTAAATGTCGCCGTCCAGTTCGTCGGCAAAGGCTGCGATGTCGGCGAAATCGCCGATGCCCAGCGCGGCACCGGCGGCGTTGGTGGCCAGCGTGTATTTCGCGCCTTCAAGGTTGGCGCGTACGGTGTCGACGGTTCCCGCATCGCGGTAGGGGGCGATATCGGCCTCCATCGTTGGCATCCAGTTGCCCAGGAAGATGTCGACATCTCCCGAGGCCAGCGAGGTGTAGGTCACCGGCACCGACAGGACCAGCGTCTCGGTCTCGTAGCCAAGCGCCTCGAGCACGACAGAGGTCGCGGCAGTGGTCGCGGTGATGTCGGTCCAGCCCACGTCCGAGAAGGTCACGGTGCCGCATTCGGCATGCGCATCCGCCAGCGCCGCGCCCGTGGTCAGGCCGAGGGCGAGTACCGAACAGGCAGTACGATTGAAAAGGGTCATGATGAGGTATCTCCCGGTTGGTGGTCTTTTTGTTGATTGACCAGTCAATTAAAATCCTATCTTCTGCAGCATTGCAACCATAAGGGGTAATGCCATGCCGCGCACGGGCATGATGGCACTGCGTAAAGACGCGCTTGTCAACGCAACGATTGGAGAAATCGGGCGTCAGGGCTCTTTGGACGTGACCGTGGGACAGATTGCGAAGGCTGCGGGCGTGTCTTCGGCTCTGGCGCATCACTACTTCGGGTCCAAGGATGAACTGTTCCTGGCTGCAATGCGGTCGATCCTGTCGGAATTCGGGGCCGAGTCGCGCCGGGAACTGGCCGGCAACCCCCTGCCCCGCGCACGGCTTTCGGCACTGGTGAAGGCCAGCTTCGGGGGCGCGAACTTCCAGACCGAGGTGGTGGCCGCCTGGCTGAATTTCTATGTCATGGCCCAGACCAACACCGAGGCCGCGCGGCTGTTGCGCGTCTATCAGCGCCGGTTGGTATCCAACCTGACCCACGCGCTGCGCCCGATTTGTGCGACGCCGTTGGATGTGGCCCGGACAACGGCGGCCCTCATTGACGGGCTGTATATCCGCCACGCGCTGTCGGACGCCGGCCCGCCCGACTCTGCGGCCGCGATCGCGACGGTCGAGGCCTATCTCGACCTGACCTGCGGAGCGCATCAATGACCCGGCCCAACATCCTGATCCTCATGGTCGACCAGTTGAACGGCACCCTGTTTCCCGATGGACCTGCCGATTGGCTCCATGCGCCTAACCTCAAGGCCCTCGCCGAACGCTCGACACGCTTTCAGAACGCCTATACCGCCTCGCCGCTGTGCGCGCCGGGTCGGGCGTCGTTCATGTCGGGGCAACTGCCAAGCCGCACGGGCGTCTACGACAATGCGGCCGAGTTCGCGTCATCCATCCCGACCTATGCCCATCACCTGCGGCGCGCGGGCTATCAGACCTGCCTGTCGGGCAAGATGCATTTCGTCGG
>CAYWTM010000124.1:0-9656 GCA_964460185.1 uncultured Roseicyclus sp. | reverse complement strand
TCATCGCCCGCCCCCCCTTCGAGCGTGTCGTTGCCTGCGCCGCCATCGTAGAGATCATCGCCGTTGCTGGCCTTGAAGATGTCGTTTCCGGCTTCGCCATAGACGGTGTCATTGCCGTTGTTTGCCCAGAACACGTCATTGCCATCGCCGCCGTGGAAGGTGTTGTCGCCGTGGGTTCCCACCATGGTGTCGTTGAATGGGGACCCGATGATGTTCTCGATGTTGAGCAGGTCGTCCCCGCCCGCATAGCCCCAGTTCATGATGCCCGCCCGGGCCGTCCCGTCAGGGTTGAAGACATCCAGACGGATACCCGAGCCCGAGGTGGCGGTGGAGTAATCGGCGGTATCGATGCCCGTGCCGCCATCCATGTGATCCGCGCCCGCGCCGCCGGCCAGCAAGTCATCGCCCTCGCCCCCTTCGAGCGTGTCATCGCCTCCGAGACCGTTCAGGGTGTCATTGCCTTCTGCGCCGTTCAGGCTGTCGTCGCCCGGTGTGCCGTCCAGCGTTTCGTCGGGATCGTTCAGGGCATTCACCGAAAACACCGGCACGCGGTGGGGGGCGGCCAGGACCGACGCCGAGACCTGGGCCGCTGACAAGGACGTACCGTTCAGCGTCTGGATTTCGAGGACCTCGTCTCGCCAGTTGATGACGGCACCGAGTGTCGTGCTCTGAACGATCAAACGGGTCGGGTCGTACAAGAACGGCCAGTCCGATAGGTCCAGTCTGTCAAGGCCGTATTGGAAATCGGTGATGAGATCCGTTGACCCGTCGGCGCGTAGGACGAAGACATCATTTCCCCCGCCGCCTGTCAGGGTGTCGCTGCCGTTGCCGTCTTCCAGTATGTCATTGCCGGACGCGCCGTTCAGGCTGTCATTGCCCTGTCCGCCAACAAGGATGTCGTCCAGGGCAGTACCGCCCTGCGACATGCCCGTATCGGGGGCAACCTGAACCACGCCATGGCCTGAGGTGCCAAAACTGACATGGGTCAAACCCGCGCTGGTTTCGGACGACACGAAGACGTTCACGCCACTGCCATCATGGTAGGCCGCGATGGCGCTGACATTGTCGAGATTGTTGGACAGGGTATCGGGCAGGACATCCAAGATCTGAAGCCGGCCGTTGGGCATCAGGACAAACAGGGTGATCCCGTCATCGCCACCCCCGGCGACGACATAGGTTCTGCCGCTGGCCTCGATAACCTCGAGGCTCTGGATCTGGCCAAAGCGTGTATCGAGGGTATCCATGACATGATCGGTCAGCATCAGCTGGCCATCGGCCAGGATCTCCATCACCGTGATGGCGCCTGATTGACCGATCCCACCCCCCGGGCCGGAACCGACAAGTACGAAACTGCGCCCTGCGACGCCAGCGGTCTCCATCGCGTTTGGCGTCATGATCCCGATGCCTTCGTTGACGCCCAGGCTTCCGGTGGGAACAAGGCCGCCCTGTTCGATCCTGTAGGTTGTAACACCTTTATCGGCCTGGCCTGCGCCGATCAGGTAATCGGTTCCGACGATCGTCGCGGTTTCCAGGGCAAAGACGCCGTCGGCATAGGTTGTGTCCGTATCCGAGATGGCGTCAATGTATTGCAGGGCGTTGCCTTGCAGTGTGTAAGCTTCGACGGCACCGGTTTCGCGGTTGGCCAGGAAAACCGTGTCGCCGGCGACCTGGGCCACGTCCACCACCGAAGCATCCGCGGTGGCGCGCCCCGTGATGGTGGCCGATGCGCCGATCGTTCCGTCCGGGTTCAACGCAAATGTCACCAGGTCGGCGGATCCGCCCGTGGCCACCACAAGCTGCGGTCCGGTGAGGGTTTCGAGGATAGAGAGATTGGCGATCGCGCCGGCTGACCATGCGGCATCGAAATGCGCATAATCCAGGAGGGCGAGATCCCCATCGGCGTTGATCGAATAGGCGGCAACCCCCCCGCTGGGGCCGGATGCAGTATACAAAACCGGCCCGTTGGTGGTCTCGCGGATCACGATGTCCGTAATGCCATGATCCAGGATCGTCTGATCCGATTGAAATTGTCCTTCGATCGAAAGGTGAGACATCCGTTGCTCCATGCCGGTTGCAGGCAATGGACGCGATCTGACGCAGAAGCTTGGCCCTTTGCGGGCGGCCATTGTGGTGGTCTGGTGGCAAACCCGGAGACTTTGTTGCGATCGGATTAACTGTGCCGGCCCGGTCTTGCGCCTATTGCGTCAGGACATATTGGCGCTGTGAACGGCGATCGCTTCGTCAAGGTCTTCGAAATAGGTGAGTTTTCCGTGTTCCAGCACCAACGCGGCGCTGCAGTAATCCTTGAGTTCGGCGAGATTGTGATTCACCATGATGGCGTCGGACCCGGTCATTCGTTCCCGAAAAAGCGCCACACTTTTTGCACGAAACGCGGAGTCGCCGGCCCCCGTAACCTCGTCGATCAGGTAGGTGTCGAACCTGATGCCCATCGACAAGCCAAAGTTCAGGCGGCTGCGCATTCCGGCGGAATAGGTGCGTACGGGCATCGAAAAATGCGAACCTAGATCGGCGAAATCCTGAACAAAATCTATCAATTCCTCGCTGTCGACCCCGTAGACGCGTGCGATGAACCGCGTGTTCTGTGCACCCGTCAATTGCGGGTGCACGGCGCCGGCCAATCCCACCGGCCACGAGATGGTGCCATCGCTGACAACAGCCCCGGTATCGGGTCGCATGTTGCCCGCTATGATCTGCATCAGGGTGGATTTTCCGGCCCCGTTGCGCCCCAGAAGAGCCAGCGACTTTCCGGTCTCCACGGTCAGGTTCAGATTGTCGATGACAACTGTGCGTTGCCCGTTGACCCGGAAACTCTTGGTCAGGTGATCAAAGCGGATCATGGCCGCGGACCCTACTGACGATCACGGATGCTGTAGTAGATCAGCGCCATGACGGCCCATCCCAGTGACAAGAACAGAAGCGTCAGGGCGATGATCATCTCGCGGCGCGGAAATTCAGCGCTTTCGGGCTGTGTCGGGCGGATGAAAACCGCAAGATACCGACTTTGGCGGGCGGAATTTGTGCGCGCCACATCAAGCGCGGTCAGCGCCGCGCGATAACTTTCCTCGGCAAACTCGCGATCCACGGCCAGACCTTCGAATTCGGCCATCAGGGTCGGATAGTCCTCGCCGTTCTGGCCGATATCTTCCGAGGTGAAGGTCAGACGTTCTTGCTGGATGCGTTGGCGGATCACTTCGATCCGCCGGGCGGCCTGAACCAGGCGCGGATCGTTGGGGTTGGTGGTGTTTTCCGACAGGAGATCGAATTCGATCAGGGCTTCGGCCAGCTGCTGCTGCAGGTTGTTGAGAACCCCCATCCGCCCCTGCAGGTCGGAGGCCGGATCCACGATCTGGGTCCGGGTGCGGAAATCGGTCAGGGCCAGGCGCGCGCCGCGCAGCCGGGCCAGCGCCGCCTCCAGATCGTCGGCCGCGAAACGTATGCTGTCCGAGCGGGCCTGCTCGTTCAATTCGTTGATCAGCTGCTGGCCCTCTTCAATGATCGCTTCGGCCAGCGTTTGTGCCGTGACGGGATCAAACGCGAGAACACGCAGATCAATCAGGCCGTTGCCCTGATTGTAGGATACCCGCACCACGCTCTGCCAGTAGGACACCAGGTCCTCGATCGTGGCATCGGCTGGCAATGCAAAGACCGGATCGGTTTCATGGGAGGCAGAATAGTGGGCCACCAGATCGAGCCGCCGGTTGAGCCGCCGTACCAGGTCCTGGCTGACAATGAATTCGACAAGGATATCACCATCGGCGCTGCCGCCAGATCCCGCGAAACCGGACAGCCCGCCCAGGATATCGGTCGCGGATCCTGTTTCTTCAGTTCGAACCGTGAACCCGGTGCTGGATGCGTACTGATCTTGCGCGAACAAGTAGAGGTAGAAAGCCACGACGGCCACGGGGGCAACAACAAGCACCAGAAGCGATAGCGCCAGGCCAAAGTGCCGGCGCTTTGCCCTGGCGGGGCGAGCGGCCGGTTTGAATTGCGGTGGGTGGCTTTGCGTTTGCGGCGGCGGCACGGCAGGAAGCGGCACTGCCGGTTTTTGCGGGGACGCGGCCGGCGCGGGGCCTTTGGCTGGCTGCAATGCGGGGCGTGTCGTCCCGGGACCGGGCGCAGGGGGCTTTTTTTGAGGTCCTTTTGCGTCGGTCAATTTCCGGACCTGCTCGTGACATTTGATCTTGTCATTGATATCATACATATTTTGCGGCGTGAAGGCTATCAGAACGGCCCGAAAACGGAGAGCGCCCTGACCGCCACAGACCCCTCTTTGCCTCGAAGCCCGGAAGGCCAGGCATCCGACAGGTCACGCCGCTTCGCCAGCCTGCGGTCGATCGTGGCCCTGATGTTGCGCGAAATGTCGACGCGCTACGGGCGGACCCCGGGTGGCTATATCTGGGCCCTGGTGGAACCCATCGGCGCGATCATCGTGCTGTCGGCGGTGTTTTCGCTGATCATACGCACCCCGCCAATCGGGAATTCGTTCGTGCTGTTTTACGCGTCGGGATTTCTTCCGTTCACAATCGCCTCGAACGTCGCCGGGCAGGTGCAGAACGCGATCACGTTTTCAAAGCCGCTCTTGTTCTATCCCGCCGTGTCGTGGATCGACGCGATCCTGGCGCGGTTCGTGCTGAATTTCCTGACCGGGATGGTGGTTTTGGTGATCGTCTTTTTCGCGGTCCTTCAATTCACCGACGCAACGGCGATTCTGGAATTTGGCCCGATGATCCTGGCTGTCTGCATGGCAGGACTGCTGGGGCTTGGACTGGGGGTCTTGAATTGCCTGTTGGTGGGGCTGTTCCCGGCCTGGGGCCAGATCTGGGGCATCGTCACCCGGCCCCTGTTTCTGGTCGCAGGCGTGATCTTCCTCTACGAAAACCTCCCGGAAAACGTGCAGGGCTACATGTGGTATTTGCCGTGGATTCACATAACGGGCGCGTTTCGGGCGGGCGTTTATCCCGGATATGAGCCTGATTATGTTTCCGTTCTGCTTGTGCTGGCCTGGTCGCTTATACCGCTCGCGCTGGGGCTGGTTCTGTTGCGGCGGTATCATCAAGATATCCTGAACCGCTGAGACGGGGCGCATTCACGCGCGATGGTAAGGGCTGCCGGCAAGGATCGACGCTGCGCGATAGAGCTGTTCACTCAACATCACGCGCGCCAGCAAATGGGGCCAGACCATCCGACCAAAGGACAGGGCCATGTCGGATTCGGCTCGCAGATCGGGGTGCAGGCCATCGGCCCCGCCGATGCAAATCGCCAGATCGCCGGTGCCCTGATCGCGCAGGGCCCCCAATCTGTCGGAAAATTCGGGTGAGGTGAGGGTCTGGCCGCGTTCATCCAGAACCCAAAGCCGCCCCGTCTTGGGAAGCGACCGGCGCAGCAGATCGGCCTCGGCCGCCATCCCCCCGCCTTTGCGGTCCTCGACTTCCTGAACGCCGCCGAGTGTCAGGCCAAGCGCGCGACCCGTCCGGTCGAACCGCGTCAGATAATCGTCAATCAGCTGCTGTTCCGGGCCGCCACGAAGGCGCCCGACGGCACAGATATGGACCCGCATGGGCGCCAGGCCCCGCCGCTACTGCGTCGCGCCTGTGCCGCCCGCAGGCATCCACATCTTCTCGATCTGGTAGAATTCACGCACTTCGGGCCGGAAAATGTGGACGATCACGTCACCCGCATCGATCAGCACCCAATCGCCGGCATCCTTGCCTTCGACCTTGCATGAAATCCGGAACTCCTGCTTGAGGTTGTCCACCAGTTTCTCGGATATGGCCGCAACCTGCCGGGACGAGCGCCCGGTCGCGATCACCATGGAATCGGCGATCGAGGTCTTGCCGCGCAGGTCGATCTGCACGACGTCTTCGGCCTTGTCATCATCGAGTGAGGTCAGAATACGCGCAAGCAGCGCTTCGCTGGTTGCTGCGTCTGTTTCGTGCAGGCTTGCTGCACTGTTTGCAGTGGGGCTCGCCACTGCCTGGGTCAGTCCGGTCAGGACAGTGTCCTCCTATCGGGTTTGCGCCTGCATGTCCCCGGCGCCGGGCTACGCCCAAAATAGCATCGACGCTTCGTAATCTCAATAACCGGGGAAACGTCATCGGCATGTCTGCAACAGCTTGGTCCCGGAGGCGCCCAGAAGGCCGCTGACCGGCGTATTGCGCAGCAGGGCAACGACCCCGCCATCCGCCGCCAGTTCCAGATCGGCCGACAAGGTGGCATCGGGCGCGGCCGGAGTGATTCGTCCGTGCCAAAAGGGGTATCGGCAGGTCGCTAGATGTTGACCCAGGCAATATATCTTGGGGATAAACTTTCAAAACTGGCCATATAAAGTGCTCAGGCGTTGACTCGGGCAGCAGACTGCAGGGTAGGATATGATCCCAAAGGCGGGCCCGTCAGCGGGGCAATGACCAAGGAAAACAGGCCATGCGCTTTACGCGGTTGCGACTGAACGGTTTCAAGAGCTTTGTGGATCCGACGGATCTGGTGATCCAGAACGGGTTGACCGGTGTTGTCGGGCCCAATGGCTGCGGGAAATCCAACCTGCTCGAAGCGCTGCGCTGGGTCATGGGTGAAAACCGTCCCACGGCCATGCGTGGCGGCGGCATGGATGACGTGATCTTTGCAGGGGCGGCCACACGGGGGGCCCGCAACTTCGCGGAAGTCGTGCTTCAGATGGACAACACGGACCGTCTGGCCCCTGCCGGGTTCAATGACGAAGACATGATTGACATCACCCGTCGGATCACGCGGGATGCCGGTTCGGCGTACAAACTGAACGGCAAGGATGTACGTGCGCGCGATGTGCAGATGCTGTTCGCGGATGCCTCGACCGGGGCGCATTCGCCGGCGCTGGTGCGTCAGGGACAGATTTCGGAATTGATCAACGCGCGGCCCAAGGCGCGGCGGCGGGTGCTGGAAGAGGCGGCGGGAATCTCGGGCCTCTACCAGCGCCGCCATGAAGCCGAACTGAAGCTGAAAGGGGCCGAAACCAACCTCGCCCGGGTCGAGGATGTGCTGGAACAGATGGCCACGCAGCTGACCACGCTGGCGCGGCAGGCCCGGCAGGCGCAGCGCTACCGCGAAATCGGTGCCGAACTGCGCCATGTCGAGGGGTTACTTTTGTATCTGCGCTGGCGCGACGCACAACAGGCCGAACAAAGGGCCGAGGCTGTCTTGCGCAACGCGCTGACTGGCGCGTCCCGGCTGGAGGCCGCGGCCCGCGAGGCCGCCTCACAGCGCGAACACGCCGAAGGCAAGCTTCCACCCCTGCGTGAGGAAGAGGCCATCGCCGCCGCCGTCTTGCAGCGCCTGATGGTGGAACGCGATTCGATTGATGCCGATATGGCGCGGGCCCGTGACGCAGTGGTGACGCTGGAAAACCGGCTCGACCAGTTGGTCCACGACATCGACCGCGAAGGTGCGCTGAATGCCGATGCGGGCGACACGATTTACCGACTGGAAGAAGAACGTCACGGCCTGACTGTCGAAAGCGAGGGACATGACGATGCCCTCGCGGCCGCCCTCGCCGAGGCAGAGGATGCAGCGACCGTTCTGCGCACGCGCGAACAGGATCTCGCCGAGGCGACCGAAGAAGCGGCGCGGCTGGCCGCCCGTCATCAATCGGCTGACCGTCGGGTTGCAGACGCCCAAAAGGCTCGTCAACGCCACGCGGCCGAAGCGCAATCCGCGTCACAGGCCGCCGAAGAAGCGGGCAACCGGCTCGGGACAATCGCCCGCGATGTCGAGATCGCGGAAACGGCGCTCAGCCAGGCCACCGATCTGGCGGCCCGTGCCGAACAGACACTGACCGAAACCGAAGCCGCGCGTGCCGATGCGCAAACACTTGAGGCCGAGGCGCGGGCCGCCCGCGCCGATGCCGAGGGCAAGGCGGCGACGATCGAGGCCGAGGTCGCCGCGCTGACCCGTCTTCTGGAACGCGAACGCGGTGCGGGCGATCAGATCCTTGATCGGATGAGCGTGACCAAAGGCTATGAAGCCGCATTGGGCGCCGCGCTTTCGGATGATCTCAAGGCCGGCGAGGCCATCACTGCAGGCGCGACCGGCTGGACCGGTCTGCCGGGTTATGACGCAAGCGCGGCCCTGCCCGCCGGGGCACGGCCAATTTCCGAGGTTGCAACTGGTCCGGTGCTGCTGACCCGCCGTCTGTCGCAGATCGGGTTGGTGGATCAGGCCGATGGCGCACGTCTGCAGGCGGGATTGCAACCTGGTCAGCGCCTCGTCAGCCGCGAAGGCGACCTATGGCGTTGGGATGGGTATTCCGTCGCTGCCGCAGATGCTGTTTCGTCGGCGGCGCGGCGGCTGGAACAGGCCAACCGGCTCACCGAAATGCAGGGCGAACGCGATGCGGCTGCCGCGGTGGCTGCGACGGCCCGCCAGGCCCATGACAGTCTCGCCACTCGCCTGCGGGCGCTGGCCGATGCCGATACCGCCGCGCGGGCAGCGCGGCGCGATGCCGACACAAGGCTGGCCGATGCGTCGCGCGCCCTGTCCAGGGCCGAGGCCGAACGCAGTGTTCTGACCAGCAAGCTGGAAACCCTTCAGGCCGCCGCCGCGCGTCATGCGGATGAGGCCCAGGCGGCCGAGACTGAATTGGCCCGGTCCGAAGGCGCGCGCAACGAGCTTGAGGATCTGGCGGCCTGCCGCGCGCGTCTGGAAGACATTCGCACAACGGTCGAAGCCGCGCGGATGACCATGCTGGCCCGCCGTACCGCCCATGACGAACTCAAGCGTGACGGCGCGCGTCGGCAGGCGCGTATCGTGAAGATCGGCGAAGAAATCGCCGGATGGTCCAAGCGTCTGGAAAGCGCGGCCTCTCGCCTGGCCGAACTGCAATCCCGCCGGGCGGAGACCGAAACGACGCTTGAGGACGCACGCCTGAAACCCGGCGATCTGGCCGAAAAGCGCGAAGGACTGGCCGGCACGATCCGCACCGCCGAGGCGCGCAAGGCCGAGGCGTCGGACCAGGTTTCGACGGCTGAGGGCCTGTTGCGGCAATGCGTGACGAACGAGCGTGAGGCGGAACGCCTGGCGTCCGATGCGCGCGAGGGGCGTGCGGCAGCTGAGGCACGCCGGGATGCGGCGCGTGAGGGAGTGGAGGCAGCGGCGGCCCGGATCGCGGAAGAGATGGAGACATCGCCCGAAGAGTTGCGCGAAACCCTGGGCGACCTGCCCGACCCGATGCCGTCGTCGGACGTGATCGAGGCGGACGTGCATCGCCTGCGCCGTCAAAGGGATGCCCTGGGCGCGGTGAACCTGCGGGCGGAGGAAGACGCGCGCGAGGTGCAGGAGGAACGTGATGCACTCGCCGCCGAGAAGACCGACCTCGAGGAAGCCATCGCCAAGCTGCGGTCGGGTATCGCGTCATTGAACAAGGAAGGCCGCGAGCGTCTGCTATCGGCCTTCGACGAGGTGAACAGCAATTTCGCCAAGCTGTTCACGCATCTTTTCGGCGGCGGCGAGGCGCGGCTGGTGCTGGTGGAATCCGACGACCCGCTGGAAGCGGGGCTGGAGATCTTGTGCCAGCCGCCGGGCAAGAAACTCTCGACGCTGTCGCTGCTGTCGGGGGGGGAGCAGACGCTGACGGCGCTGGCGCTGATCTTTGCGGTGTTCTTGGCCAA
>CAYWTM010000123.1:0-10055 GCA_964460185.1 uncultured Roseicyclus sp. | reverse complement strand
GTCCTGACGCTTGGACAGCGGCGTGTAGCGCGGGCCGCGGCGCTTTTCCTCGCCCACGGCGGCGGCGTTGAACTTCAGTTTCAGAACATAGGCCGGATCGGTTTCGGCCTTGTCGATCTCGTCCTGGGTCAGCTGGTTGTTGACGATCGGGTCGAACCCCTTGACGCCAGCCGCGACATCACCGTCCGCGATGCCCTGAACTTCCAGCTCGTGCAGGCCGCAGAAATCGCCGATCTGCTTGAAGCTCAGCGTCGTGTTGTCCACCAGCCAGACGGCGGTGGCCTTGGCCATGATCGGTTTGTTCATTTTTCAACCATCCTTCAGATACGTCTTTCCCGTTGCCGGAAGTCGGCTGCGGAGGGTCTCCGCGGTTCCTCGATTTCGGGGAAGTTGGCCGCTATATATGCGGCGCAGGTCCAAGAGGGAAGAGCAAATGAAAAGACTGCTTCTGGCGCTCATGATCATGGCCGGCGCCGCCCATGCCGAAGGCGAGCGCGCGGGCGAATTCGACTACTACGTGCTCAGCCTCAGCTGGACGCCCACATGGTGCGCCATCGAGGGCGATGCGCGCGGATCCACCCAATGCGATCCGGGGCAGGGCCATGGTTTCACGCTGCACGGGCTCTGGCCGCAATACGAACAGGGCTGGCCCAGTTTCTGCCCCACCACCCAACGCCCCCCCTCGCGCGCCATGACCGCCGCGATGGAGGATATCATGGGCTCCGCCGGGCTGGCCTGGCACCAGTGGCGCAAGCATGGCAGCTGCACCGGCCTGTCGCCCGAAGACTACTACCGCCTGTCGCGGCTGGCCTATGACCGCGTGACCCGCCCCGAGGTTCTGCGCCAGCTCGATCGCGAAGTCCGCCTGCCCGCCGAGGTGGTCGAAGAGGCGTTTCTCGAGGTCAATCCGGCCCTGACCGACGACGGCATGACCGTCACCTGCCGCGCCGGCCGCGTGCAGGAAATGCGCATCTGCCTGACCCGCGACCTCGAACCCCGCGACTGCGCGCGTGACGTGGCCCGCGATTGCACGATGACCGACGCGCTGTTTGCGCCGATACGGTGAGGGGGGAAGCGGTCGTTCGGTGCGTTGGAGCCCAAGGTCCGCTATCCGGGACGAAGCGGTCCTTTCTCATCTAGATGCGAAAGGCCGCTTTGGGCAGACGCGCCCAGGCAATCGCTGTGGCAAACACCAGCATCACTGCCAAGGTTGTCATGACAGATTTGGCGATTGTCGCAAAGCTGGCGGCAGAGACCAATGGACCCGAAACATCTGGCCAACTCCAGATCATCGCGATGATCCCAAGGTTTTCAAGATAGTCGAACAGCGCGCTGCCGACCGCTAGAGTAACACCAAGACGGACAAGGCCACTGTTTGGCATGCGTCGCCCAAACCAGCAAATTGTGCTGCTCAATGTCAGCGCCAGCAGGGCCGGATAGAGAGTATCCAGAGGGATTTGGCGAGTGAGGTAGTATTTGCGCCCATCTTTGCCCAATCCGCCGAGAAGCTCGGCGGCATCTGCGGGTGCGTAGCCGAAGGGTCGCATGTCGAAGGGCGTCTGTCCCGAAACGAATTCGAGATGTGCGAGGGTGACGCTGATCATCGCGAGATAAACTGATGCTGCAAGCAATGCTGCACCGATCGCGATCTTTCCAAAGTGCTTTGACAGATTTTCGAGCATCATTTTGTGATCTCCTTGAACTGTGCCACACATGCCCAAGGACGCGATCATCCGCATTATCATTTGATAAGGCTCGCCAAAATGAATCTGAGGACGTTCTTGACGCAATCGCATGACCTGTCGGATGTGGATTGGGTGGACGATTTTGCGGCTCACTGGACACCCATGCGCCTGAGCAAGGGGGAGCAGGTAAACCGGCAGGGCCACCCTGAAACGGACGAGTACATCGTCTTGGAAGGACGTCTGGCCAGTTGTATTTGCGACACGGATGGCAAAGAGATCTGCGTTGGGTTTTATGTGAGCCCCTGCGTTATCACTCCGAATATCGCGCGAACACGGGAGGGAGAGTCGCTCGTATCTATTGTGGCAACGACCGATGCCTCACTTGTCAGGATGGACAGTGACCTGCTTTCGGAACTGATGGTCTTATCTCCACCCGTCCGGAATTGGGCGAACGCGGTCATGCGGAGTGCATTGAACGAAAAAGCGGGAAGAGAGTGGTGCCTCGCGGCTCTTGGAGGAGCCGACCGCCTCATTTGGTTCCGCCAGGCATTCCCGGGGTTTGAGGCCAAGTTCTCCCATTCTCTGATTGCCTCATTTTTGGGAATGACACCGGTCACGCTGAGCCGCCTGCGCGCCAAACACAAACAATAAGCTGACATTTGCGAGCGGCGCAGCATTGGTCGATCTGGGCTCGGAGCGGACATCCGCTGCAAACCGCACCGAGGTCCGCTTTGGGCCGGAAACCGGCGTTGATCGGGACATGGCAAATCCCCGATCCACCCCGCGCCGCCAGCCTCGGAGCCCTCGAAAGACCGCGCGCACTTGCGCTGTGGTCCCCGCCCAATCCTTGTCAAAGGGTTAATGAGGCCCCAATATGATAATCATATCAATTGGTTATGAGCCATGCTCAACCCTGGGCGCGGCTGGGGGGCCTATCTCCAGGGTCCGGGCTGCGCTCTACCGGGGGTCGAAGGCCCCGAAAGGGACCTTCGGCGCTGATGTCATCACCGGTTCGCGCCCGGAACCCACAACACGTCATCCTTGCCGTCATTGTTGGCGATGCGGCCGGCAACGAAGAACCAGTCGCTCAACCGGTTGAGGTATTTCACGCCCTCGGGGTTCACCGACTCCATCGTGGCCAGTTCCACGCTCTTGCGCTCCGCCCGCCGCGCCACCGTGCGGCAGACATGCAGATGCGCGGCCAGGGGCGACCCACCGGGCAGGATGAAGCTGCGCAGGGCTTCAAGACGCGTGTTCATCGCGTCGATCTCGCGCTCCAGGCGGGTGACCTGCGAGCCGATGATCCGCAGCGCCGGATATTCCCGATCCCCGTCGCGTTCCATGTTGGGCGTGCACAGATCCGCCCCCAGGTCGAACAGATCGTTCTGGATCGCCGCCAGCTGCGTGTCCATGTCGCCCTGCGAATGCTGGCGTGCCATGCCGAGCATGGCGTTCAATTCATCCACGGTTCCGTAGGCGGCCACCCGCATGGAATGCTTGGCGACCCGGCTGCCATCGCCAAGCGCGGTTTCTCCGGCATCGCCGGTCTTGGTGTAGATCTTGTTCAGCACAACCATGGTTTATCCTCCCGACTGGCCGCGGACATAGACGAAGGCGAGGATGAGGACCACGGCAATGAATTGCGCGATCAGGCGCCAGCGCATGAACTTGTTGGAATTTCTTGCGGCGTATTCCCCGCCCTTTCGGAACGAATTGATCCCCATGAGCAGGATCACCAGAACCGCCGCGCAGGCCAGCAAGGCAATGATCAAAAGTGGGTCGTCCAAGGTCGTCTCCTTTTCCCGATCTGCCCTCACCTAGGGGTGTTGGCGCGAAAGGCTAGAATTTCGATATGATCCAGTCCGTCGCTGCCTCGGGCAGGACCCGCGTCAGAATGGCTGCGATATAGGCCGGCGTGGTGATGTAGTAGCGGCGGCGCGGGTACGGGGATTCCAGTGCATGAACCAGTTTCTGCACGACCGCGCTGGCCGGAAGCTCGAACAGGTCCGGTTTGCTGTCCGGCCCCCGCCGCCGCGTGAAGGTGCTGCGATAAAAGTCTTCGTGAACCGAAGCGTCCACATCGATCCAGCGGTCGAATTGTCTTGCGGAATTGTCCCGGAATCCAGATGTGACCGGCCCGGTGTTCAGAATCGACAGGTGAATCCCCGATCCGCGCAATTCGATGCGCATGGTGTTGTTGAGCCCCTCCAGCGCGTGTTTGGTCGCCACGTAGGCGGCCCGCCATTTCAGCGGCGTGAAGCCCACGACCGAACTGTGCTGCACGATGCGCCCGCCGCCCTGCGCCCGCATCAGGGCCACGGCCCGGCGTGTCAGGTCATGCACCCCGAAGACGTTGCTTTGAAACACCTCTTCCAGCGCTGCGCGGGGCAGATCCTCGGCCGCGCCGGGCATGCCGTGGCCGCCGTTGTTGAACACCGCGTCCAACCGTCCGCCCGCAATCTCGATCGCGTCCTCGAACCCTGACTGAACGCTGACGGGATCTGCGTAATCAAGGGTGATTGCCGTGAATCCCTCTTGTTGCAGGCGGGCGACATCGTGGGGTTTGCGGCACGCGGCCACGACGTGCCAGCCGCGCGCCCTCAACGCATGCGCAGCCGTGTAGCCGATGCCTGAAGAGCAGCCAGTGATCAGAATGGAACGGCTCACGCGCCAACCCCGTCAACAAAAGTTGACGCTGTGCCTATGGCAGGGACCGAACAAGGGCAAGGCTGGCTTTGCGGATCAGTCCAGGGGCGCAAGGAACCGGTTGGCCATGAAGCCCTCGATGCCGCTGGATGCCACGCGGATCCGTGCCCAGCCATTGTCGAACGCAGCCACCAGTTCGGCCTGCTCGCCGCGCATCAGCGACCCAAGCACAGCGTCATCGGTCGACGGGCCCGCGCGCAGGTTGACCTGTGTGCCCGTCACCTCGACCAGCGGCATCTCGACAGCGACAGCGACCTCGGCCGCTCCGGATGACGCGGATGCGGTGACGGTTTCAATATCTTGCTGCACGTTGGCCGTGGTGACACCTGCGACGCGATCCGACAGGTTCGAGATGGCGGCAGGGTCGATGACGGCCGTGATCACGAATGCCCGACCGTCCGGCGTTTCGAGGGTGTTGCCTGCGGCAAGATGGGGGATCACGGACCGGTTTGCGGGGGTCGCATCAGCCTGCGCCGAGACCGCCGGCGCGGACGCCGGCGTTCCGTCCGAATAGATCACGAGGACCGCGTAGATCGCGGCGCTCAACATCAAACTCAATCGTAACATAGGCTTAGGCTACTCCCCGGTCGCGTGTGTTATACGCCTCACGACCACGATTCGCCGACTCCGGATTCCCGTAAATTTCCTCGCTTCGTTTCTTGCCGTTGCAAGGCGGCTCGGGTATCACATTCCCTAGATGGCCGAGCATGATGAGACACAAGATAAGGGCCCAGATGCCCGCCAGACATCCGAGCCGCTTTCGCGGGCAATCGGGTCTCGCTATCTGCAATACGCCCTGTCGACGATCATGCACCGGGCTTTGCCGGATGCGCGCGACGGCCTGAAGCCGGTTCATCGCCGCATTCTTTACGCGATGCGCGAACTGCGGCTCAGCTCCAATGGCGGTTTCCGCAAATCGGCCAAGATCTCGGGCGATGTCATGGGGAACTACCACCCCCATGGGGACAGCGCGATCTATGATGCCATGGCGCGCCTCGCGCAGGATTTCGTGATCCGCTACCCGCTGGTCGATGGCCAGGGGAACTTTGGCAATATCGACGGCGATAACCCGGCCGCCTCGCGCTATACCGAGGCGCGCATGACGGCCGTGGCCGAGGCGCTGATGGAAGGCCTCGATGAAAACGCGGTCGATTTCCGTGACAACTACGACGGCACCTTGCAAGAGCCCGAGGTGTTGCCTGCTGCCGTGCCCAACCTGCTGGCCAACGGATCGTCGGGCATCGCCGTGGGCATGGCTACCAATATTCCGCCGCATAACCTTGATGAACTGGTGGCGGCCTGTCTGCACCTGATCAAGACACCCGATGCCCGCGACGAGACCTTGCTGAACTATATCAAGGGGCCCGATTTTCCCACGGGTGGCGTCATCGTCGAGCCGCCCGAAAGCATGGCCGAAACCTACCGCACGGGCCGGGGTGCGTTCCGCCTGCGCGCCCGGTGGGAGATCGAGGATCAGGGCCGGGGCACGTGGCAGATCGTGATCACGGAAATTCCCTACCAGGTGCAGAAATCCAAGCTGATCGAAAAGCTGGCCGAACTCATCCAGCTCAAGAAGGTGCCGATCCTGGCCGATGTGCGCGACGAATCCGCCGATGACATTCGCATCGTGCTGGAACCGCGATCCAAGAATGTCGATGCCGACGTCTTGATGAACACGCTCTACCGCCAATCGGATCTGGAAACGCGCTTCAGCCTCAACATGAACGTCCTGATCGACGGCCGCACGCCCAAGGTCTGTTCGCTCAAGGAGGTTCTGCGCGCGTTTCTCGATCATCGCCGCGACGTGCTGATCCGCCGGTCTACCCACCGCATGGAAAAGATCGATCATCGCCTTGAGGTTCTGGAAGGCTTCATCATCGCCTTTCTGAACCTCGACCGGGTGATCGACATCATCCGATATGATGACGACCCCAAGGCCGCCTTGATGCGGGAGGACTGGGGGCGCACGTTCGTGCGGGCCACCGATGAACGAGATTACCGGACGCCGCCTCCGGGTGACGGTGAGTTGTCGGAGGTTCAG
Organism: uncultured Roseicyclus sp.; assembly: GCA_964460185.1. Classification (GTDB taxonomy): domain Bacteria; phylum Pseudomonadota; class Alphaproteobacteria; order Rhodobacterales; family Rhodobacteraceae; genus JAVJPJ01. The sequence goes on along the minus strand of CAYWTM010000123.1, from coordinate 3,623 downwards.
GCCGACGCGATCCTCAACATGCGCCTGCGCAGCCTGCGCCGTCTTGAAGAGATGGAGCTTCGCCGCGAGCGCGACGCCCTGATGGAAGAACGCGCGGGGCTGGAGGATCTGCTGGCGGAAGACGGGCTGCAATGGACCCGCATCGCCGACGAACTGAAGGACGTCCGCGCCAAGTTCGGCGCAAAGGCCCCCGGTGGGGCGCGGCGCACGACGTTCGCAGAGGCGGGCGAGGTCGAAGATGTGCCCATCGAAGCCATGATCGAACGCGAACCCATCACGGTGGTGTGTTCCAAGATGGGCTGGATCCGGGCCATGAAGGGCCATATCGACTTGGCCACCGAGTTGAAATTCCGCGACGGCGATGAGGGCCGGTTCGTCTTTCATGCAGAGACGACCGACAAGCTTTTGATCCTTGGATCCTCGGGCCGTTTCTACACCATCGGTGCGGCCACTCTTCCAGGCGGTCGCGGTCTTGGGGAGCCCTTGCGCCTGATGGTGGATCTGCCCAACGAGGTTGAAATCGTCGATCTGTTCCTGCATCGGCCCGAAGGCAAGCTCTTGCTGGCGTCGTCTGCGGGTGATGGTTTCATCGTGCCCGAGGCGGATGTGCTGGCGCAGACGCGGTCAGGCAAACAGGTGCTGAATGTGCGCGATGGGGTGACCGCACGGGTCTGCACGGCCGTGGCCGAGGGCGACGATGCGATCGCGGTTGTCGGCGAAAATCGCAAGCTGCTGATATTTGCAATGGATGAACTGCCGGAAATGGGCCGGGGCAAGGGTGTCCGTTTGCAAAAATACAAGGATGGCGGCCTGTCCGACGCCCGCAGCTTCAAGTTGTCCGAGGGTCTGACATGGCTGGATCCGGCCGGTCGCACCCGGAGCGAGACCGACCTTGCGGAATGGCAAAGCAAACGTGCCTCTGCCGGCCGCATGGCGCCGCGCGGGTTTCCGAGGAACAACCGGTTCACGTGAACAGGGCGCGAAGTCCCCTTGATGTCCCGTGATGGTTCAAACCCGCTCCACCTCCAGCCAGACACCGCCCTCGGGCCTGAGCGTCAGGATCATCACCGGGTAGGGATCGCGCCCCCTGACGGATCTGAACCGGAAGCGCGACAGAAGCGTTGCGAGGATCACCACCGCCTCTTGCATGGCGAAGCTGGCCCCGATGCAGATGCGGGGGCCGTCGCCGAAGGGCAGGTATTGGTAGCGGTCCACGGCCTGTTTGCCTGCCCAACGGTCAGGTCGAAAGGCGTCGGGATCGCGCCATAGCTGGCGATGCCGGTGCAGGCCGTAGACCGGGATCATCACCGTATCGCCTTCACCGATCCGCGCGCCTGCCAACTGATCCTCGGCCCGCGCCGTGCGCGACAGGAACCCGCCGGGGGGATAAAGCCTCAGGGTCTCCTGGATGATCCGGCGCACAAGGGGCAGGTTCGCGACATCCTCGGCCGTGGCGGCGCGCCCATCCAGGACCCCGCGCGCCTCGGTGCAGGCCGCGTCCTGCACGGCGGGGTCAAAGGCACACAGGTATAGCGCCCAGGCCAGCGAAAGGGCCGTCGTTTCATGTCCGGCCACGATGAAGGTCAAGAGGTTCTCGCGCAATTCACCGACATTCATCTGGCGCCCCGTTTCGGGATCCGCGGCCCCAAGGAGCAGGTCCAGCAGGTCCAGCCTGTCCCCTTTTTCGCTGGTCTGCCTGGCAGAAATGGCGCGGTCCATGGCGGATTGCATATGCGCCAGGTCCTGAACCGCCGCCTGTCTGCCGGGCCTGGGCACCCAGTCGGGCGCACCGATCACGTCCAGCACCGACACCCGTGCAGCCCGGTCGATATAGGCATCCAGCGCGCGGCTTACCTCGGCCCGGTCGATGCCGTCCGGGTCGGACAGGGTGACATCGGCGATCACGTCGAAGGTGGTGGCCACCATTTCGTCGACCATGTTGATCGCACGCCGCCCCCGGGTGGCGGCGATCCGGGCGCAGGCGGCCTCGGCCGCGCGTGTCATCACGGGCGTCAGGGCAGTGACATTGCGGGCGGAAAAGGCCGGCGCGGCGGCCCGTCTTTGCCAGCGCCAGTGATCGCCTTCGGCCACGAACAGGCTTTCGCCGATGGCCGGGCGCAGGATGTTCTTCGTGGCGTCCGATTTCGGATACTGATCCACCGCTTCCAGCAAGACGCGGCGGATGGCGGCCGGGTCCATGACCATATGCCAGCGCTGAGGCCCCGTGCGGCCCGAAAGAATGGGCATGTGCAGGGCGTCTTGCGGGATGATCTCGAGGATGTTGCGCCGCGCCGATTGGTAACTCTGGAACAGGTTCATCGGGTCGTGCGGCAGACGTGCTGCCACCGGGAGGCGAATTCCACCTTCTGTCATGTCGATCCTGCCTCCAGCCCCGCCTCCGAGTTCGTTCTCTGCCATGATATAGGTCATGCACGGGTTTCGATCAGGCCGCACACGTGTGTCATTTGCGTCTGGGCCGTCCCTGCGCTATCTGACGGGCGACAGTCTTTTCCCGGAGTAGCGCATGGCTCGCCTCACCCGATTTGCCCCCTTGGGCTTGTTCCTCGCTCTTGCGGCGTGCGCTGCGCCTGATCCGGCGACCGACGAACTGCCGTCCATGGGCAATTTTCGCCTTGGTCACAACATCGTCGTGGCGGACAGCATGCAGCAGATACCGCCGTCACGGACGGCCGAGCCCGATGAATGGGTCGAGATCGTGACCTCGGAAATCGCGCGCCGTTTCGGTGAATACGACGGCGATCGCCTGTACCACCTGGGGATCGCGGTGGATGGCTATGCACTGGCGCCTCCGGGGATCCCGCTGGTGTTGAACCCGCGTTCGGTCCTGGTGCTGTCGGTGAATGTCTGGGACGACGAGGCCGGCGTGAAACTGCACGACGAACCGGAACAGATCCTGGTTTTTGAAGGGTCTTCCACGGAAACGGCCTTTATCGGATCCGGGATCGCGCGCACACGTGAGGAACAGATGCAGGTTCTTGCCCGCAACGCCGCGCGGCGGATCCAGCAGTGGATGCTGTCGAACCCGGACTGGTTTGACGTCGATCCCGACGCGCCGCCCTTCCGCCTGGCCCTTGATCCCGACGCGGCGGTCGATCCGGCCGCAGCCGAAACCGACCCTGCCCTTGTCGATCCGGATGCGGAAGCCGCGCTTCTTCTCGACGAAACGGAAGCCGGCCCCCCCGCCGCCGAATGATCTGGTCCAAGGGGCTGCCGATCGTATCTTGATTTTTCGCTCCGGGCCTAATAACTCGCCCGCGATGTTGAACCGGGCGTAGGGCGCGAAGCGCCTTACCGGCCCCCGAAATGATGAGGCGCCAGGGCTATGGCAAAAGCAAAGTTTGAACGTTCGAAGCCGCATGTGAACATCGGCACGATTGGTCACGTTGACCATGGCAAGACGACGCTGACGGCGGCGATCACGAAGTATTTTGGTGACTTCAAGGCGTATGACCAGATTGACGGCGCGCCGGAAGAGAAGGCGCGCGGGATCACGATCTCGACGGCGCATGTGGAATACGAGACCGACGCGCGGCACTACGCGCATGTGGACTGCCCCGGCCACGCGGACTACGTGAAGAACATGATCACGGGCGCGGCGCAGA
>CAYWTM010000122.1:0-10112 GCA_964460185.1 uncultured Roseicyclus sp. | reverse complement strand
AGAAATCCACGCCATAGGCCATCGCCTGATCCTGCAGATCGCATTCGCCGCCCTGGTCGCAGATCGGGCAATCCAGCGGATGATTGATCAGCAGGAATTCCATGACCCCTTCGCGGGCCTTTTTTACCATGGGGGAATTGGTCTTGATCACCGGCGGGGCGCCTTCGGGACCCGGGCGCAGATCCTTGACCTGCATCGCGCAGGACGCGGCGGGTTTGGGCGGGCCGCCCACAACCTCTACCAGGCACATCCGGCAATTGCCCGCGATGCTGAGACGCTCGTGATAGCAAAACCGGGGAATTTCGATCCCGGCCTGTTCGCAGGCCTGGATCAGGGTCATGGCGGGATCGACCTCGATTTCGGTGTCATCGATGATGATCTTGCGCAGGTCGCTCATGGGGTGCGGTCCTTCCTGTCGCGCGGGGCCCCGGTCTGAAACGGGGCGTCCGGCTCAATCGCGTTCCGCTTGCTTTTATCCCCCGCGAAGCAGTCTGCCAATCGTCGATCCCGCGGCAATTTCGTCGCGCCCCACCTGGCAGACACTTTCGGGGTCATCCATGTCCGCGCCGTTCTGGGCGAAATAGCTGCGCGCGACCTCGCGGTAACGATCCTGCTCGGCGGGATCGTCGATGAAGGCGTTCACCTCGGACCTGGAATAGCCAAGGTCCTGGGCGTGGCCGACCAAGCCTTCGGCAAACCCGAGCGCGCGCAAGAGCCGCGCGTTGATGTCGGGGCAGACATTGTGAATGTGGCGCCCGACGGCAATGACGGTCAATCCGCTGTTCATGCGGGGATCGTCCCGCAGGGGCTGCCAGTCATCCGCGCGTGCGGGGCCGATGGCGGTCAACAGGCCCACGGCCGTGACCAGGATCGAGATCGCCATCACCTTGGCATAGGGTTTCATGGGGCGTGCCTTCTTGCTGAATTCACCGACGGGATCGGGTTGCCCCTATCTGGGGTCCGGCCCGCCGGTTATTCAATATCAACGCCGCGTCAGGGGGCGACATGTGCCGAAACCCGCCGGCGCGGGGCAAGGCGATGCCCGCCGACATCGCGCATCGTCGCTAGAGACGGACACCCCAGAAGGCCACGATCAGGTAGATCACCCCTCCGACCACGACCACCGACATGATACTGTAGAATGCCGTTTCCATACGCTCTGGCGTATTCAGCGCCATGGCGACGCCTGCGGCCACCATCGCCCCCAGAACCACGCCCAGGATCGATCCACCGATGCCCCAAGTATATCCCAGGATCATGCCAGTCACGCAGGCGGCCAGGTAGATGATCGCCAGCCCGTACCTATAAAGACGCACCATGGTCTGCCCTTTACCCATGCCTCGCTCCGGCATCTCGCGGCGCCATGGTGGGCACCGGGACCGGATCTTTATTGCCGTCAAGAATAGGGAATCGCCGGGTTTTTCGCAACTCTTTCGATGCTGCTGATCCGGTTGGCTGTGGCCGAACTGCCGCGCGCCGGGCCTAACGGCCCACGCATTGCCCGCTGACGATCAGGTCACCGTCCTCGGTCCGGCTGAAGGCCCAGTCCCCGGTGGCGGCGTCCATCACCCATTCGACCGAGGAATCCCCGGTGCGATCGGTGCAATGACGGGTCGCGGGGAACCGGGCGCTTTCGCGTGCATCCTCGAGGCTGGCGCCCCCGGCCTCTACGGCAACGGTGAAATCCCGAAACGTTTCGCCCGTATCGAGGCGCGCGTTGAAAGGCAGGCCGACGACCTGCGGCCCACGATCGCGGCCGATGCCGCATCCGGCGGTCGCGCCCACAAGGACCAGGCAGATCCCAAGTTTGACTAGTGCCGCTGGCTTGGCCATCGCGTGAACCCCATTTCTTGTCGCATCCCATGCGCGTCGTGGCTCATGAGTATCCGCACCACCTGCCCGGCTGCAAGCCCTGCCGGGGATGATGCCATGCGGGCCGTGTCGCCCCCACGTCACCTGGCGGGCGATCCACAGGGGTTTTTCACCATCCAGGCATGTTCAAAAGGCGCGCCCGCACGCGCGCCCGCCCCGGTCATTCGGCCGGCACCGAAACAGGTTCGGCGCCCGCCGCGTCGGGTTTGCGCTTTATCAGGCGGGCAAACGCGCCCTTGATCGCAGGCCCCAGCTCAAGACGCGGAACCCGCACGTCCCGGGTGCGCGCCTGCGCATCCTGCATCAGGAATTTCGGGTCGATATGGCCATGGCACATCTGATCTTCCTCTCGAAAACTGGGCATCTTGACCAAGGCTAGCGCGGAAAGGCCTCGGAAAAAGTGAAAACCTCATCCGTAGGTCCATTTTCAGCGAAAGCGTCGAACCTGCCCCGCGCCTCAGCCATTGTCGGCTGATGTCCGACCGGGACGCGCCACAATAGGTGCCCCCGCAGGCCATCGGGCTCGAACCATGCATCGGCGCGCTTGAAAAACGCCCCATGCACAGTCTTGTAAACGTAGTCGCGCAGATGCTCTGGCGTTTCCCAGACCGAGAAGGATGCGATCAGCCTTGGGTTGTCGCGAAACAACGGCCAACCTGCTTCAGCTGCGGCTATCTGCTCTTCACCATGGCGCCAGACGAAACCGGGGCTGCGTTCGGCCAAGGCGTTCACCTTCGGCACTGCGCTCACGAACGGCTCCACCAACGGGTCTCCCATGGGGGCCCGCAAGGTGGCCCAATTGAAATGCGCGATGTGGTGCTCTGCGCTCATTCCGCGGCGACTTGCACCGTGCCGTCGCGCTTGACCTTGATGCGGTCTTCGATCTCGTGGCGGAAATGGCGGATCAGGCCCTGGATCGGCCAGGCCGCCGCGTCGCCAAGGGCGCAGATGGTGTGGCCTTCGACCTGTTTCGTGACGTCGAGCAGCATGTCGATTTCCTCGACCTGCGCCTCGCCTTTCACCAGACGGTCCATCACGCGCATCATCCAGCCCGTGCCCTCGCGGCAAGGCGTGCACTGGCCACAGCTTTCATGCTTGTAGAACTTCGACAGGCGCCAGATCGCCTTGATGACATCGGTCGACTGATCCATCACGATCACCGCCGCCGTTCCAAGGCCCGAGCGCTGTTCACGCAACCAGTCGAAATCCATGATCGCGCCCTCGCGCATGACCGACGCGGGCAGCATCGGCACCGAGGACCCGCCGGGAATCACCGCCTTGAGGTTGTCCCAACCGCCCCGAATGCCACCGCAATGGCGCTCGATCAGTTCGTCGAAGGGAATGCTCATCTCTTCCTCGACGACGCAGGGATTGTTGACATGGCCGCTGATGGCAAACAGCTTGGTGCCCGCGTTGTTGGGCCGCCCGAAGCCCGCGAACCAGTCCGCGCCGCGGCGCAGGATGGTGGGCACGACGGCGATGGATTCGACGTTGTTCACCGTGGTCGGGCACCCATACAGGCCCGCGCCGGCCGGGAATGGCGGCTTCATGCGCGGCATGCCCTTGCGACCCTCCAGGCTTTCCAACAGCGCGGTTTCCTCGCCGCAGATATAGGCGCCCGCGCCATGATGCAGGTACAGGTCGAAATCCCAGCCCGACCCGGCAGCGTTCTTGCCCACGAGCCCCGCGTCATAAGCCTCGTCGATGGCCGCCTGCAGCGCCTCGCGCTCGCGGATGTATTCGCCACGGATATAGATGTAGCAGGCATTGGCGTTCATTGCGAAAGACGCGATCAGGCAGCCTTCGATCAAGGTGTGGGGATCATTTCGCATGATCTCCCGGTCCTTGCAGGTGCCGGGTTCCGATTCGTCGGCATTGACCACGAGATAGGCCGGGCGTCCGTCGCTTTCCTTGGGCATGAACGACCATTTCAGACCCGTGGGAAAGCCCGCACCGCCCCGCCCGCGCAGCCCGCTGGCCTTCATGATCTCCACGATCTTGTCACGGCCAAGACCGATCAGATCCTTGGTGCCATCCCAGTGTCCCCGCGCCCTTGCGCCGGCCAGGGTGCGGTCGTGCATCCCGTAGATATTGGTGAAGATCCGGTCTTTGTCCTGAAGCATGGTCAGCCTCTCTTAACGTCTTTGGGTCGGTCCCGGTCTGGCGGGCCGTCATGGCGTCACCGCCCGTCGCGGCGCGCTTTCCATACCCAATAAGTCACAATCATCGCCCAGACCAGTGCGGCAATCGCCGCAAGGTCGAACAAAAACACGAACCGCACCGGCAGGCCCAACTGACCGCCCAGAAACTGCGCGCCCATCCACAAGATCATCGTCGCGGCCATCACGATGGCCGCGCGCCTGATCTGGGCCACACGGCGGCGTTCGGTCTGGTCGGGTTCGGGTGGTCGTGTCATCAGCAGGCCCCGCCGCATCCATAGCGGCGCCTGCCTAGCTTGGCCCGCCCCCCGAGGCAATCCCGACCCGCCCGAACCTAACCGAAGGTCCTGGCCTGCGCGACCAGATCGTAGCGGCCCGCAAGCATGCGAAACCCCTTGATCCTTGCATCGAGCGCGGCGACCGCGGCCTCATCGAGGGCTGCGATCTGTTGATAGCGGTGGATGCCTTCGGCGTTGAGAGAAGCGGCCAGTTTCGCGCCCACGCCCAGCAGCGACGTCAGATCATCCGGTGGGGGTGGGGCCGTGTCAGGTTCCCGACCCCGGATCGCCACGACAGATGCGACGGGTGCGGCGGGTGCAACAGGCGCGGCCTGGGGCAACGGCTTTGCCATATCGGGGACGGGGATGGTCGCGGGTTGGGTGGTGGGTGCGTTCCCCGCCCGACCCATGGCCGTCCAGAAGGCCTGCGGCGCGGTCAGGCCCATCTGCATCGTCTGAAGCATGGCCGTGCCCCAGAACGCGCCGGTGTAATTCACCACGTCTTGGATATTGCGCTGCGCGGTCTGCCCGCGCAGCCAGAGGTCGTCAGAAATGAACATTCTCAACCCTCCAGGCTGGTTTCAACAAACCCTCCCCGAAGATCAGTATACGTCACCCCCGTCGACTTTGCGCGAGAATTCCGTCTCGCCTCCTGCGGCCAATAGCCGTGCTTGTTCGACCCATGTGTCGCGCGTGACCCGGCCCTTGAAGCCTTCAAGGTTCTGATCGACCCAGGCGACCTCCTCGGCGGTCCAGGCCGCAATCTGGTCGAAATGGTAGAATCCAAGCGAATTGCACAAGATCTCGAGCTTTGGCCCGATCCCCTTGATCCGTTTGAGATCATCCGCGCCGCCGTCACGCGGGCCGTCGAGGGCAGCGGGCCGGGATTCTTCACCGGCCTGTACTGCCGATGCGGGCGCCGGGGCTGCCGGCTTGGCGGCTGCCGGCTTGGGGGGTGCCGGCTTGGGGGGTGCCGGTGCGGGGGCTGCGGCTGCGGTGCTGGTCTCGGGTTTGACCCCGGCCGATCCCGCCTTCACGAGGCCGGGCATCGGGCGGCACACCGTCAACGACACCAACGCGCCCACAGCGATGAAAATCAGCGTTCCCGCGAATATCGCCTGCAAAAGCCACCAATCACCCAAAACCATCAATGCCGTGCCCGCGAAGGTGCCGACCAAAAGCGCCACGCCCCAACAGATTGCGGTACAAATCAGGCCACCGGTTTGCGAATCCATGAGTATCCCCCCATTTTTTTCAAACGTGTTGGGGACTGTTTTAGACAGGAAAATTCGGTTTGTCTTGTATCTTCAAGACAAATTGCCGCGCCCAGTGGCCTATCGGCGTCGGGACGCCAGCTTCTCATCGAAATCGGTGCAGAACAGCAGCTGGCACAGCCAGCCCGACACGACCGTCGTTCCAAGACCCGCCAACGCGCCCACGGCCACCCACAACCCCAACAGGCCAATGGCCAAAAGCGCCACCGTCAGGCCCAGAATGCACGCGATGGTCCACCATGTGATGGCGCAGACCAGTTTTCGTCCGGTTGTCATGTCATTTCCCTTCTTGTTACCCGAACCCGAACCTATTCGGGCACCGGGGCCGGTCGACCCGGACCCCCTGCGGCATGATCACGATTGAAGGGGGCTCAGCCCCCGGATGCGAAGCCCTTGGCCTGGCCGATCCAGTCGTCGCGTTCGATGCGGCCCTTGAATTTCAGGCGCGCATCGACCCAGGCCACCTGCTCTGGCGTCCATGCGGCGATCTGGTCAAAATGATAAAAACCCAGATCGTTCAGCACGCCTTCCAGTTTGGGACCAACGCCGGAAATCCGCTTGAGGTCATCGGCCGCCTGCCCATCGCGTGGGCCGGACAGCAATTCGGGCTCCGCTTCCGCGACCTCGACCTCCGCCACCGCAGCCACGTCCGGGGCGGCCGGTTTCGGCTTGGCGCGGTTGGCGGGGACCGGGCGCGCGGGCTCGGCCGGGACATTGGCCCCAGATTGACGGCCCCATGGCGCCAGAAGCGGCACCTCGGTCCCGTCGATCCGTTTGATCGTGTCGCCGATATCGGCCGCCAGGCGGGCCGAGATGTTGAGCGTGTCGCGCCCGGCCTCGTGCTCGGTCAGCGAGGTCAGGCCGCTGGCCGGTTCCGACGCGTAGCGCCCGTTTTGCGGGCCCGGCGTCGGCACGCGGCCGGCCGCCATCTCGTCGATCAGCCAACCCAGTTTCTCGGCGGTCAGATCCTCGTAGTAATCCTTGCCGATCTGGGCCATCGGCGCATTGGCGCAGGCACCAAGGCATTCCACCTCTTCCCACGAAAACTTGCCATCGGCACTCAGCTGATGGGGCTGGTTTGCGATCTTTTCGCGGCAGACGGCCACCAGGTCCTCGGCCCCGCAGATCATGCACGACGTGGTGCCGCAGATCTGCAGATGCGCGACCGAGCCCACCGGCTGCAACTGGAACATGAAGTAGAAGGTCGCAACCTCGAGCGCGCGGATATGCGCCAAGCCCAGCATCTCGGCCACATGTTCGATGGCGGGCCGGGTCAGCCAGCCCTCCTGCTCCTGCGCACGCCACAGCAGCGGGATGATGGCGCTTGCCTGCCGGCCCTCGGGGTACTTGGTGATCTGCGCCTGCGCCCAGGCCTGGTTGGCGGGCGTGAAGGCGAACGTCTCGGGCTGGTCGGGGTGAAGGCGGCGGAGCATGGGTCGGTGTCCTTAGTCTTGCTGCCGTTTGTCCTGGCTCGACCTGGGGGAGCCTCCGGCGGGGATATTTTCGAAACAGAGAAGCAGGGGGAGCGGCCTATCGATCCACTTCGCCAAACACGATATCAAGTGAGCCCAGAATGGCCGACACATCCGCCAACTGGTGCCCTTTGCACAGGTGATCCATCGCCTGAAGATGCGCAAAGCCCGGCGCGCGCAGCTTGGCACGATAGGGTTTGTTGGTGCCGTCGGCCACAAGGTAAACGCCGAACTCACCCTTGGGCGCCTCGACAGCGGCGTAGATCTCGCCCTCGGGAACGTGGAAGCCTTCGGTGTAGAGCTTGAAGTGGTGGATCAGCGCCTCCATCGAGGTCTTCATGTCAGACCGTTTCGGCGGGCTGATCTTGCCGCGCGTCATCACCGGGCCCTGATTTTCCGGCATGCGAAGTTTCGCGCAGGCCTGCTTGATGATCTTGATCGATTCCCGCATCTCGGCCATCCGGCACAGGTAGCGGTCGTAGCAATCGCCGTTCTTGCCGACGGGGACCTGGAACTCGAACTCGTCATAACATTCGTAGGGCTGTGCGCGGCGCAAATCCCATGCGAAGCCTGAGCCGCGCACCATGACGCCGGAAAAGGCCCAGTCCTGGATGTCCTGTTCGGTCACGACGCCGATATCGACATTGCGCTGCTTGAAGATGCGGTTCTCGGTCAGAAGATCGTCGATATCCTGCAAGCGCGCCGGAAACTCGTCCGCCCATTGGTCGATGTCGTCGATCAGCGCGCCGGGAAGATCCTGATGCACGCCGCCGGGACGGAAATAGGCCGCGTGAAGCCGCGCGCCGCAGGCGCGTTCGTAAAAGACCATCAGTTTTTCGCGTTCTTCAAAGCCCCACAGCGGCGGGGTCAGCGCGCCCACGTCCAGCGCCTGCGTGGTCACGTTCAGCAGGTGGTTCAGGATCCGCCCGATCTCGCAATACAGCACGCGGATCAGTTGCGCCCGGCGCGGCACCGGCGTGCCCGTCATCTTTTCGATCGCCAGAACCCAGGCGTGTTCCTGGTTCATGGTGCCAACGTAGTCCAGCCGGTCGAAATAGGGCAGGTTCTGAAGATACGTGCGGCTTTCCATCAGCTTTTCGGTGCCACGGTGCAGCAGGCCGATATGCGGGTCGCAGCGTTCGCAGATCTCGCCGTCCAGCTCCAGGACCAGGCGCAGCACGCCATGGGCCGCCGGGTGCTGCGGGCCGAAATTGATGTTGAAGTTACGGATCTTCTGTTCGCCGGTCTGAAAGTCGGTGGACCCGTCGTCATAGGTGTTCGTGCGGATATCGCCGTCCATCATGACCGTGTCATCCTTCCATTGCCGGACCGCTTTGGGTCCGGAACACCTTGGTGATCAATTTCCATGCGCCATCAACCCGGACGAAGCCCAGATGGTCCTCGAACCGGCGTGGCGGCACGTCGACATTAAGATGCACGCGCGCGATCTCATCGCCCGCCACATCCACGCTAAAGATCTCATAGGACGGCGCGCCGGGAAAGGGCGCGCGTCCTGCGACACGTTCCAGGTAGGCCGCCTTGTCCCAGAACTGCACCCCGCCCGATCCGGTCACCGCGGTCATCAGGAAATTGTCGTGGCACATCTCGACAAAGACCTCGGGGCGCGCGTGGTGGATCGCCTCGCAATAGGCCACGGCCAGACCACGCACAGCGGCGTCCGATGGACTCACGGCGTCCATCATTTCGCGGCCTCCTTGGCCTTCTCGTCACCGGGCAGCACGTATTCCGCGCCCTCCCAGGGGCTCATGAAATCGAACTGGCGGTATTCCTGAACCAGCTTGACCGGTTCATAGACGACGCGTTTGAGTTCTTCGTCATAGCGCACCTCGGTGTAGCCGGTCGTCGGGAAATCCTTGCGCAAGGGGTGGCCGCGGAACCCGTAGTCGGTCAACAGGCGGCGCAGGTCGGCATGACCCGAGAACAAGATGCCGAACATGTCGTAGACTTCGCGCTCATACCAGCCGGCCGAGGGGTGAACCCCGGTCAGCGAGGGCAGGATCTCATCTTCGCGCAGCGCTGTTTTCACGCGAATGCGCTGGTTCTGATACATGCTCAGGAAGTGCCACACCACGTCGAACCTCCGGTCGCGCGTGGGGTAATCCACCGCCGTGATATCGACCAGGGTCGAGAACTTGCAGGTCGCATCGGTCTTCAGCCAATCGATGAAATCCACCACCTGCGACGCGGTGATGTGTACCGTCAACTCGCCCATGCCGGACACGTCGGTGCCGATCACGGCATCGGGTTGCTTTTCGGCGATATAGGCAGCCAGTTCGCGAAGGGCTTCGGTCATGGTCGGCTCTCCTGGTGGGTCAGCGCGCGATCGTTCCGGTGCGGCGGATCTTTCGCTGCAACTGGAGAATGCCGTAAAGCAGCGCTTCGGCCGTGGGCGGGCAGCCCGGCACGTAGATGTCGACCGGCACGATCCGGTCGCAGCCACGCACGACGCTGTAGGAATAGTGGTAATAGCCCCCGCCATTGGCGCAGGACCCCATCGAGATCACGTAGCGCGGCTCGGGCATCTGGTCATAGACCTTGCGCAGGGCCGGCGCCATCTTGTTGGTCAGGGTGCCGGCCACGATCATCACGTCGGACTGGCGCGGGGATGCGCGCGGCGCGATGCCAAAGCGTTCGGCGTCGTAGCGCGGCATCGAGGTGTGCATCATCTCGACCGCGCAGCACGCCAGGCCAAAGGTCATCCAGTGCAGGCTGCCGGTGCGCGCCCAGTTGATGATGTCCTCGCTGGACGTGACAAGAAACCCCTTGTCCTGCAATTCGCGGTTCAGCGTCGCGGTCGCGACCTCACGGTCGGCGCCGGCGGTATTGGTGCCCGTCATCACTCCCATTCCAGCGCCCCTTTCTTCCATTCATAGGCAAAGCCAACCGTCAGAACGGCCAGGAACACCATCATCGACCAGAAGCCCAGATCGCTCATCGTGGGAAACGCCACGGCCCATGGAAACAGGAACGCGATTTCCAGGTCGAAGATGATGAACAGGATCGACACCAGGTAGAACCGCACGTCGAATTTCATGC
>CAYWTM010000121.1:0-10268 GCA_964460185.1 uncultured Roseicyclus sp. | reverse complement strand
GCCTCGGTGCCATAGGCGGTCGCGCCGAATTCCGCGCCCGCCGCGTGCAGGGCATCCCAGAAGGCCCGGCCCTGGGAGGCCGGCACCGCAACCTCGAAACTCAGCTCGCCCGAGAACGAGATCCGGAACACCCGCGCGTCGAACCCGCCGATCCTGCCTTCGGCCCATGCCATGAAGGGCAGCGCGTCGTTGCCGAGGTCCAGATCCGAGCCCAGTTTTTCCAGAACCGCCCGCGCCTTGGGCCCGACCACCGCGATCTGGGCCCATTGTTCGGTCACGTTGGCGGTGTAGACCTGCCAATCCCACCATTCGCATTGCAGCCAGTCTTCCATGTGGGCATGGATCCTGTCCGCGCCGCCCGTGGTGGTGTGGCACAAGAACGTGTCATCATCGATACGGGCGACAACCCCGTCATCGCTGAGAAAGCCGTTTTCGCTGCACATGAGGCCATACCGGCACCGGCCCGGTTTCAGGCTGCTCATCATGTTGGTGTAGAGCATATCCATGAACCGGCCCGCATCGGGGCCCTTGACGATGATCTTGCCCAGGGTCGAGGCATCCAGAAGGCCGAGGCTGCCGCGCGTCGCATTGATTTCGCGCGCAACGGCATCGGCGTGGCTTTCGCCGTGTTTCGCAAAGCAATAGGGCCGCCGCCAATGGCCGACCGGTTCCCAGTAGGCGTTGTTGTCCTCGTGCCAGCCATGGATCGGCGTGCGGCGCAGCGGCTGAAAGATCTCGTCGCGGGCCTCGCCCCCGATCGCGCCCATGGAAATCGGAGTGTATGGGGGGCGGAAGGTGGTTGTGCCGACGCGTGGAATATCTTCACCCAATGCTTCAGCAAGGATCGCGAGACCGTTGATATTGCTCAGCTTGCCCTGATCTGTTGCCATGCCGAGCGTGGTGTAACGCTTGGTGTGTTCAACGCTTTCATACCCTTCGCGGGCGGCCAGCTGCACGTCCGACACCTTGACGTCGTTCTGAAAATCCAGCCACATCTTGGCGCGTTTGGCAGGGCCCGCGCCCTGCGGCATCACCCAGATCGGCGCCATCGGCGATTCCGCAACGGCGGTGGCTTGGGACACCAGCGCATCCGGGGCACTTTTTCCACATACTTCCAGGGCCTTGCGGGCCATGAGCGATGCATTTCGCAACGTGTCGGCCGCGTGGAGGGCGCCATCCGCCGCCCCCGCGCAGACGACGAACCCGGCACCATCTTGATTGGTCGGCGGGCGCGCGTGATCAGGGCGGAAGAACGCCTGGTCCGCATCCCAGGTCAGCTTGCCCCCGCAATGGGACCACAGGTGCACCACCGGCGACCAGCCGCCCGACATGGCGACCGCGTCACAGACGACATTCTCGACGACGGCGCCCTCACCGGCCTGGCGGCACAGTTGGACCGACACGACGCCACGCAACCCCTTCACATTGGCAATACCCATGCCCGTCTTGACCGGAATGCCAAGCGCGCGTGCCTCTTGCACAAGGGGGCCGTCCGCATCCGGGCGCGCATCCACGATGCATGGCACATCCAGACCCGCCGCCTTGATCGCAAGGGCCGTGCGATAGGCGTCATCGTTATTGGTCACGATGACCGTACGATCGCCCACCGACACGCCGTAATTGACCACGTAATCCCGCGCGGCCGAGGCCAGCATCACACCCGGTTTGTCATTGCCCGGAAAGCTGAGCGGACGTTCCAGCGCCCCGGTGGCGGCGATCACCTGCCCGGTGCGAATGCGCCAAAGCCGGTGACGCGGCGCATCGGTGCCGGGCGCATGGTCGGCCACGCGCTCGTAGGCGGTGATATAGCCATGATCGTAGACGCCTGCGACCATGCAGCGGGGCCGCAGATGGACATTATCCATTCTTTCAAGCACTTGAACGGTTGCGTTGATCCAGTCTTCGGCCGGGACGCCGTCGATCTCGACCCCGTCCACCGGCGCGCGCCCCCCCCAATGGGCGGTTTGCTCGCACAGCAGCACCCGGGCCCCGGCGCGCCCTGCCTCAAGCGCGGCCTGCAAGCCGGCGATACCGCCGCCGGCGATCACCACGTCCACATGGGCGTAGAAATGTTCGTACCGGTCCACGTCGCGCGTCTTTGGCGCCTGCCCCAGACCGGCGGATTGCCGGATGAAGGGTTCGAACACATGCTTCCACGCAGGGCGCGGGTGGATGAAGGTCTTGTAGTAGAACCCCGCGGGCAGGAACCGGGCGGCCAGCACATTCACTTCACCGATGTCCCATTCCAGGCTTGGCCAATGGTTCTGCGACCGGGCGGTCAGCCCGTCGAACACTTCGGTGGTGGTGGCGCGCTGGTTGGGTTCCAACCGCGCTCCCTCGCCCAGATTGACCAGGGCGTTGGGTTCTTCCGCCCCACTGGTCATGACGCCGCGCGGGCGATGATACTTGAACGACCGGCCCATGATCGTCTGGCCATTGGCCAGAAGCGCAGAGGCCAGCGTGTCGCCGGCATGGCCGCGCATGGTCTTGCCGTTGAAGCGGAAATTCACGTGGTGCGAGCGGTCGATCAGGCGACCGCCTGTGGCCAAACGGGTGCTCATTGGGTGCTCCAGTCAGGGCGTTTGGATTGGATGGCGGCGATGATGTCGGCGGGCGGTTCGGTGACCTGCGCGCGATAGGTGCCGAAGACCTCGAGCGTGGCGGTGTCGCGGGCGGCCAGAAACCATTTTCCGCACCCGTAGGCATGGCGCCAGCGTTCGAAATGCACGCCCTTCACGTTGGGACGCAGGAACAGGTATTGCTCGAAATCGTCATCGGACGAGCCGGGGCCGAAACGTTCGAGATGCGCCTCGCCGCCGGGGGCCAGTTCGGTTTCGCAGGCCTCCACGCCGCAATAGGGACAGGTGAAGATCAGCATGCGCGTGCCTCCGGTGTGGCCACGCGAAAACGGGCGGGCGCCACAGGGCACCCACCCGCTACGAGGTAGCCGTTGGTTTTGGAATTATTGCGAGACCGCCGGTCCCGGCGTGCTGTCGACAACCGGGGCCGCGGCCGGATCGACCGGGGCAGCGCCCCCGCCGCCCATAAGCATGACGGCAAGCAAGAACAGCAATATGATACCGCCGACCAGCATGATCGCGCCCGCCGCGCTGCCAGACCGGTCCGGCGGGGCATAGCCATGAGGCTTGGTGAAATGTTCGTATTCAGCCATGAGGGTTCCTCCACTCCTGTGGGGATCAGCATGCGCCGGTTGGCTATCCGTTCAACATCATGAGCATGCCAAGGCCGGTTTCGGCCAAAAAGGGCCGATCCGGACCTATGGGATGCGCCAATAATGGCCGCCCTGCCCTGCGCGCGCGCGATCATCGCCGCCTCATGCCGGGACACATCAGCCATCCACACGTGTCCCACCGGCCGACACCAGCGCGTCGATTGCCCCCTCCCGGTCGGGATAGTCATGCGCGAACGCATAGACATCGCCCGCCAGCTTGGCGATCCGGAACCCCGCCGCGCGCAGCGGTGCCAGTGTGGCGCCCCGTGTCGAGCGGGTATTTTGTTCCACCACAACCAGCCGGGGCGACAGGGCCGCCAGATCGCAGCCCGCAAGAACCTCGGGCTCGTGGCCTTCCACATCGATCACCAGCACATCGGCGGTGGTGATCCCCTCATCGGCCAGCACCGCATCAAGGGGGCGCAGATGCACCGTGACCTGCGCGATATGATCCTCGGGCACGTCGGCACGTTCCTTTTCGAGCGCCGCGCGCATGCGCGCGCGGTCCAGCGTGGCACAGCCCCGCGCATCCCGGCGATACAGATCCTCATGGTCGGGGTCGAGATAGAACAACGTCATCTCGGCCGCGGACGACGAACACCCGACCTGACGGGGCACGACATGCGGGCGCGCGGCATGCAGGTCGCCCAGCCGGGCGAAATAGACCGGGTTCGGCTCGAGCAGGAGGCCGTGCCAGCCGTGACCGGCGAAATAGGGGAACAGGGGGTCGGAGAGTTGTCCGTCATTGGCCCCCACCTGGACGGCCATGACCGGGCGGTCCCCGGCGGCCTTGGCGAGGCTTTCGTACACGAAGGCCCGCGCGCGGGCATGGGCCGCCCGTTTTTCCGCACGTGTCAGCATGGCGCCCCCCGGGGGGACCCGGCGCGGCGTGAAGTCATTGCCAGCATCCTCAATGCGCCACCCCTGCCGCCACACTTTCGTCGATGAAGCGGCCTTCGCGGAACCGCTCCAGCCCGAAGGCATCGGCCAGCGGCGACGTGCCCTTGGCCATCAGTTCGGCCATCGCCCACCCGGACCCGGGGATGGCCTTGAACCCGCCGGTGCCCCAGCCGCAATTGATGAACATGTTGTCGACCGGGGTTTTCGAGATGATGGGTGACCGGTCGCCGGTCATGTCGACGATCCCGCCCCACCAGCGCAGCATTTTCAGCCGGCTGATCATCGGAAAGGTTTCGACCAGCGCGCGCACGGTTTCCTCGACATGGTGGAACGACCCGCGCTGCGTGTAGTTGTTGTAGCCATCCGCGCCGCCGCCGATGACCATTTCGCCCTTGTCGGACTGGCTCATGTAGCCGTGAACGGTGTTGGCCATCACCACCACGTCCATGCAGGGCTTGATCGGCTCGGACACCAGCGCCTGCAACGCCACGCTTTCGATGGGCAGACGGAAACCGGCCATCTCGGCCACGACACCGGAATGGCCCGCGACCACGACGCCCAGCTTGGAACAGCCGATGAAGCCCTTGGTCGTCTCGACGCCGGTTACCTTGCCGCCATCGCGGCGCACGCCGGTCACCTCGGTCTGCTGGATGATGTCCATGCCCATGTCGGAACACGCCCGCGCATAGCCCCAGGCCACGGCATCATGACGCGCCGTGCCGCCGCGCGGCTGCCACAGCGCGCCCAGAACAGGGTAGCGCGGCCCGTCGAGATTGATGATCGGGCACAGTTGCTTGACCTTGGCGGGGCTGATGTATTCGGTGGTCACCCCCTGCAAGGCATTGGCGTGCGCGGTGCGCTGGTAGCCGCGTATCTCGTGCTGCGTCTGGGCCAGCATCATCACGCCCCGGGGGCTGAACATGATGTTGTAGTTCAGGTCCTGGCTGAGGGTCTCGTAGAGGCTGCGCGCCTTTTCGTAGATCGCGGCCGAGGGATCCTGAAGATAGTTCGAGCGGATGATCGTGGTGTTGCGACCGGTATTGCCCCCGCCCAGCCAGCCCTTTTCGATCACCGCGACATTGCGGATGCCGTGGTTTTTGCCAAGGTAATAGGCAGTGGCAAGTCCATGCCCGCCGGCACCCACGATGATGACGTCATACGAGGGCTTTGGCGCGGGCGACCGCCAGGCCCGTTCCCATCCCTGGTGAAAGCGAGCGGCCTCGCGGGCAATGGCAAAGGCAGAATAGCGGCGCATCTCAACCCTCCTTACGGGTGCCAGAACGGTGTGCGGCACAGTCCATCGAAACAGGATACTCTGCGCGACCTGTCTTGAGCAAAAACCGACGCCGCCGCAAGATGTCGCCCCCTGTGTTGATCGGTCGCGCCTTTTCGAACGCGATCATGATGCGTATGTGGGGGGAGAGAAACGGAATTGGGAACTGTCTGGGTATGGGATTCTGGATTGCGACAGGGGCGTTTTGCGCGATGACGGCACTTGCGTTGATCGCCGCCTACCTGCGCCCCCGGCGCGCATCCGTGCCGGCTGCGGCCTATGATCTGCAGGTGTACCGCGATCAGCTGAAGGAGGTCGAACGCGATCTGGCGCGCGGTGTCCTGAGTGAGGACGAAGCCGCGCGCGCGCGCACCGAGGTGTCGCGCCGCGTGCTGGAGGCGGACCGGGCGCTCCAGATGGGCGAACGCGCCTCTGCCAGGGGCGGTTTGCTGGACAAACTCGTCGTCGGGGCCGGCGTTGGCGCCACCATCGCCGGGGCCTTCCTTGTCTACCTGCAGATCGGCGCTCCGGGGTATCCCGACCTGCCGCTGGCCACCCGGATCAGTCTTGTGGAAGACGCCCGCGCCAACCGCCCCCCGCAGGCCGAAGCCGAAACCCAGGTTCCGTTCCGCGAGGGACTGGTGCCAGACCCCGAGCGCGAGGCGCTGGTCGAACAGTTGCGCACGGTGATGGAACGCCGCCCGGACGACGCGAACGGCATGGCGCTTCTGGCGGTGAACGAGGCGGCACTTGGCAATTTCCGCGCGGCCCATCTTGCGCAAGATCGCCTGATCGCGCTTTTGGGCGACGAGGCGACAGGACGGCATTATGTCGACCTGGCCGAGATGATGGTGCTGGCAGCGGGCGGCTATGTCTCGCCCGAGGCGGAACGGGCGCTGACCCGCGCGCTGGAGTTGGAGCCGCGCAACGGCACGGCGCGTTACTATGCGGGCCTGATGTTCGCGCAGCAGGGCCGACCCGATCTCGCCTTTCCGATCTGGCGCAACCTGTTGGCCGATTCCACGCCGGATGCGCCCTGGATCGACCCCATCCGGCTTCAGATCGAAGAGGTGGCGTTTCTTGCCGGCGTGCCGTTCGATGCGTCCACAATGCCGGCACAGCGCGGCCCGACGGCCGATGACATCGCGGCCGCCCAGGACATGGCGCCAGAGGACCAGCTGGCGATGATCGAAGGCATGGTTCAGGGGCTCGCCGCACGCCTGGCCAGCGAAGGCGGACCGCCCGCCGATTGGGCGCGCCTGATCGGAGCCTATATCGTCCTGGGACAGACCGAGGCCGCACAAGCCATCTATGACGAAGCACAGGTGCTGTTCGCAGACGCGCCCGAGGCGCTGGACGAGATCTCTGCCGCAGCCGCCCCCCTGGCGCAGGCCAGCGAATGATCTGCTCCACGATCGAAGATCTGGGCGACGCCCTGCCCCCCATGCGCGCCTTGCTGGGGCTGGACCTGGGAACCAAGACCATCGGCGTCGCGCTGTCGGACCGGCTTTTGTCCTCGGCCACGCCGGTCGAGACGGTCAAACGCCAGAAATTCACGCTCGATGCCGCGCGGCTGGCGGACATCGCCACAAGCCGCGAGATCGGTGGGCTTGTCCTGGGCCTGCCCACCAACATGGACGGCACCGAGGGACCGCGTGCGCAATCGACCCGTGCTTTTGCCCGAAACCTCAGCCGATTGCCCGCATTCGACAGCCTGCCCATCGCGTTCTGGGATGAACGGCTCAGCACGGTTGCGGCAGAAAAAGCACTGCTTGAGGCGGATACGACCCGAAAACGTCGCGCAGAGGTGATCGACGCGGTCGCGGCAAGCTATATCCTGCAAGGAGCCCTCGACAGGTTGCGGCACATAAAGGCAGGACGGACAGGCGCATGAGCGACACCCCCCCACAGCGCAACGATACCGACGCCGTCTGGACGCGCGCCGAGGTCGAAAGCCCTTGCATCAAGATCTGTGTCGTCCATCCGGCGGAACGCATCTGCACCGGCTGCTTTCGCACAATCGACGAGATCACCCGCTGGTCGAAAATGTCGCCCGAGGACAGGTCGCAGGTCATGACGGAATTGCCCGGCCGCGCGGCCGGTCTTGGCAAGCGTCGCGGCGGCCGGGCAGCGCGGGTGTTGCGCGGCTAGGTCGACGACTGCAGCCAGCCCCGAAGATCCCCCACCCATGGCGGACGGAAATACGCGATCATGCGGCCCTCGGGCCCGGCCGTTGCGGTGGCCCCCCAGGGGGCCACACCGTGCAGCGCCAGACGGTGGATCAGATACGCCTCACCCGGTCTTGCGGCAATCTCGACCCGGCGGCAGGTGTCGAACACCGTGCGGCGGGCCGACTGGTACGGAGCGGTCAGATCGACCTGGTCCCAAGTGTCGGGGGCATGGGGATCCAGGGCCGCGCGAAAGGCGTCGGCGATGATGCGGTGGCTGCCCTCCCATATGACAAGCGGGGCGGCATCCGCGCTGGCCTCGCTGAGCGGCAGGCCAAGGATCCAGGCGTGCGGTTCCCTGATCATCCGCTGACGATCCGGACCCACGGGCAGCAGCCCGTCCACATGGGCGGCATCCCGACGCAAACGGTAGCCGAAAGCGGCCTTGGTCTCGCCCGCGCGGGGACGGGGATAGCCGGGAAACACCGCAGAGACCTGCGCCCGGTGCAACGGCGGCAAAGGCCCGTAAGCCGCCCGAATGGCATCACACACCGCCCCGTCGAGCGCGACGCCCGCCACGGCGCCCGTGGCGTCATTGGGCAAGGCATCCACCCCCACGAACCAGGTGTTTTCGCATTGGTGCCAATGGCTCAGATCGGGATCGCGCAGGGCATCGGCCCCGGCCGCACGCGCCGCCACCGCCCAGGCGGCGATCCCGGGATCATGGCCGAAACGCCGCCAGCCCCGTTCCGTGCAACCGCTCACCCCAGGAATGCCTTGCGCAGCATGTTCAGCGCCATGAGCATGATGAACACCGCAAAGATGCGCTTGAGGGGCTTGGGATCCATCGCATGGGCCATGCGAACCCCCCAGGGCGTGGTGATCAGGGTCATCGCCACGACCAGGACGAAGCCGACGAGATTGACCTGTCCGACGGTGAACGGCGGCCGCCCATCGCCCGCGCCCGGCACCAACAGGAACCCGATCACGGATGGCACCGCGATCAGCAGGCCAAAGCCCGCAGCGGTCGCAACAGCCCGGTGTATCTGTACGTTGTACAGGGTCATCAGCGGCACGCCAAAGCTGCCGCCGCCAATCCCCATCAGAACCGACAGGAACCCCAGGACCGGGCTGGCCACCGCACGGCCAAGGCCCGTTGGCATCGCGTCACCCAACCGCCAGCTTGGGCGGCCAAAGGCAAGGTAAAGGCCCACCGCGAGACCCAGGACCCCGAAGATCACCATCAAGACCTCACCCCGCAGCCCCGAGGCCGCAACCACCCCGAGAATCGCCCCGATGGCGATGCCGGGCGCCCATCCGCGCAGGATGTCCCAATCGACGGCACCCTTTTTGTTATGTGCCAGCAAGGATCGCAACGAGGTGACCGCGATCGTCGCGAGCGAGGTCGCAAGACAGATCTGCATCAACCCGTCCGTCGAATAGCCAAGCCCCTCGAACGCAAAGAAAAAGGCCGGCACCAGAACGATGCCGCCGCCGACCCCCAATAGGCCCGCGATCACACCCGCCAGGGCGCCGATCAAAAGGATCAACGCCAGCATGGGCAACAGGTCTGCGAATTCGGGCATGTCGGGGGGGGCTCCGGGGTATGGGTTAAGGCTTGCCGCTTAGCGCACCCTTTGCGGCAGCGAAAGGGCCAAGCCCTGCGGTCAGGCCGCGCGCGCGATCACGTCGCCCAGGGCCGCCTCGACCAGGGCGGGGCCGGCGCCGTCGAGGTGGGCGCCCTCGCTCAATGTGCGCCTCCATCCGCGCGCACCGGGCCGGCCCGCGAACAGGCCCAACATGTGCCGCGTGATCTGGTTCAGGCGTCCGCCGGCGGACAGGTGCGCCTCGATATAAGGCAGCATCGCCAGAACCACGTCTTCGGCCGTGCGGGACGGCGACGCGTCCCCGAAAATGCGCCGGTCCGCATCGAGCAAGATATCGCAAGGTGTATGATAGGCGGCCCGCCCGATCATGACGCCGTCCAGTCCCGCGCCCAGCTGCTCCTGCGCGGCGTCCAGCGAGGTGATGCCGCCATTGATCGACAGATGCATATCCGGAAACGCGCGCTTCATGCGATGGACCAGCGGGTAGTCAAGCGGCGGGACATCGCGGTTTTCCTTGGGGCTCAGCCCCTGCAGCCATGCCTTGCGCGCATGGATCGTGACGCGGCACACCCCTGCCCGGCCTATCGTCTCCAGAAAATCGGGAAGCACCTGTTCCGGCACCTGGTCATCAACGCCGATGCGGCATTTCACGGTCACCTCGACAGGGCTTTCGGCGATCATCGCGGCCACGCAATCGGCCACCAAAGCGGGCCGTTCCATCAAGACCGCCCCGAAACATCCCGATTGCACCCGGTCAGACGGGCAGCCTACGTTGAGGTTGATCTCGTCATACCCGTAAGCGGAAGCGATGCGGGTGGCCTGGGCGAGTTCGCCCGGGTCCGAGCCGCCAAGTTGAAGGGCCACAGGATGTTCGGCATCGTCATACGACAAGAGCCGGTCCCGATCGCCGTGAAGGACCGCGGGCGCGGTCACCATCTCGGTGTAGAGAAGCGCGTGACGCGACATCAAACGGTGCAGATACCGGCAATGGCGATCTGTCCAATCCATCATCGGCGCAGTAGACAACCGCGCGGCCTCGGTGGCTGCGTTCAAGGGCATTCAGCGATCTCCTCGGGTCAGCCAGCATT
>CAYWTM010000120.1:9911-10392 GCA_964460185.1 uncultured Roseicyclus sp. | reverse complement strand
TCATCGCCCGCCCCCCCTTCGAGCGTGTCGTTGCCTGCGCCGCCATCGTAGAGATCATCGCCGTTGCTGGCCTTGAAGATGTCGTTTCCGGCTTCGCCATAGACGGTGTCATTGCCGTTGTTTGCCCAGAACACGTCATTGCCATCGCCGCCGTGGAAGGTGTTGTCGCCGTGGGTTCCCACCATGGTGTCGTTGAATGGGGACCCGATGATGTTCTCGATGTTGAGCAGGTCGTCCCCGCCCGCATAGCCCCAGTTCATGATGCCCGCCCGGGCCGTCCCGTCAGGGTTGAAGACATCCAGACGGATACCCGAGCCCGAGGTGGCGGTGGAGTAATCGGCGGTATCGATGCCCGTGCCGCCATCCATGTGATCCGCGCCCGCGCCGCCGGCCAGCAAGTCATCGCCCTCGCCCCCTTCGAGCGTGTCATCGCCCGCCCCCCCTTCGAGCGTGTCGTTGCCTGCGCCGCCATCGTAGAGAT
>CAYWTM010000120.1:0-9811 GCA_964460185.1 uncultured Roseicyclus sp. | reverse complement strand
CCGCGCCGCCGGCCAGCAAGTCATCGCCCTCGCCCCCTTCGAGCGTGTCATCGCCTCCGAGACCGTTCAGGGTGTCATTGCCTTCTGCGCCGTTCAGGCTGTCGTCGCCCGGTGTGCCGTCCAGCGTTTCGTCGGGATCGTTCAGGGCATTCACCGAAAACACCGGCACGCGGTGGGGGGCGGCCAGGACCGACGCCGAGACCTGGGCCGCTGACAAGGACGTACCGTTCAGCGTCTGGATTTCGAGGACCTCGTCTCGCCAGTTGATGACGGCACCGAGTGTCGTGCTCTGAACGATCAAACGGGTCGGGTCGTACAAGAACGGCCAGTCCGATAGGTCCAGTCTGTCAAGGCCGTATTGGAAATCGGTGATGAGATCCGTTGACCCGTCGGCGCGTAGGACGAAGACATCATTTCCCCCGCCGCCTGTCAGGGTGTCGCTGCCGTTGCCGTCTTCCAGTATGTCATTGCCGGACGCGCCGTTCAGGCTGTCATTGCCCTGTCCGCCAACAAGGATGTCGTCCAGGGCAGTACCGCCCTGCGACATGCCCGTATCGGGGGCAACCTGAACCACGCCATGGCCTGAGGTGCCAAAACTGACATGGGTCAAACCCGCGCTGGTTTCGGACGACACGAAGACGTTCACGCCACTGCCATCATGGTAGGCCGCGATGGCGCTGACATTGTCGAGATTGTTGGACAGGGTATCGGGCAGGACATCCAAGATCTGAAGCCGGCCGTTGGGCATCAGGACAAACAGGGTGATCCCGTCATCGCCACCCCCGGCGACGACATAGGTTCTGCCGCTGGCCTCGATAACCTCGAGGCTCTGGATCTGGCCAAAGCGTGTATCGAGGGTATCCATGACATGATCGGTCAGCATCAGCTGGCCATCGGCCAGGATCTCCATCACCGTGATGGCGCCTGATTGACCGATCCCACCCCCCGGGCCGGAACCGACAAGTACGAAACTGCGCCCTGCGACGCCAGCGGTCTCCATCGCGTTTGGCGTCATGATCCCGATGCCTTCGTTGACGCCCAGGCTTCCGGTGGGAACAAGGCCGCCCTGTTCGATCCTGTAGGTTGTAACACCTTTATCGGCCTGGCCTGCGCCGATCAGGTAATCGGTTCCGACGATCGTCGCGGTTTCCAGGGCAAAGACGCCGTCGGCATAGGTTGTGTCCGTATCCGAGATGGCGTCAATGTATTGCAGGGCGTTGCCTTGCAGTGTGTAAGCTTCGACGGCACCGGTTTCGCGGTTGGCCAGGAAAACCGTGTCGCCGGCGACCTGGGCCACGTCCACCACCGAAGCATCCGCGGTGGCGCGCCCCGTGATGGTGGCCGATGCGCCGATCGTTCCGTCCGGGTTCAACGCAAATGTCACCAGGTCGGCGGATCCGCCCGTGGCCACCACAAGCTGCGGTCCGGTGAGGGTTTCGAGGATAGAGAGATTGGCGATCGCGCCGGCTGACCATGCGGCATCGAAATGCGCATAATCCAGGAGGGCGAGATCCCCATCGGCGTTGATCGAATAGGCGGCAACCCCCCCGCTGGGGCCGGATGCAGTATACAAAACCGGCCCGTTGGTGGTCTCGCGGATCACGATGTCCGTAATGCCATGATCCAGGATCGTCTGATCCGATTGAAATTGTCCTTCGATCGAAAGGTGAGACATCCGTTGCTCCATGCCGGTTGCAGGCAATGGACGCGATCTGACGCAGAAGCTTGGCCCTTTGCGGGCGGCCATTGTGGTGGTCTGGTGGCAAACCCGGAGACTTTGTTGCGATCGGATTAACTGTGCCGGCCCGGTCTTGCGCCTATTGCGTCAGGACATATTGGCGCTGTGAACGGCGATCGCTTCGTCAAGGTCTTCGAAATAGGTGAGTTTTCCGTGTTCCAGCACCAACGCGGCGCTGCAGTAATCCTTGAGTTCGGCGAGATTGTGATTCACCATGATGGCGTCGGACCCGGTCATTCGTTCCCGAAAAAGCGCCACACTTTTTGCACGAAACGCGGAGTCGCCGGCCCCCGTAACCTCGTCGATCAGGTAGGTGTCGAACCTGATGCCCATCGACAAGCCAAAGTTCAGGCGGCTGCGCATTCCGGCGGAATAGGTGCGTACGGGCATCGAAAAATGCGAACCTAGATCGGCGAAATCCTGAACAAAATCTATCAATTCCTCGCTGTCGACCCCGTAGACGCGTGCGATGAACCGCGTGTTCTGTGCACCCGTCAATTGCGGGTGCACGGCGCCGGCCAATCCCACCGGCCACGAGATGGTGCCATCGCTGACAACAGCCCCGGTATCGGGTCGCATGTTGCCCGCTATGATCTGCATCAGGGTGGATTTTCCGGCCCCGTTGCGCCCCAGAAGAGCCAGCGACTTTCCGGTCTCCACGGTCAGGTTCAGATTGTCGATGACAACTGTGCGTTGCCCGTTGACCCGGAAACTCTTGGTCAGGTGATCAAAGCGGATCATGGCCGCGGACCCTACTGACGATCACGGATGCTGTAGTAGATCAGCGCCATGACGGCCCATCCCAGTGACAAGAACAGAAGCGTCAGGGCGATGATCATCTCGCGGCGCGGAAATTCAGCGCTTTCGGGCTGTGTCGGGCGGATGAAAACCGCAAGATACCGACTTTGGCGGGCGGAATTTGTGCGCGCCACATCAAGCGCGGTCAGCGCCGCGCGATAACTTTCCTCGGCAAACTCGCGATCCACGGCCAGACCTTCGAATTCGGCCATCAGGGTCGGATAGTCCTCGCCGTTCTGGCCGATATCTTCCGAGGTGAAGGTCAGACGTTCTTGCTGGATGCGTTGGCGGATCACTTCGATCCGCCGGGCGGCCTGAACCAGGCGCGGATCGTTGGGGTTGGTGGTGTTTTCCGACAGGAGATCGAATTCGATCAGGGCTTCGGCCAGCTGCTGCTGCAGGTTGTTGAGAACCCCCATCCGCCCCTGCAGGTCGGAGGCCGGATCCACGATCTGGGTCCGGGTGCGGAAATCGGTCAGGGCCAGGCGCGCGCCGCGCAGCCGGGCCAGCGCCGCCTCCAGATCGTCGGCCGCGAAACGTATGCTGTCCGAGCGGGCCTGCTCGTTCAATTCGTTGATCAGCTGCTGGCCCTCTTCAATGATCGCTTCGGCCAGCGTTTGTGCCGTGACGGGATCAAACGCGAGAACACGCAGATCAATCAGGCCGTTGCCCTGATTGTAGGATACCCGCACCACGCTCTGCCAGTAGGACACCAGGTCCTCGATCGTGGCATCGGCTGGCAATGCAAAGACCGGATCGGTTTCATGGGAGGCAGAATAGTGGGCCACCAGATCGAGCCGCCGGTTGAGCCGCCGTACCAGGTCCTGGCTGACAATGAATTCGACAAGGATATCACCATCGGCGCTGCCGCCAGATCCCGCGAAACCGGACAGCCCGCCCAGGATATCGGTCGCGGATCCTGTTTCTTCAGTTCGAACCGTGAACCCGGTGCTGGATGCGTACTGATCTTGCGCGAACAAGTAGAGGTAGAAAGCCACGACGGCCACGGGGGCAACAACAAGCACCAGAAGCGATAGCGCCAGGCCAAAGTGCCGGCGCTTTGCCCTGGCGGGGCGAGCGGCCGGTTTGAATTGCGGTGGGTGGCTTTGCGTTTGCGGCGGCGGCACGGCAGGAAGCGGCACTGCCGGTTTTTGCGGGGACGCGGCCGGCGCGGGGCCTTTGGCTGGCTGCAATGCGGGGCGTGTCGTCCCGGGACCGGGCGCAGGGGGCTTTTTTTGAGGTCCTTTTGCGTCGGTCAATTTCCGGACCTGCTCGTGACATTTGATCTTGTCATTGATATCATACATATTTTGCGGCGTGAAGGCTATCAGAACGGCCCGAAAACGGAGAGCGCCCTGACCGCCACAGACCCCTCTTTGCCTCGAAGCCCGGAAGGCCAGGCATCCGACAGGTCACGCCGCTTCGCCAGCCTGCGGTCGATCGTGGCCCTGATGTTGCGCGAAATGTCGACGCGCTACGGGCGGACCCCGGGTGGCTATATCTGGGCCCTGGTGGAACCCATCGGCGCGATCATCGTGCTGTCGGCGGTGTTTTCGCTGATCATACGCACCCCGCCAATCGGGAATTCGTTCGTGCTGTTTTACGCGTCGGGATTTCTTCCGTTCACAATCGCCTCGAACGTCGCCGGGCAGGTGCAGAACGCGATCACGTTTTCAAAGCCGCTCTTGTTCTATCCCGCCGTGTCGTGGATCGACGCGATCCTGGCGCGGTTCGTGCTGAATTTCCTGACCGGGATGGTGGTTTTGGTGATCGTCTTTTTCGCGGTCCTTCAATTCACCGACGCAACGGCGATTCTGGAATTTGGCCCGATGATCCTGGCTGTCTGCATGGCAGGACTGCTGGGGCTTGGACTGGGGGTCTTGAATTGCCTGTTGGTGGGGCTGTTCCCGGCCTGGGGCCAGATCTGGGGCATCGTCACCCGGCCCCTGTTTCTGGTCGCAGGCGTGATCTTCCTCTACGAAAACCTCCCGGAAAACGTGCAGGGCTACATGTGGTATTTGCCGTGGATTCACATAACGGGCGCGTTTCGGGCGGGCGTTTATCCCGGATATGAGCCTGATTATGTTTCCGTTCTGCTTGTGCTGGCCTGGTCGCTTATACCGCTCGCGCTGGGGCTGGTTCTGTTGCGGCGGTATCATCAAGATATCCTGAACCGCTGAGACGGGGCGCATTCACGCGCGATGGTAAGGGCTGCCGGCAAGGATCGACGCTGCGCGATAGAGCTGTTCACTCAACATCACGCGCGCCAGCAAATGGGGCCAGACCATCCGACCAAAGGACAGGGCCATGTCGGATTCGGCTCGCAGATCGGGGTGCAGGCCATCGGCCCCGCCGATGCAAATCGCCAGATCGCCGGTGCCCTGATCGCGCAGGGCCCCCAATCTGTCGGAAAATTCGGGTGAGGTGAGGGTCTGGCCGCGTTCATCCAGAACCCAAAGCCGCCCCGTCTTGGGAAGCGACCGGCGCAGCAGATCGGCCTCGGCCGCCATCCCCCCGCCTTTGCGGTCCTCGACTTCCTGAACGCCGCCGAGTGTCAGGCCAAGCGCGCGACCCGTCCGGTCGAACCGCGTCAGATAATCGTCAATCAGCTGCTGTTCCGGGCCGCCACGAAGGCGCCCGACGGCACAGATATGGACCCGCATGGGCGCCAGGCCCCGCCGCTACTGCGTCGCGCCTGTGCCGCCCGCAGGCATCCACATCTTCTCGATCTGGTAGAATTCACGCACTTCGGGCCGGAAAATGTGGACGATCACGTCACCCGCATCGATCAGCACCCAATCGCCGGCATCCTTGCCTTCGACCTTGCATGAAATCCGGAACTCCTGCTTGAGGTTGTCCACCAGTTTCTCGGATATGGCCGCAACCTGCCGGGACGAGCGCCCGGTCGCGATCACCATGGAATCGGCGATCGAGGTCTTGCCGCGCAGGTCGATCTGCACGACGTCTTCGGCCTTGTCATCATCGAGTGAGGTCAGAATACGCGCAAGCAGCGCTTCGCTGGTTGCTGCGTCTGTTTCGTGCAGGCTTGCTGCACTGTTTGCAGTGGGGCTCGCCACTGCCTGGGTCAGTCCGGTCAGGACAGTGTCCTCCTATCGGGTTTGCGCCTGCATGTCCCCGGCGCCGGGCTACGCCCAAAATAGCATCGACGCTTCGTAATCTCAATAACCGGGGAAACGTCATCGGCATGTCTGCAACAGCTTGGTCCCGGAGGCGCCCAGAAGGCCGCTGACCGGCGTATTGCGCAGCAGGGCAACGACCCCGCCATCCGCCGCCAGTTCCAGATCGGCCGACAAGGTGGCATCGGGCGCGGCCGGAGTGATTCGTCCGTGCCAAAAGGGGTATCGGCAGGTCGCTAGATGTTGACCCAGGCAATATATCTTGGGGATAAACTTTCAAAACTGGCCATATAAAGTGCTCAGGCGTTGACTCGGGCAGCAGACTGCAGGGTAGGATATGATCCCAAAGGCGGGCCCGTCAGCGGGGCAATGACCAAGGAAAACAGGCCATGCGCTTTACGCGGTTGCGACTGAACGGTTTCAAGAGCTTTGTGGATCCGACGGATCTGGTGATCCAGAACGGGTTGACCGGTGTTGTCGGGCCCAATGGCTGCGGGAAATCCAACCTGCTCGAAGCGCTGCGCTGGGTCATGGGTGAAAACCGTCCCACGGCCATGCGTGGCGGCGGCATGGATGACGTGATCTTTGCAGGGGCGGCCACACGGGGGGCCCGCAACTTCGCGGAAGTCGTGCTTCAGATGGACAACACGGACCGTCTGGCCCCTGCCGGGTTCAATGACGAAGACATGATTGACATCACCCGTCGGATCACGCGGGATGCCGGTTCGGCGTACAAACTGAACGGCAAGGATGTACGTGCGCGCGATGTGCAGATGCTGTTCGCGGATGCCTCGACCGGGGCGCATTCGCCGGCGCTGGTGCGTCAGGGACAGATTTCGGAATTGATCAACGCGCGGCCCAAGGCGCGGCGGCGGGTGCTGGAAGAGGCGGCGGGAATCTCGGGCCTCTACCAGCGCCGCCATGAAGCCGAACTGAAGCTGAAAGGGGCCGAAACCAACCTCGCCCGGGTCGAGGATGTGCTGGAACAGATGGCCACGCAGCTGACCACGCTGGCGCGGCAGGCCCGGCAGGCGCAGCGCTACCGCGAAATCGGTGCCGAACTGCGCCATGTCGAGGGGTTACTTTTGTATCTGCGCTGGCGCGACGCACAACAGGCCGAACAAAGGGCCGAGGCTGTCTTGCGCAACGCGCTGACTGGCGCGTCCCGGCTGGAGGCCGCGGCCCGCGAGGCCGCCTCACAGCGCGAACACGCCGAAGGCAAGCTTCCACCCCTGCGTGAGGAAGAGGCCATCGCCGCCGCCGTCTTGCAGCGCCTGATGGTGGAACGCGATTCGATTGATGCCGATATGGCGCGGGCCCGTGACGCAGTGGTGACGCTGGAAAACCGGCTCGACCAGTTGGTCCACGACATCGACCGCGAAGGTGCGCTGAATGCCGATGCGGGCGACACGATTTACCGACTGGAAGAAGAACGTCACGGCCTGACTGTCGAAAGCGAGGGACATGACGATGCCCTCGCGGCCGCCCTCGCCGAGGCAGAGGATGCAGCGACCGTTCTGCGCACGCGCGAACAGGATCTCGCCGAGGCGACCGAAGAAGCGGCGCGGCTGGCCGCCCGTCATCAATCGGCTGACCGTCGGGTTGCAGACGCCCAAAAGGCTCGTCAACGCCACGCGGCCGAAGCGCAATCCGCGTCACAGGCCGCCGAAGAAGCGGGCAACCGGCTCGGGACAATCGCCCGCGATGTCGAGATCGCGGAAACGGCGCTCAGCCAGGCCACCGATCTGGCGGCCCGTGCCGAACAGACACTGACCGAAACCGAAGCCGCGCGTGCCGATGCGCAAACACTTGAGGCCGAGGCGCGGGCCGCCCGCGCCGATGCCGAGGGCAAGGCGGCGACGATCGAGGCCGAGGTCGCCGCGCTGACCCGTCTTCTGGAACGCGAACGCGGTGCGGGCGATCAGATCCTTGATCGGATGAGCGTGACCAAAGGCTATGAAGCCGCATTGGGCGCCGCGCTTTCGGATGATCTCAAGGCCGGCGAGGCCATCACTGCAGGCGCGACCGGCTGGACCGGTCTGCCGGGTTATGACGCAAGCGCGGCCCTGCCCGCCGGGGCACGGCCAATTTCCGAGGTTGCAACTGGTCCGGTGCTGCTGACCCGCCGTCTGTCGCAGATCGGGTTGGTGGATCAGGCCGATGGCGCACGTCTGCAGGCGGGATTGCAACCTGGTCAGCGCCTCGTCAGCCGCGAAGGCGACCTATGGCGTTGGGATGGGTATTCCGTCGCTGCCGCAGATGCTGTTTCGTCGGCGGCGCGGCGGCTGGAACAGGCCAACCGGCTCACCGAAATGCAGGGCGAACGCGATGCGGCTGCCGCGGTGGCTGCGACGGCCCGCCAGGCCCATGACAGTCTCGCCACTCGCCTGCGGGCGCTGGCCGATGCCGATACCGCCGCGCGGGCAGCGCGGCGCGATGCCGACACAAGGCTGGCCGATGCGTCGCGCGCCCTGTCCAGGGCCGAGGCCGAACGCAGTGTTCTGACCAGCAAGCTGGAAACCCTTCAGGCCGCCGCCGCGCGTCATGCGGATGAGGCCCAGGCGGCCGAGACTGAATTGGCCCGGTCCGAAGGCGCGCGCAACGAGCTTGAGGATCTGGCGGCCTGCCGCGCGCGTCTGGAAGACATTCGCACAACGGTCGAAGCCGCGCGGATGACCATGCTGGCCCGCCGTACCGCCCATGACGAACTCAAGCGTGACGGCGCGCGTCGGCAGGCGCGTATCGTGAAGATCGGCGAAGAAATCGCCGGATGGTCCAAGCGTCTGGAAAGCGCGGCCTCTCGCCTGGCCGAACTGCAATCCCGCCGGGCGGAGACCGAAACGACGCTTGAGGACGCACGCCTGAAACCCGGCGATCTGGCCGAAAAGCGCGAAGGACTGGCCGGCACGATCCGCACCGCCGAGGCGCGCAAGGCCGAGGCGTCGGACCAGGTTTCGACGGCTGAGGGCCTGTTGCGGCAATGCGTGACGAACGAGCGTGAGGCGGAACGCCTGGCGTCCGATGCGCGCGAGGGGCGTGCGGCAGCTGAGGCACGCCGGGATGCGGCGCGTGAGGGAGTGGAGGCAGCGGCGGCCCGGATCGCGGAAGAGATGGAGACATCGCCCGAAGAGTTGCGCGAAACCCTGGGCGACCTGCCCGACCCGATGCCGTCGTCGGACGTGATCGAGGCGGACGTGCATCGCCTGCGCCGTCAGCGCGATGCCTTGGGCGCGGTGAACCTGCGGGCGGAGGAAGACGCGCGCGAGGTGCAGGAAGAACATGACACGCTGGCGACGGAGAAGGCCGACCTCGAGGCTGCGATCGGGAAGCTGAGAACGGGGATCGCGTCGCTCAACAAGGAAGGGCGCGAGCGGTTGCTGGTGGCGTTCGACACCGTGAACGCGAACTTCACCAAGCTGTTCACCCATCTGTTCGGCGGGGGCGAGGCGCGGTTGGTGCTGGTGGAATCCGACGACCCGCTGGAAGCGGGGCTGGAGATCCTGTGCCAGCCGCCGGGCAAGAAACTGTCGACCCTGTCGCTCTTGTCGGGGGGGGAGCAGACCCTGACGGCGCTGGCCCTGATCTTCGGGGTGTTCCTGGCCAATCCGGCGCCGATCTGCGTGCTGGACGAGGTCGACGCGCCGCTGGACGACGCCAACGTGACCCGGTTCTGCGACCTGCTGGACGAGATGACCCGCCAGACCGACACCCGGTTCCTGATCATCACCCACCACGCCGTCACGATGGCCCGCATGGACCGCCTGTTCGGGGTCACCATGGGCGAGCAAGGCGTGAGCCAGCTGGTGTCCGTCGACCTGAAGAAGGCGGAGCAGATGGTGGCCTGAAGACCTCGGGTTGCAGGGTTGCAACCGGGGGGTAAGGGGCTGGAATTGTTGGGGAAACGGGATTCTGTTAGGGGTTTGTTAAGGGGTGAGACGTGCTCCGTGGCAGGTCAGTGACGCAGTTGATCCTAGTTTATCGAACGGCGCTTTTCGGCCTGAGCGGTCATTCAAGCACAGCGAGCCAATGGCAGATTCTCGCCCTTTGCGCACATCGCTCGTCGTAATTTGGTCGAACGGTCAGCGGATAACTGGGCGCTGACGCGGCCCAATCAATAATTAGAACAAGCTGTCATCTA
>CAYWTM010000119.1:0-10408 GCA_964460185.1 uncultured Roseicyclus sp. | reverse complement strand
GCGCAGTTCGGCGATTTCGCCAATGGCGCGCAGATCATGTTCGACCAGTTCATCAGTTCGGGTGAACGCAAGTGGCTGCGAATGTCGGGGCTGGTCATGCTGCTGCCGCATGGGTTCGAAGGCCAGGGGCCGGAACATTCATCCGCCCGACTGGAACGTTTCCTGCAGATGTCCGCCGAAGACAACTGGATCGTCGCCAACTGCACGACGCCGGCGAACTATTTCCACATCCTGCGCCGGCAGTTGCACCGCAGCTACCGAAAGCCACTGGTGCTGATGACGCCCAAATCGTTGCTGCGCCACAAGCTGGCGATCAGCGAAGCGGCCGATTTCACCACCGGGTCGTCCTTTCACCGGGTGCTTTGGGATGATGCGCAGAAGGGCAATTCCGACACCACCCTGGCGGCCGACGACAAGATCAAGCGCGTCGTCATCTGCTCGGGCAAGGTCTATTTCGACCTGCTCGAGGAACGCGACAGGCGCGGCATCAACGATGTCTACCTGCTCAGGCTTGAACAGTTCTATCCTTTCCCCGCGCTTGCGCTGGTCAAGGAACTGGAACGCTTCAAGCAGGCAGAAATCGTATGGTGTCAGGAAGAACCCAAGAACCAGGGCGGCTGGAGCTTTGTCGAGCCGAACCTGGAATGGGCCCTGACCCGCATCGGTGCCAAACACACCCGCCCCGTCTATGCCGGGCGTCCTGCCTCGGCGTCGCCTGCGACAGGGCTCGCCAGCCAGCACAAATCCCAACAAAACGCGCTCGTGAACGATGCGCTGACCATCGAAGGGTAAAGAACCATGTCTATAGAAGTCCGCGTCCCCACCCTGGGCGAAAGCGTCACCGAGGCAACCGTTGCCACCTGGTTCAAGAAACCCG
Organism: uncultured Roseicyclus sp.; assembly: GCA_964460185.1. GTDB lineage: Bacteria > Pseudomonadota > Alphaproteobacteria > Rhodobacterales > Rhodobacteraceae > JAVJPJ01. The sequence goes on along the minus strand of CAYWTM010000119.1, from coordinate 9,531 downwards.
GTGACGCGGTGGCGGTCGATGAAATGCTGTGTGAACTGGAAACCGACAAGGTGACGGTCGAGGTGCCCTCGCCCGCAGCTGGTGTCCTGGGCGAAATCGTCGTCGGCGAAGGCGAAACCGTCGGGGTCGATGCCCTGCTGGCCACCCTGACCGAAGGCGGTGCCGCAGCGGCACCCGCCCCGGCCGAAAAAGCGGCCGCACCGCAGCCCGGCAGCGACACCCCGGCCAAAGGGGCCGGCGACAGCATCGACGTGATGGTGCCCACCCTTGGCGAAAGCGTGACCGAAGCCACCGTTGCCACGTGGTTCAAGGCCGTTGGCGACGCTGTCGCACAAGATGAAATGCTGTGTGAACTCGAAACCGACAAGGTATCGGTCGAGGTCCCCGCCCCCGCCGCAGGCATCCTGACCGAGATCGTGGCAGCCGAAGGCACAACCGTCGACGCCAGCGCGAAACTGGCTGTCATCGGCGCCAGCGGTGCCGCCGCAAGCGCGCCCGCCTCCGCAGGGGCGCAGGCCGCCCCCGCGGCCCAAGCCACGGCCGCGGCCGGAAAAGCCGCCGACATCCAGAACGCCCCCTCGGCCCAGAAGCTGATGGCGGAAAAAGGGCTGACCCCTGACCAGGTTCAGGGCACGGGCCGCGACGGCCGGATCATGAAGGAAGACGTAATGAAAGCCGTGGCCACCCCCGCCCCCACCGCCGCACCGGCCCCCGCTGCGGCCCCGCGCGCACCGGCCCCGGTCGAGGATGCCGCGCGCGAGGAACGGGTCAAGATGACCCGCTTGCGCCAGACCATCGCGCGCCGGCTGAAAGACGCCCAGAACAACGCCGCCATGCTGACCACCTACAACGAGGTGGACATGACCGAGGTGATGGCGCTCAGAAACCAGTACAAGGACGCGTTCGAGAAAAAACACGGCGCGCGTCTGGGCTTCATGTCGTTCTTCACCAAGGCCTGCGTGCACGCCCTCAAGGAAGTGCCCGAGGTCAACGCCGAGATTGACGGCACCGATGTGGTCTACAAGAATTTCGTCCATATGGGCATCGCCGCCGGCACCCCACAGGGCCTTGTGGTTCCGGTCATCCGCGATGTGGATCAGAAAAGCTTTGCCGAGATCGAGAAAGAGATCGCCGAAAAAGGCCGCCGCGCCCGCGATGGGAAACTGTCCATGGCCGAGATGCAGGGCGGCACCTTCACCATCTCGAACGGGGGCGTCTATGGCTCTTTGATGTCGTCGCCCATCCTCAATCCTCCGCAGTCGGGCATTCTGGGAATGCACAAGATCCAGGACCGCCCGATGGCGATCAACGGGCAGGTCGTGATCCGTCCGATGATGTATCTGGCGCTCAGCTATGACCACCGGATCGTGGATGGCAAAGGTGCGGTCACCTTCCTCGTGCGGGTCAAGGATGCACTGGAAGACCCGCGTCGGCTGTTGATGGATCTCTGATTCACCGCGCGGACACAGCCTTGCTCGATCAGGGGAAACGGGCATCTCGCGTGCCCGTTTCGATCCCGACATGGCGCGTCTAGGCATCTGCCTGGCGCGGAAAACCGGCCCCGGACGCCATGTCTTGAGCCAGTTTTCAGGAATGCACATGCGGAATTCGCAACGCCATATTCGCCAAAGTTCAAATTTTCAGCGTTAGATGGCCCGAAATAAGGCAATAATGTCACACTTTTCTCGGAGAAAAGGCCGGAACTGATTTCTCCACACCCTATTGTGGACAAATTATGGCTCTCCCTGCATCTTCCGTTCAGATGACGGAAAAAAATCACCGCATCTGAGGCAGGCTGCATAGAGACAGCAATGACATTCTGGCGCATTCATAATGCAAGAGAATGAAATTTTGTTGTCGACTTGGTGGCCCACCATCGCGCACGCGGGTCATACCGCGTGCCGATGGTGACCAAGACGTCCCCACCCGATGGCGATACGGCGCAAGCAGCAGGACTGATTTGGCATGTCCCATGAATTGATGGCTCTCGCTCTGGCGCTTTTGCTGCAGGCTGTACAGTTCGCCTTGATGGCGGTGCCGGCAAATCTTGAACTGGGCCCGAAAACCACCACCTCGCCCCGCGACCGGGCGCGGCTTGGTGGGGCTCTCGAGGACCAGCTCAGCCCCCGCACGGCACGCCTGCATCGCGCATTGAACAATCATTTCGAGGCGCTGATCCTCTTCACCATTGCCGTTGTCGTGGTCGTGATGTCGGGAACGGGTTCGGCGCTGACCGCGTCTTGTGCCTGGGTCTACCTGGCCGCCCGCATCCTCTACATCCCGGCCTATGCCTTCGGGTGGAGCCCCTGGCGATCCGTGATCTGGGCCTTTGGGTTCCTGGCAACCGTCACGATGGTGATTTCCGCCCTGCTGAGCGCAGCATCTGCGGCCTGAGGCGGCATCCGCCTGCCCCGGCACTTTGTGATCACACCGCGGCCTGCGACACCGCGCGCGCTCAAAATACCCCGAAAAATAAGCCATACCCTGCCAAAGACGGGTTGCTCGCATGCCATGGCATACATAGCCTGCCCCAAACAGTTTTGAGACGCGCAAGGAGATCTCATGTCCAGCTATGACGTCATCATCATCGGTTCCGGTCCTGGCGGCTATGTCTGCGCCATCCGTTGCGCTCAACTGGGCTTGAAGACCGCCTGCGTCGAGGGCCGCGACACCTTGGGCGGCACGTGCCTGAACATTGGCTGCATCCCGTCCAAGGCCCTGCTGCATGCCAGCCACCAGTTGCACGAGGCCGAACACAACTTCGCCAAGATGGGACTGATGGGCAAAAGCCCCTCGGTCGATTGGGCAAAGATGCAGGCCTACAAGGACGACGTGATCGGCCAGAACACCAAGGGCATCGAATTCCTGTTCAAGAAAAACAAGATCGACTGGCTGAAGGGCTGGGGCTCCATCCCGCAGGCCGGCAAGGTCAAGGTCGGCGACGAGATCCACGATGCCAAACATATCATCATCGCCAGCGGCTCCGAACCCTCGGCGCTTCCGGGCATCACGATCGACGAAAAGATCGTGGTCACATCCGAAGGCGCGCTGAGCCTGCCCAAGGTCCCCAAGAAGATGGTCGTGATCGGCGCCGGCGTGATCGGCCTCGAACTGGGCTCGGTCTATGCGCGACTGGGCAGCGAGGTGCAGGTGATCGAATTCCTCGACCACATCACCCCCGGCATGGATGCCGAGGTCTCCAAGACATTCCAGCGCCTGCTGCAAAAACAGGGGCTCGGCTTCACCCTTGGGGCAGCGGTGCAAAAGGTCGAGACGACCAAGACAAAGGCCAAGGTCACCTACAAGCTGCGCAAGGATGACAGCGAGGCAACGGTGGATGCCGATGTGGTGCTGGTTGCCACTGGGCGCAAACCCTATACTGACGGGCTCGGCCTGGCCGAACTGGGTGTCGAAATGACCGATCGCGGCCAGATCGCGACCGACGCCCATTGGGCGACCAACGTCAAAGGCATCTACGCCATCGGCGACGCCATCGCGGGCCCCATGTTGGCCCACAAGGCCGAGGATGAAGGCATGGCCGTGGCCGAGGTCGTCGCCGGCAAACATGGGCACGTGAATTACGGCGTGATCCCCGGCGTCATCTACACCCACCCCGAAGTCGCGACCGTGGGCCAGACCGAAGAGCAGCTGAAAGAGGCAGGCCACGCCTACAAGGTCGGCAAGTTCTCGTTCATGGGCAACGGGCGCGCCAAGGCGAATTTCGCGGGCGACGGTTTCGTCAAGATCCTGGCCGACAAGGAAACCGACCGCATCCTGGGGGCCCATATCATCGGACCGATGGCAGGCGATCTGATCCACGAGATCTGCGTCGCGATGGAATTCGGCGCCGCGGCCCAGGATCTCGCCCTGACCTGCCACGCGCACCCGACCTATTCCGAGGCCGTGCGCGAGGCCGCACTGGCCTGCGGCGATGGTCCGATCCATAGCTGACACACTGCCCGTCCTCCAAGCCTGACCGATAGGCTGCCCGCCGACACTCCGCCTTGGCGTTGCACCACGAATGCCAGCGGCCTCGGCGGCTGGCTGCCCGATGCCTGTTTGGGGGCGAAGTGACCGCGTTATCTTTATCCCCGAAATATGGCCGGGGGTCTGGGGGTGGGAAACCCCCAGCCTGTCCCATCCACCTGCGCCAAAGGGCTTGGCGGGGTACGGTGCACGCCAGCGTCGCTGTCGGGGTCGGGGTCGGGGTCGGGGTCGGTGAGGTCTGCGGGCGCCTAGCCTGCCAGCAGGCGCAACCCCTGCGTCACATCTGCGCGCACCGCCAGTCTCAGCCCCGGCTCGTCACCCGCCTTCAGCGCCGCCACGATCAACTGGTGATGCTGGGGCAACTCCGTCCGGTTCAGCCGCCCGTAAAGCGCGCGCATGGTCGGCCCCAGTTGCAGCCAGACCGTTTCCGCCAGGGCCAGCATCGCGGGCGCCTGAGCCCTCAGGTAGAGGGTGCGGTGAAACTCCAGATTGCGCCGGATATAGGCCACCGCGTCACGCCGGGCGATGGCTTGCGCGATCGAGCCATTGATCGTCTCCATCCGCTCGATCAGGGCCGGATGGGCGCGCGGCAGGGCACGGGCCGCCAGTTCCGGTTCCAACAGCGCCCGGATTGCCGCCAGTTCCTCGATCCGCTCGTTCGACAGTTCCGGCGTCGACACCCGGCCCGATGATGACAGGAACAACGCCCCCTCGCTGACCAGACGCCGTATCGCCTCACGCGCGGGCGTCATGGACACCTCGAATTCCGCCCCCACGCCGCGCAGCGTCATCGCCTGTCCGGGGCCAACCTCACCATGCATGATCCGTGTCCTGAGCGCACGATACACACGGTCATGCGCCACCGCCGCGCCGGTTTCCGTGGGCCTTGGGTTCATCAGCACGGGTCATCCTCCTCGACCAGGTCGAACCGCCATGCCAGCAGCGTCGCGCCATGTGTCCGCAACCAGTCGCGATGGGTCGCGTAATCCGGGCAAAGACGCGCGCACACCGACCAGAATGCGGGCGAATGGTTCATTTCGGCCAGATGCGCCACCTCATGGGCGGCGACGTAGTCCAGCACCTCCGGCGGAGCCATGATCAGGCGCCACGAAAACATCAGGTCGCCCCGCGACGAACAACTTCCCCAGCGGCTGCGCGGATCGCGCAGGGTCAGGTTGCCGGGTCCGCGGCCCAACGCCTTGGCATGGGCGGCCACCGCGGCAGACAACCTGTCGCGCGCCAGCGTGCTCAACAAGGCCTTGATGCGGGGGCCCTGCCGCGGCCCGTCGGGAACCTCGATACGCCCATCGACGAACCGGGCGGACCGCCCGCCACCCGCCGTCACCGGCCGCGCCACGCCGTCCAGCGGCAATTCGGCCCCGATCGACGCATGCATGATTCGAGGCGCCTCCGTCAGGTGGCGCCTCACCCAGGCTTCGCGTTCGCGCAAAAAGGCCAGCGCTTCGGCTTCGGGCGCCCAGACCGGAAGGCTCAGGCTGACCCGCCCGTCGCTGCGCGAAACCCGCAATGAATACCGCTTTGCGCGGGTGGACCGACGCATCAAGACCTCCACCGGGGGGGGGCCCGGAAGAACATGGGTTGAACTTGGCCGTTTTGTTGCCAAATGAAGGCTCCGAACGATGCGCGTCCCCGCCTCGCAGGTCAGGGTTTGACAGGACCCCACTACTATGGCAGAGGTCCGCATCCCGCGATACCGATGATTGAAGGGGGTGTCATGCCCAAAGACGAATGGGGCGTTAAACGCGTTTGCCCAAAAACAGGAAAACGGTTCTACGATATGAACCGGAACCCGATTGTCAGCCCCTATACCGGCGAGGTTGTGGTGCTGGATACCGGCAAAGGGTCGCGTACCCTTGTGGCGGACAAGGCCGACAAGAAAAGCGCCAAGGTCGAAGATACCGAAGATGAAGATCTGGTGCTCGACGACGATCTGGACATCGACGAGGAAGATGATGCGGATGTCGATCTGGATGATGATGTCCTCGAAGACGACGACGACAGCGATACCGTCGCGCTTGACGATATCGCGGATGTTGCCGGCAACGACGACGACGACTGATCCGGACATGGAAAGGTGCGGGCCAGAAGGGTGATTTTTCCCTTGAACTGGTCCGCGCCCTCTACTACACCGCAGCACACTTGAGGGGCCGGTCACGGCCCTTTGAATTGGGGCCTTAGCTCAGCTGGGAGAGCGCCTGCATGGCATGCAGGAGGTCAGCGGTTCGATCCCGCTAGGCTCCACCAATTTACCGAAAAATCATCGATATGGACCGGTTTCACGCGGAGCCCGCGCGGCTGCGTCCGGTGGGCATCGGCGCTCCGGTTTGCCCCCGCGGGCGCGCCATGGCGCCCGTCCGGCGCGATGGCACCGGCCTGCAGCAACCCGTCGCGGTTTGGTGTGCGGGCCAGGCCGGTCACGACGGGCGGTGGGCGCGTGACAATGGCCGTATCGGGCGGTCAGTAGGGATTGCGCGGCGACCGGTCGGCCGAAAGGGATTGCTGGCTGCGTTCCACCAGCAATTCGATTGCATCCGCAAGATGCTCGCGGTCGATATGGTGATCTCCACGCGCCACGCGGATGCGATGGGCCTCGATCATGACATCGGCATGACGGCAGCCCTCGGGCGGCTCGAACCTGTAGCTGGCCAGTTCGATCAGAAAGCCGAGTGGGTCTTCGAAATAGATCGAATCCATGAACCCCCGATCCTTCGGGCCGGAATGCTTGATGCCGCGTGCATCAAGCCGCTTTTCCACCTGCCAGAAACTCGCCTGGCTGACATTGAGCGCCAGGTGATGCACCGCGCCTGCCTCGGTCGAGGTGCGCGTCGGGTCCGGCTTGCGGTCTTCGTTGGTGAAAATCGTGATCAACCGCCCATCGCCCGGATCAAAGTAAAGATGCCCCTCGTTCGGGTTGTCGAGATTGGGCTGATCGAAAATGAAGGGCATCCCCAGGACACCTTCCCAGAAATCGATCGAGGTCTGCCGGTCCGCACCCATCAACGTGATGTGGTGTACGCCTTGCGTCTGGATCTTGCGGATTTGAGCATCGGCCATCGGGTTCTCCGTTCCTGTGTCGGTGGCCAGTCTAGGCGTGTTTGCCGGGCTTGGCATTGTGAATCCGCGCATAGGCCCTGTGTGCGGACGGCGGACAAAGGAAAACCCCGCCTTTCGGGCGGGGTTCAGGGTGGCGTCGCACGGGTCGACGCGATCAGCCGATGATGCCGTTCAGCGTGCTGGAGGACCGCATCACTGCCGCAACCTTGACCGGATCCGTCAGGTAGTAGCCACCCAGATCGACCGGTTTGCCGCGCGGGGCGGCCAGTTCGGCCACGATCGTCGCCTCATTGTCCGCCAATGCCTTGGCCATTGGCGCGAAGTGTGCGGCCAGGTCGGTATCGTCGGTCTGCGCGGCCAGCGCCTCGGCCCAGTACCGGGCGAACCAGTAATGGCTGTCACGGTTGTCGGGCTGGCCAACTTTGCGGCCGGGCCCGCGATCGTGATCCAGAACGCCCTGGGTGGCGGCCTCGACCGCGTCGCCCAGGACACGCGCCTTGGCGTTGTCCTTCACCTCGGCGAGGAACTTGAAGCTTTCGCCCAGCGCGCAGAATTCACCAAGGCTGTCCCAGCGCAGGTGGTTCGCCTCCTGCAACTGCTGCACATGCTTGGGGGCCGAGCCGCCTGCCCCGGTCTCGAACAGGCCACCGCCCTGCATCAGCTTCACGATCGACAGCATTTTCGCCGATGTCGCCAGTTCAAGGATCGGGAACAAGTCGGTCAGGTAGTCGCGCAGCACGTTCCCGGTGACCGCGATGGAGTTCTCGCCCTTGCGGATCGTTTCCAGGCTGGCCCGGGTCGCCTCACGCGGGGCCATGATCCGGAACTTGTCGGCAACGCCCCGAGCCTCGAGGATCGGCATGACGTATTTGATCAGCTCTGCATCATGGGCGCGCGTGGCATCCAGCCAGAAGATCGCCTCGCAGCCTTCCGCGCGCTGACGCGCGATGGCCAGGTTCACCCAGTCTTCGATCGGCGCCTTTCGCGTAGAGGCCGACCGCCAGATGTCGCCCGCATCAACGGCATGTTCATGCAGCACCGTGCCGTCTTTCAGCACCATCCGCACAACACCGTCCACCGGGATCTCGAAGGTGGTCGGATGCGATCCGTATTCCTCGGCCTTTTGCGCCATCAGACCGATATTCTGCACCGTTCCTGCCGTGGCCGGATCAAGCTTTCCGGTTTCTTTGAAATACTTGATGGTTTCGTCATAGACGGGCGCATAGCTGTTGTCGGGGATGACGCAGACAGTGTCATGTTCCTTGCCGTCCGGGCCCCACCCCTTGCCGCCGGCGCGGATCAGGGCCGGCATCGAGGCGTCGATGATCACGTCGGAGGGCACGTGCAGGTTCGTGATGCCGCGATCACTGTCGACCATGTACATCGGCGGGCGCTGTGCCGTGATTGCCTCGATCGCCGCCATGATCTCGGAATTGCCCTTCACACGCGCCAGCAGATCGCCGAGGCCTGAGTTGGGGTTCACGCCAAGCTCTGCCATCTCGTCGCCGAACGCCTCGAACACGGGCGCCAGCCATGCCTTGACGGCGTGACCAAAGATGATCGGGTCCGACACCTTCATCATCGTGGCCTTCAGGTGAAGCGAGAACAAGACGCCTTCGGCGCGGGTCCTTTCGATCTCTTCGGTCAAGAAGCTGTCCAGCGCCTTGACCGACATGTAGGTCGCGTCAACGACCGTGCCGGCGGGATAGCTGACGCCGTCCTTCAGCACCGTTTCGGTTCCGTCTTTTGCGATCAGCACGATCTTGGCGGTAGCTTCAGCACCCAGGGTGGCCGATGCCTCGTTGGCGCGGAAATCGCCACCCGACATAGATGCCACGCGGGTCTTGCTGTCCGCCGACCAATCGCCCATCCGATGGGGGTGGGCCTGGGCGAAGGCCTTGACCGCCTTGGCGGCGCGCCGATCGGAATTGCCCTCCCGCAGGACCGGGTTCACGGCCGAGCCCTTGATCGCGTCATAGCGCGCGCGCGCTTCTTTCTCGGCGTCCGTGACCGGCGCATCGGGATAGTCCGGGATCGCATAGCCCTTGAGCTGCAGTTCCTTTACGGCCGCCATCAGTTGCGGAACCGAGGCCGAGATGTTGGGCAGCTTGATCACGTTCGCTTCGGGTGTTTTCACCAGATCGCCCAGTTCGGCCAGGTCATCGGAGTGGCGCTGCTCTTGCGTCAGATACTCGGGAAAAGCGGCCAGGATGCGTCCGGCCAGCGAGATATCCCTGGTGCCGACACTGACGCCCGCCGCACTGGCAAAGGACTGGATGATCGGCAAGAACGAGGCCGAGGCAAGCTCGGGCGCTTCGTCAACCTTGGTGTAGATGATATCGGGTGTGGTGTGATCTGTCATGGCATCCCCGCCTGGTCGGAAAGTTTGGTATGCAATAGTACACAAAGCGCACGGCGTCCACGGATCTCTGTGCCGCAGGGGCGAGACGAGTTGCCGCGTTCGGGAGG
>CAYWTM010000118.1:0-10542 GCA_964460185.1 uncultured Roseicyclus sp. | reverse complement strand
GGCTGGCGCCGAACAAGTCGTCCGTCTCCCGCCTCCAGACCTTTGGCGACCTCATCGACCTTCATATACCCGAAATGTGCGAGGTTGGGAAACCGCCGCGTTGCGGGCCAGGGCGGCGGTCGAATGCAGCGTCGAATGCTTTGACCGGCGCGCCAAGAGATGGGCCCCGCGAGCCAGCGAACCCGAGGCAGAGATGCAAGCGATGCCGACACCTGCGGCCTGCGCCGGGTTGATATTACCGACGTGCCTTCAGGTGCTGCAAAAACGCCTGCACCTTGGTTGTCCGGTGCAGATCGACATGGGTCACCGTCCACAGCGCCGCCGACCACGCATCGCCCGGCGGGATGACCGCCACCAGGTCGGACCGCACGCAGGCATCATGTTCTGCCAGGAACCCCAGGCCCAGCCCATCGCAAACCGCGCTGTGCTGAACCAGAAGATCGGTCGTTTGCAGGGCCAGGGCATCGGACGGGACATTCGCCTTCATCCAACCGGCGAACGGGACGCGGTCGGGCGCGCTGATGTTTCCCACGAACCGATGAGTGTCCAGCCGGTCCGGGTCCGGCATTCCGGCGCGGTCGATGTAGGATTGACTGGCATAAAGCCCGAAGCGCAGGCGGCGAAACAGCGTCACGACATAATCCGGCACCTCCGGCTTTGCGCCGGCGCGGATGGCGACATGCGCCTCGCCATGTTCAAGCCGGGCCAACTGGGCCCCGGCCACGAATTCAAGCGCGATCTGCGGATGCGCAATGTGGAACGCGCGGATCGCTGGCATGACGAGGGGGGCGATGCCGGCTAGCGCAGTCACGATCAGCGAGCCTGACAGTTGCCCCGCCTTGCCCCGCGCGCGACCGGCCAGATCGGCGAACATTTCATCCGCGCGGCCCGCGACCTCCAGCATGTCGCGGCCCGCATCGGTCAGGGCATAGCCGCGCGCGTGCCGCTGGAACAGGGGCGCACCGAACGCGCCCTCCAGCGTGTCCACATGGCGACCCACCGTCGCGCGATGCACGCCAAGCGCCTCGGCCGCGGCGCTGACCGTTCCCAGGCGTGCAAGCGTTAGCGCGGTGCGGAGTTCTGTCCAGTAGTCCATGGCGAACCGTAGCATCGGCCCAATGTCGTATCAACGCGCACAAGCTGCGCATTTGGCTGTGTGGTGCGCATAATGATGCGCGGGCATTCTGTTCAAAGACCGTATTCACAAAGAGATGTCCGACCATGCAAAGATATCACCCGTTGCTCGTGGCGCTGCATTGGCTGATGGCGCTGATGATCCTTGTCGCGCTGGCCGCCGGGGGCCTCGTGCTTGCCGACATGCCCCCTGACAGTCCGGACAAGCTCTCGGGTCTCGGCGGGCACATGGTCTTTGGCATGGGTATCGGCGTTTTGCTGATCGTGCGGCTTGTGACCCGCACACGCAGCACGCACCCACCCCATGCAACGACCGGCAACGGCGTGCTCGACCGGATCGGGCGCTGGACGCATTGGGGCTTTTACGCCCTGATCGCGGGCATGGTCCTGACCGGGCTTGCCACGGCCATCGGGGCGGGCCTGTTTCCCATCGTCTACGGCGGCGCGGCACAGACATTGCCGCCCGAGTTGACCACCATGCCGACACGCGTGGCCCATGGCATCATCGCAGTGGCCCTGGTGGCGCTGATCGCGCTGCACATCGCGGCGGCAGCCTATCATCAATTCGTCCTGAAAGACGGTCTCTTGCGCCGGATGTGGTTCGGCAATCGCTCCACATGACGCTCGCCAAGGCAGACTCCATGAAGATCCTCGCCTTTGCGGCCAGCAACAGCCGCACGTCCATCAATCGCGCGCTGATCGACCATGCGACGGCACGGCTAAAACTAACCGCCCCCGGCACAAAGGTCGAAACGCCGGATCTGAACGATTTCGAAATGCCGATCTATTCCATCGACCGCGAACGCGCAGGTGGCATCCCGGCAGCGGCACAAGATTTCTTCACGAATATCGGTGCGGCGGATGCGATCCTCGTGTCGTTCGCCGAGCATAACGGCTTTGTCACGGCCGCCTGGAAAAACATCTTCGACTGGATGAGCCGGATCGACAGGGCCCTCTGGCAGGGCAAGCCGGTGGTGATGCTGGCGGCCTCACCGGGTGGGCGCGCGGGGGCCAACGTGCTGGCCAGCCAGGAATTGCTCGCGCCGCATTTCGGGGCCGATCTGCGCGCAACGCTTGGCATCGGCAAATGGCACGAGGCCTGGGACAGCAAGGCCAAGCGCCTGACCCGACCCGAAGATATCGCCGCTTTGGATGACGTGCTCGGTCGCCTCGCAACCCCGCCCGGGGATGAGGCGGCGGCGACATGATCGCTGCGGGCGACGCGATGACAAGCGTCGCGAACTCCCGGCCAAGACCGTGGTTTGATTATCACGTGAGGCGCGGGCTTCAGGAAAACCGCTCAAAAAAACCGAGCCCGAGATTTGCCACCAACACCGCAGGAGTATCGCCATGACGAAAACACAGACCACCGTCCTCAAGGTCGCCGCCGTTCTTTGGGTGATATGGGGGCTCGTTCACATGCTGGCGGGTGTCATGACCATCGCCCAAGAAACACCAGGCGCCGTCGCGGGGATCGCCGATGCGGTGGACCCGGCCTTGCTGGCAAACACCTATCACGCTGCGGTTGGCGCGGTGATCAATCAACACGGGTTCAACCTGTTGTGGATCGGCCTTGCCACGACCATCGGCGCCGTTTTCATCTGGCGCGGGAACATGACCGCGATCTGGGTGACGGCCATGGTCGGCGGGTTGGCCGATGTCGGATATTTCCTGTTCATGGATTTGGGCGGCTTCGTCCATTTCGTGCCCGGCACTGTGATGACGCTCATCTCGGCCAGCGCCATTCTCCTGAGCTTTTGGGTCTGGCTGGCGGGGCGCGGCACATCCGCAGGGATCACCAGATAACGCAAACCCAAACCGGAAAGGCACACCGATGACGGACCTGCCCAAGATCACACCGGCCGAAAACGGCCCGCTGATTGTCGAGAACGCCCCACGCCTGAGCGCGGCTGACGGGACCGACATCGCGACGCCGCCCGAATTCGGGCTGTGCCGCTGCGGGGCTTCGGCCAACAAACCCTTTTGCGACGGCTCCCACCATGATGCGAAATCGTCCGATGACGACGCCGGCCCGACGAATTGACAAAGCGCCCTTCGGCGTCGTCCACGGCTCGATCACGGTCATGGCCCCGCTCGTGGCGATGCACCCGCCGGTCGAGGATCCTGGCCACAAGGCGCTGATCCTCTCGGGATCGGTCGTTGCGCGGCTCCCCGAAGATCGGACAGTGACGGCGGGCGCGCGGTTTTCTCGCCGAACCCTGGCATATACGGCAAGTGGATTGGCGCGGACGGGAGTTGGCTGACCGATTTCCCTGCTTTATCCATGCACCTCGGAGGTGCCCATGCCGCGACTGCCCGACCACCCGACCGTGCATGTAGGAAAAGTCTGGCGGCTGATCCTGGCCGATCTCGGCCTGAGCAGGGTCGCCGTGCTTCGGCGTGCCGGGTTGCCCGGCGGCCTGCTGGACGGCGAAGGCTCGCGCATATCGCTGGATGCGTTCTACGCGCTTTGGGCAAGTTTCGAAGCGGAGGCGCGGTCTCGGACGCTCGCCTTGACGCTCGGGCAAGTCGAGGCGAGCGAGTATTTCGACCCCGCCTTCTTCGCGGCCATGTGCGCGCCCAACATGACCGTGGCGGGGCAGCGGCTGGGGGAATTCAAACACCTTGTCGGGGCCTTCAGCCTCGATGTCGAAGTGCAGGCCGACGCCACCCGGTTCACCTACCGCTGCAAGTATCGCCCGGACCTTCCGGTCGTGATGGCGGCGACCGAAATCGTGTTCCTGGTGAACCTCCTGCGGCGGGCGACGCGCCATCGTGTTGTCCCGCGGGCGGTTTGCCTGCCGGGACCGATGCCGGAAAAACCGGCTTTCGAAGACTGGTTCGGATGTCCGGTGGATCTGGGCGACAGCGCATCCTTCAGCCTTGAACGTGTCGACGCCCTGCGCCCCTTCCTGACCCATGACAACCAGATGTGGCAGGCGTTCGAGCCCGGTTTGCGCCGCCGGATGGAGGATGCCCGCGAAAACCTGAGCACGCGCGCCCGGATCGAGAACGCCCTTCTGGAACTGCTGCCCAGCGGGCGGACCCAGATCGACGACGTGGCCGGTGAACTCGCGGTCAGCCGCCGGTCCCTGCAGCGGCGGTTGTCCGAGGAAGGGACAACCTGGCTGGGCGTCCTCAATTCCGCCCGCATGCGGCTGGCGCAGCATTACCTGAAGAACACGAACCTGAATGCGGCGGAGGTCAGCTTCCTGCTCGGTTTCGAAGACCCGAACTCCTTCTTCCGGGCGTTTCGGCGCTGGACCGGTGCCACGCCGGAGGCATGGCGCGAGGCGCAGCGGGCGCGGGCCTGATCTGGCGCACCCCGCAAGTCATCTGGCACGGGTTGCGAGTGACTGAGGCGGCAGAAGCCACCATGTTGAGATCAACGAAAGCCATCTCAGTGAGGGACGATGATCACATCCGCCGTCATTCGCCGCCATGCGAAGGCCGACATGGCCGGCAAGTCGGTTCTCTTTATCGTCTCGAAGCCCGCCAACCTGATGGGGTTTCCGGTCTCCGAACAACGCGCAGCGCGCCTGGTTCGCCTCCCCCATGTCGCATAGTCAAAGGAATACCCATATGACCAAAGTCTTCGTGACCGGCGCCTCCGGCTTCATCGCCAAACACATCGTGCGGGAACTGCTTGCGCAGGATTACGACGTGCGCGCCTCGGTCCGGTCCGACAAGCGGAAGGCCGAGTTGCAGGGGCTGTTCCCCGACGCGGCGCTGGAGTTCGCCACGCTGGACCTGACCAGGGACGACGGCTGGCAGGACGCGCTCAGGGGCTGTGACGTGCTGATCCACACCGCCTCGCCCTTTCCGCTGACCGAGCCGAACGACCCGCAGGACCTGATCCGCCCTGCGGTCGACGGCACGCTGCGGGCGATGCGCGCCGCCAGAGACGCCGGGATCAGCCGCGTGATCCTGACCTCTTCCTGCGCGGCGATCTACAAACAGGCGGACAAGCCCAAGATGCAGCAATCGGACGAGACATGCTGGACCAGCCCGGACGACCCGTCCGTTGGCGCCTATGAGGCGTCCAAGACGCTTGCGGAAAAGGCGGCATGGGACTTCGTGGCCGACCATCCCGAGATCGCCCTGACCACCATCAACCCCGGCGCGGTCTTCGGCCCGCCGATGGATGCGCGCTTTGGCTCCTCGCTGGAACTGGTCGAACAGCTGATGACCGGCAAGGTCCCGATGGCGCCGCCGATGGACATGGTCGCGGTCGACGTGCGGGACGTGGCGCGGATGCATGTCGCGGCCATCGACCTGGAAGCCACGAAGGGCGAGCGGTTCGCCGCCGCGAGCGGCACGTATCGCTTTCTCGAACTTGCCGAATTCCTCAAGGGGTGGGATGGCACCCTCAAGACACCGGGGCGCGAGGCGCCGGTCTGGCTCTTGCGGATCATGGGTCTGTTTTCAAGGGACGTGAAGGGCGTTCTGGCGAATGTCGGGCGCACCCTTGCCGTTTCCGGTGCCAAGGCCGAAAGCACGTTCGGCTTCGACTTCATCCCGGTCCGCGATGCGCTGATCGCGTCCGCCGAGGCTGTGCGGACGCACACAACCCCGAACACAAACACATGATAACCGCATATCTGTGGGGAACGCCCAACGGCTACAAGGTGGCCATCGCTCTCGAGGAAATGGGCGTCGATTACGAAATCACCTGGGTGAATATCGGTGCCGGCCAACAGCATGAGCCCGAATACCTCAAGATCTCGCCCAACGCGAAGATCCCCGCCATCGTCGATCACGAGACGGGGATCAGCCTGATGGAATCAGGCGCGATCTTGCAATACCTCGCCGAAAGGACGGGAACGTTCGGCGGCGAAACCCTTCGGGACCGGTGGCAAGTGGCGCAGTGGCTGCACTGGCAGATGGGCGGCCTTGGCCCGATGATGGGCCAGGCCAACCATTTCCGGGGACTGACAGAAAAGGTTCCCTACGGCGAGACCCGCTACATGAACGAGACCGCGCGCCTGTTCGGTGTTCTCGACAGGCAGCTGGAAGGCCGTGACTACATCGTCGGTGACTATTCGATTGCAGACATGGCCGCCGTCGCCTGGGCAGGAATGGCGCCGATGATGGCGGATGAACGGCTGACCGCTTGCGCAAATGTCATGGCCTGGATCGGGCGCAATGTCGCGCGACCCGCAACGGCCCGCGCGATCGCCCTGTCGCCCGACTGAGATATTACCGGATTGCAGTGTCCGGCCGTGCGCAAGACCCGCGCCCCCCGATTGCCCGTCGCCGGTGCCCCGGGGACCGCTCGGCGGACAGGGCGATCATGCTTCTGAGCCATGTTGCCGCCAGGAAAAGGAGCCACCATGGCGCAGCGTAGGCCGGGGCGACCAGCCATCCGAAGAGGGCCGCGAACACGAGGGGTCCACCGTGAGAATAGGCCTGATCCAAGAGGCCCTGACCTGGGTTTTCCGTGGCTTCCACGAGTTCATGCATCTCTTCGAAGTGGATCATGACGGAGAGGAAGTATGCCGCCCAACCCAGGATGATGATCAACGGGATGATCACCCATCATGATGGTTTTCGCCAAAAAAAGCGCGACGCCAGGAGCGCCGCTGGCATCACCAATAAAACGCCAGCGAACAACCGGCTTTCAAACGACATTGCACCCACACCCAGTCTCGGCGCCGCATTGCTTGGCGCAATCCTTGCTTGCACTCGGTTTGCAGGGGCAACGGGGTCGCAAGGCGAGAGAAGTTTGTGAGACTGCGCGGTCGTTGCTCAGCGCGATCAGCCTGGACCACCGGGGGCGGCTGGGACTTCGGTTGGATACATGTCGGCGAAATCCTTCCGAAGCCCGGCGCCCGGAAAGATCAGGACGCGGACCGGCCGGGCACCGAGCATCGCGTCGTTGCGCAGGAACCGGGCGGTCTAGACGTTTTCGCCGCGGATTGCGTCGCAGACTGCTTCGGTAACCTCGCGCGTCGTGGCCTTGCCGCCGACGTCAGGCGTCAGAATTCCCTCTGCGCAGACCTTCTCCACCGCACGCATCAGGCGGGCCGACGCGTCGCTTTCGCCAAGATGGTCCAGCATCTGGCTGGCTGTCCAGAAGGTCGCGACGGGGTTGGCTATGCCCTTGCCCGTGATGTCGAAGGCCGAGCCGTGGATCGGCTCGAACATCGAGGGGTAGCGACGTTCCGGGTCGATGTTTGCGGTCGGCGCGACACCAAGCGACCCGGCCAATGCCCCGGCAAGGTCGGACAAGATATCCGCGTGCAGGTTCGTCGCCACGATCGTGTCCAGCGATTGCGGGTTCTTCACCATCCGCACGGTCATCGCGTCGACCAGCATCTTGTCCCATGTCACATCCGGGAACTCTGCTGCGACCTCGGCGGCGATCTCGTCCCACATGACCATGCCGAACCGCTGCGCGTTGGATTTCGTCACCACGGTCAGCATCTTGCGCGGCCGTGCCTGCGCCAGCGCAAAGGCATAGCGCATGATGCGGGTGACACCCACGCGCGTGAAGATGGACACCTCGGTGCCGACCTCTTCCGGCAGGCCCCGGTGCGCGCGCCCACCATGCCCCGAGTATTCGCCCTCGGAGTTTTCCCGTACGATTACCCAATCCAGATCGCCGACACCGACGTCGCGCAGGGGCGAGGTGACGCCCGGAATGATCCTGGTCGGCCGGACATTGGCATATTGGTCGAAGCCCTGGCAGATCGGCAGGCGGAGCCCCCAGAGCGTGATGTGATCGGGAACGTCCGGCGCGCCGACCGCGCCGAAGTATATGGCGTCGAACGGTTTGAGTTTTTCCAGACCGTCCTCGGGCATCATGACGCCGTGCTTCTTGTAGTAGTCCGAACCCCAGTCGAAAGTCGTCATGTCGAACCTGATGGTTCCGTCGCGCTTTTCGAGCGCCGACAAGACTTCGGCTCCCGCTTCGATCACTTCCGGTCCGATCCCGTCGGCGGGTATCGCGGCAATCCGATAAATTCTCATGGTGGCCTCCCAAATCATCGATAGCCCGACACGGCGAGCCAGCGCATCGCGGCACAGTCGCAACTTGACGACGCGCCAGCAACGATGCACTGATCATATAAATTTTCGCAATAATCCGGGCCTGGATGGAACTCCGACAACTCAAATGCCTGATTGCCGTCGCAGACACCCTCCATTTCGGGAAAGCGGCGCAAAAGATGGACATGCTGCCGGCATCGTTCAGCCGCCAGATCAAGCTCCTCGAGGACAGGTTGGGCACCAGGCTGCTTGCCCGTACCACGCGGCACGTATCGCTGTCGGATGCCGGACAGGTCTTTGTCGAGGCGGCTCGTGACATCGTGGAGAGAGCCGACCGCCTGGAGGCCGAGTTCAAGGGAAACCGGCAAGGCGATGCACCCATCCTCAGGATCGGCGCGATCGACAGTGCCGCAGCCGGGCTGATGCCCCAGTTTCTGCCGCATTTCCGCGAGGCCCATCCCGAGATCGACATCGAGCTGCTCGAGCAGAAGACCATTCGCCTCCTGCCCCGCCTGCTGTCGGGCAGGCTCGACGCGGCCATCGTTCGCCCCCCCGATGCCGCCGACCCACGGCTGACCTTCCGGTTCCTGTTCTACGAGACCGCCGTTGTTGCGGTACCTGATACCCACGCGTTGGCCTCGCGCACCGTATTGTCCGTCGAGGACATGGCCGATGAGCCGCTCATCGTTCCGGACCGCAGTTCGAGACCCCATAGTCATGACCTCACGATGAAGCTTTTCCTTGAGTCCGGCCACACCGCACGCGTGGCCCAGATCGCCGAGGAAAAACAGACGATCGTGAGCCTGGTCGCAACCGGAATCGGATTGGCGATCGTACCCCGTTGGGCCTCGCGACTGGCTGTGGGCGGGGTCACGTTCGTGCCCCTCAACCTGCCGCCGGGGCTTGCGCGCGACAAGTTGGCGTTGTCCGTGGTCTGGCCCCGCGATACGCGGCATCCGGCCAGGGATGCTTTCCTTGACGTGCTCAACGACAACCTCGAAAGGCTGTCGATTTCCGCCTGACCAAGATTAATCAAAAAAATTGTATAATCTGAACGAGGCGTTTCACGCGGCTTTTCCCTTGAGCCACGCATGTTGCTGCTCTTAGCGTCATCGCAGTGTGCCCGGAAGGGCGCATGCCGTGCAGTGCCGACCAGAGCGCGCTGCAGGAGGACGGCAAACCATAGTGGAGGAATACATGCAGAAAATTGCTTACGCGCGGCTGACCGCCGTGATGGCCGCTGCGGCACTGACCGCTGGCGCAACCGCCGGTTTCGCGCAGGACGACCGCACGGGCTGGCCCGAGAATTTCACTGTTGGCACAGGATCTCAGGGTGGAACCTATTTCGGCTACGGCTCGGGCTGGGCCGGTATCGTGACCGACGTCCTGAGTGTCTCCGGCGCTGCCGAGGTGACCGGCGGCCCGATGCAGAACATGGCGCTGGTGCACACCGGCGAGCTTCCGTTCGGCATGACGACCATGGGTCCTGCCGCGGAATCCATCGCCGGCGGCAACCCGATCGCGCCCGGTCTGGCCATGACCAATGCCTGCGCGATGTTCCCGATGTACCAGACGCCGTTCTCGATCACCGCGCTGACCTCTTCGGGCATCACGTCGGTCGCCGACATCCCCGACGGTGCACGCATCGGCTTCGGGCCGGCGGGTTCGACCTCGGACACCTACTTCCCGCGGATGATGGAAGAGCTGGGAATCAACTTCGAGCGCCGCAACGGCGGCTGGTCCGACCTGGGCAGCCAGCTGCAGGACGGGTTGCTTGACGTGATCGCATTCGCAGCGGGCGTTCCGGTTCCGGCGGTCAGCCAACTCGAAGCGCAGGTGGAGGTGAACATCATCGAGTTCACCGAAGAAGAACAGGCGCAGATCACGGCCGCCTTCCCGGTCGCGCCCTTCGACATCGCCGCCGATACCTACACCACGCTCGAGGCACCTGCCCGTTCGGTGTCGATGTGGAACTTCGCCATCGCCAATTGCGACCTGCCCGAGAGCTTCATCTACGCTGTCGTCGATGCGGTCATGTCCGACAACGAGCGCATGGTGAACACCCACCGCGCAGCACGCTCCACGCTGCCCGAGTTCTGGGATCGCAACACGGTCATGCCCTGGCACGCCGGTGCCGCCCGCTGGTTCCAGGAAAACGCCGGTGCCGAGATCGCCGACGACATGATCCACGGCGACATGTGAGATCGGCCGGGGGGCGCAAAGCCCCCCGGATTCCAATCAAGACATGGGTCCGCGCCCCAAATCGGGCGCGGACCCATACGTTCAAGGGCGATATCTGCCTGGGGGGGGACAGCATCATGACCACCAATAAGATCGCCGCCGAGGGCGAAGAGCACCTGATCGCCGATGGCGTTGACGAGGACCCTGTCGAGGGCAACCGTCGCTTGTTCGCGGGGC
>CAYWTM010000117.1:0-10684 GCA_964460185.1 uncultured Roseicyclus sp. | reverse complement strand
ATCATCGCGCAAAAGCGCATTCACCTGACCATGGCGCAGGCCGGCGTGTTCTACGCCGTGCACAAGGAACGCCCCTTTTACGGCGAACTGTGTGAATTCATGGCGTCCGAGCCTGTCGTCGTGCAGGTTCTCGAAGGCGAAAACGCCATCGCGACCTACCGCGAAGTA
Organism: uncultured Roseicyclus sp.; assembly: GCA_964460185.1. Taxonomy (GTDB): domain Bacteria; phylum Pseudomonadota; class Alphaproteobacteria; order Rhodobacterales; family Rhodobacteraceae; genus JAVJPJ01. The sequence continues at coordinate 10,516 of CAYWTM010000117.1, read as the reverse complement.
ATGGGGGCCACCAACCCCGCTGACGCGGCCGAGGGCACCATCCGCAAGGAATTCGCCCAGTCGGTCGGCGAAAACTCCGTCCACGGATCCGACGCGCCCGAAACCGCCGCCGAAGAGATCGCCTATTTCTTCTCGGGTCTCGAACTGGTCGGCTGATCCAACCGATTTGTGTCAGAAAATGAGGGCCGCCCCGGAATATGGGGCGGCCCTTTGTCGTGATCGAAAAGGCCTGGGTGATTTAATCTTGCTGGATGCTGGCGAGGTATTCGATCAGGGCCAGGATCCTGAATTGTGCGTAGGTCGCGGCCTCTTCGTCGCGGAAATCGGGGTTGGCCACACCGGCGCCTCTCGTCTCATAGCGGCGGCCCCATGCGGGCATGTCGCTGGTGCCGTGAACGCCCGACGTGTCCGAGCCGTCGATGATCCGGTACATGGCCGTCACCGGGAAAACGCCGCCATTGGCGTTTTGCACAAGGGTCAGGTCGGGGACCGCGGTGTTCAGATACCCCGCCAGCGGCCCGTCTCCCATGCCCGAGCCGCCATGGCATTGCGCGCAACTGTCCATGAATTCGGTCTGCCCGATGCTTTGCGCGCCGGCCGCCAGCGGCAATCCCATCGCGCACCCCATCAGCAATGTGAGCATTCTTGAAAAACGGCTCATGAAAAGGCCCTCCCCTCGGATCGGTTCAAATGACTGTGTGAGGGGAAGATTACCGCCAGATCTCGGGTGTGAATTGACCCAGATCAGTCGATGCGGGACGGCCGTTCATCGGGGCAGTCGGGCGCATTCACCGTGCCGCAGGGGGATGGTGCCCGGAGGGGGGCCGTCAGCGGCGCGCACCGACACCGATCTGGTCGAGGATGCGTTCGAGTGCGCTGTCGTTGCCCTGGCCCTGCATTCCGGCCTTCATGGCATCGAATTTCGCGCGCAACGCGTCTTTCTCTGCACCCTTGCAGTCGTTCCACGGGCGACCCTGAAGCGCCATGTGCAACACGTAATAGCCGATGAAATGGGGCCGGGTGCCGCTGGCCAGAAGACGCCTGTAGGCCTCGTCCGCGCCGACACTGCGCAGGGCGCTGGCCGTTGAAATGCCCGCGCGCGTCAGGTCTGCCGCCAATGCGGGGCCGATATTGCGGATCGCGGTGAGCGGATCACCATCGCTGTCATCTGTCATCGCCGGGCGCCTCCACCCGGCAGCGTATCAGATGCTGGCCCAGTCCGAAAAGCGCACAGGCGCGGGACGGTCCTTGCCGTCTTTCGCACCCTTGGGTTTCGGCGGGGTTTGAGTTGGTTGGGGCATATTCATGCTCCTCGTTTTTTCAGTGCTGCCCTTTGTGTTTCACGCTCCGCCCCGATCCTGTCGGAAAGGGGGCGGAAATATGGCGGAAATGTGTCTGTGTCCCTCAGGCACCAGTCTTCAGCGCATCGTAATTGGCCCTTATGCGTTCAAGAATGTAGTCGCCGGCGGTGATCGCGGGGTATTTCCGCGCGGGGCCCTGAAGCACGAAATCCTTGTTGGCCTGCGCAAAGAAAGGCATCGAATAGCGCGGCCCGAGGTATTCATCGGCGCGCGGCATCCGCACCCTGTGCGGGTTCGACAACAACTGATCGTCGGACCACCGCATCAGCATGTCGCCGATATTGCAGGTGATCACGCCGGTGACCGGTTCCACGCTGGTCCATGCGCCGTCTTCGGCGGCGTGACCGGGGCAGACCTGCAATCCGCCTTGCCCGGTTTTCTGATGCAACAAGGTAAGGCAGTCGAAATCCGTATGGGCCCCCGCGCGCCAGCCCTGGAAATCCTCGGGCTTGGCGTTTTCCATGGGCAGATAGTGGATCAGTCGCAGGGTCGATTGGTATTCGGGCGAGGCCGGGTCATGGGCGCGGGCGAACAGGTCTTCGTCAAACCCCAGTTTCATCGCGAAACAGCTCAGCACTCGCATCGCCACCGCCCAGTTCGCGGCCTCAAAGGCAAGCATCTTGTCGCGAAAGCCGGGGATCGCATCGGCTTCGGGCCAAAGACCGTCCATCCGCGGGCGGGTGATCTGATAGCTTTCCTTCTGGTCGGGCGTCCCGGTCGAAGGGCGGACCTGTGACTTGAACTCCCACCCGGCATTGGTGCCGGGCCTGAGCGGCATCTTTGCCTTGGCCTCCGCATCTTGTGCGAAAAACGCCTCGGACAGGGCGAAAGCCTCTTCGATCTGCTCGGTGCGAATCCCGTGGCCGGTCACCTGGAACAGGCCAAGCGTCGTGGCGGCATCCCACAGTTGGTCCGCAATATCGGATTTCCGGGTTTCGAAATCGCTCAGGTCGATGACGGCGACCCGATAGTCACCCTCGGTGCCCAATCCACCGATGCGCGCCTCGCGCCGGAGTTCATCATAGCCATGGGAATCCTGCATCTCTTGCTCCTTCATTCGACGCAATGCGTCTTGGAAGGGAGCAATGACCCGAGCGCGCGGCCCTGACTGCTTCTACTCCGGGAAAAGAACTGGCGACCCGACCAATGTGGAAGAGAGACGAGGAGGCGGGCCGCCAGCAAGATATTCTTATCGGTTCATCGGTTCCGGGAAGGAAGGGAGGAGATGGAACCGTGCCCGACACCCTCACCGTTACCTGTCCGATGCGGCCGGCCAAGCCTGCTCAGCGGCGCGCGGCGGCGGTTTTTTCGCATGCCCAACAATTGGGCGGCATTTCCGCGGTGCGGCCCGGTATCGGGCAGTTTTGCAGGCGCATTCCGCAGGGCCCGGGGGAAATGGACGGCCATGTGCAACCCAACGCACCCGAACATTCGCGACAACAGGCGTCGCAAGCGCCGCGTCGCGTGCACTTTGGCGATATTGCCCCTTGCAGCCTTGGTGGGCAGGGGCCCGTTCGGGTGTCACCCGCGACGATCGACATGTATTCGGGGTTTGCCTTGGGGTGGCGCAAGTTGTCATATCCTGACACCCATAGCATCGGACACACCTTCATGACCCCGGACCCGCAATTGCCGACCCTTGATGCAGTCGACCTGCGCGACCGCCTTGCCACCGGGGCCTTGTCGGCGGTTGAGCTGGCCCGGGCCTGCATCGCGCGGATCGAGGCCCGCGAGGCCGAGATCGAGGCGTGGGTCTGGTTCGATGCCGAAGCCGTCTTGCAGCAAGCCGAGCGGCTGGACAGCCTGCGCGCCTCGGGCGATCCGCTTGGCCCGCTGCATGGTCTGCCCGTCGGTGTGAAGGACGTGATCGATACCGCGGGCATCCCGACACGGAACGGCTGTCCCATCGATGCGGGACGGGTCCCGCAGGCCGATGCGGACGTGGTCGTTCGGCTCAAGGCTGCCGGTGCGATCATGTTCGGCAAGACGGTCACGACCGAGCTTGCCTTCCTTCACCCCAACAAGACACGCAACCCGCACAATCCGCGGCACACGCCGGGCGGCTCGTCCTCGGGCTCCGCGGCGGCCGTGGCGGATGGTATGATCCCCTTGGCGATCGGAACCCAGACGGGCGGATCGGTGGTGCGCCCGGCATCGTTTTGCGGGATCACCGGGTTCAAGCCAAGCCTGCACGCCATTTCCCGGCATGGGGTGCTGATGCAGTCGCACAGCCTCGATACGGTCGGGGTCTTCGCCAGGGACCCCGGTGGCGCGGCCTTGCTTGCCACGGCCTTGTTCGAGGGCCGGCCAACCCCCGCTGCATCCAGCGCAGAACGGTTGCACACGGCGCTGGCGGACCGCGACCGGCCCCCTGTCCTGGCCTTCGTGGAATTGCCCGGCTGGGATCGCGCTGATCGCGCCCTGCGCGAAGCCTTTGCCGCGTTCCGGGCACAGTTGGGAGGCTGCGTCATCGACGCGGACCTGCCGGGGGTATTCGGGGAATCAGCGGCGCATCGCGCCGTGATCAACACCGCCGAGATGGGCCATTACTATCGCCGTTATCTCGAAGCAGGCGCTGACAAACTCGGCCCGCCGACGAGGGCGGCCATCGAGGAGGGGTTGCAGATGCCTGCCCATACCTACCTTGCGGCACTGGCGCATCAAGACGCCCTAGGCGCGGCGCTTGAACCGGTATTCGCCCGGTGTGACGCAATCTTGTGTCCGGCGGCTCTTGGCCCCGCACCCGAGGGCCTGGGATCCACGGGCGATTCCATCTTCAACGGTCTGTGGACAATGGCCGGGACGCCTGCAATCACCCTCCCGCTGTTGACTGCGCCCAACGGGCTGCCCATGGGCGTCCAGCTTGTCGGACCGGTGGGGGGCGATCTGCAGCTGTTGCGGACTGCGCGGTGGCTTTGGGACCTGGTGCAGGCAAACGGGGCTTGAGGCGGGGCGCGGGTAGGGGCAGCAAAGCCGCGGCCGCATTGCGTCGCAGCACGACAACATGACCTGCCGCTGTCGCGTGAAACCGGCCGGGGTGCCGGGCGGAGGTTCTGGCGGTGTCGCGCGAGGATCGGGACGGGATGGTCCGCACCATCCCGGTCCCTTTGGTGTGCGGCTTGGTCAGACGACCTTGACGGTCAGCGTTCCGACCCCTTCGATCGTCGCTTCCATCACGTCACCGCGTTGCACGGCGTTCACGCCGGCAGGCGTTCCCGCCATGATCACATCGCCCGCCTGAAGTTCGAAGTATTCCGAAAGGTAAGAGATCATTTCCGGCACCTTCCAGATCATCTGGTTCAGATCGCCCTCTTGCCTCAGTTCACCGTTCACACTCAGCGCGACCCGGCCCTGATCGGGATGTCCCACCTCGGACACCGGACGCAATGGGCCAACCGGGCCGGACCGCTCGAACGCCTTGCCGATTTCCCACGGGCGGCCCATTTTCTTGGCCTCGCCCTGCAGGTCACGGCGCGTCATGTCCAGCGACACGCCATAGCCCCAGACGTGGTCGAGGGCGCTTTCGAGCGGGATATTGGTGCCGCCCGATTTCAATCCGACAAGCAGTTCGGCCTCGTGGTGCACGTCGGTGCTGTGCGGCGGGTAGGGAAACTCGCCCGACGCGTCCAGGTTGTTCGGGTTCTTCTGGAAAAAGAAGGGAGGTTCGCGGTCGGGATCGTGGCCCATTTCAACCGCATGCGCCGCAAAGTTGCGGCCGATGCAATACACCCGCCGAACCGGGAAAGTTCCGCCCGCAGTGGTCGGAATGGCGGGGACCTCGGGGGCGGGGATAACGTGACTGGACATGGGATTCCTTTCAATGCGCTCGGCTCGCTCCGGACCTAGGCCGGGGGACCATCGAGATCAATCTGGTAAACGCCTGACACGACGAATGCGCGCCGAACCCATCAGGCCAGCCGGTAGGTGCCGCCGAATTCTTCGGCAATATCGGCTAGCGACACACCGACAGGTCGCGCTGCAGCCATCTCCGCCAACTTGAGCAAATCCTCTGCTCTTCCAAACGACATGAGCCCCCTGGCACGTTTTGTCATGCGAGCCTTCTGGACCAAGGAAGACAACGTTTCCATCATGGAGGCATACGGCACATGAAAAAATGAGGTATTTGCTGATATCGCCCGATTTCGTGGGAACTCGGTGTGAACGCGAGGTCCACGCTCATTGCTGTCGTTGGATATTTATTAAACTTCCTCGAAGCAATACATATCATAAAGATATAATTACATCACTTTCGAGATATTGCTGTCGTACTTCCAAGACGCCAACTTCTATGCCGGCGGCGCTCAGTTATGAGCTTCAATCGTCGTGTAAATTATTCGAAACCTTTGTTAGTTTTTTTCCCTTCAAATTCATGGCCTACCCATACTTGGCGTGCCACACGAAAAAATCGAGATACCCGCTGATGTCATTCGAATGCCTGGGAACTCCGTGTGAACGCAAGGTCCGTGCTCGCTGGTATTGTTGGGTATTCTATTAAATCATTGGAAACAGAATGTATCACAAAGATACCTTTATTTATCTATCGATATATTTCCGTCGGTGTTTCGATCTGGCGACTTGTAGCCAGTCGGAGCACAGATATGGCCTTCCGCTGCCGGACAAATCGGCCGAAACCTTTATTGGCTTTTCCTCCTTCAATTTCATGGCCGACCCAGCTTGGGCGCGGCGGTTAAGGCTGGAGGGCTGATGGGAATGGCAGAAGATGGTCATGTACCGGGCAATCAGCTAATTCTGGAAGCTGTAGGTGCCGAGTTGGATTATCTCAGGCAGCTTGGCGCCAATGAAAACCTGGCCTTTGCCTGCAGTAATCTGAGCGCTTATGAAGCGCTGCTTGTCATAATCCAGAACGCCGAACGTGGTATTCCGGTCTATCAGGCTGTTGCGAATGTACGCACACCGTTTTCCGGCCCAGCAGGTGTGATTAACCGACTCAAGGGACTCCGGAGTTTGGGGCTTCTGGAGGAAAAGGTGGGAGCCAAGAAATCTCAGGTTTGTCTCGTCCCATCCGAGCAATTGCTGCGAGATATTTATCCTGTCCTTTCTGCGCGGCACCACGGTGGCTGGCAAAAATGATCCGCCCCCAACCACAGACTCGAATGTTTGCCTGCTCACAGCGACCACAAGCGGCAAAGTCGTGGAAGATCCTTTCTATCGCCCCGTTTGCCATGATCGGGGGGCAGGCATGAACGCTGTGAGGTCTTTTGGTGGCTGCCCAGTGAACGGCCGTGTTGAGCCCGACAGTCTTGCTGTCAGCCTCGCATCCGCCGCACAAAAGGATGTGATGCGTGTTCTCCTCCTGCAAGGGCCCGTGGGACCGTTCTTCACTGAGTTGCAGGAAACCTTGTCGGTTGTCGGTTTTGCGACGCGCCGCGTTGTATTCAATGCCGGCGACAAACTTTTCGCACCTCCTCGAAACGCTGTGTACTTCACTGGAACGCTGTCGGAATGGGAAACTTGGCTGAGATTCGAAATCGCGCAGAACAGACCCGATACCATTGTGTTGTTCGGCTCGAGCCGACCGGTTCACAAGGTCGCTCGCCATCTGGCGGAGCTTCACGAGATCGACGTGCTCAGCCTGGAAGAAGGCTATCTTCGTTCGGGCTATATCAGCTGCGAATTGGGCGGAAATAATCAGCATTCGCCACTGGTGAACTGGCGTCACAAGCCACTGACTGAGCGTGGCGCAGCAGATGCGGCGCCTGTGGCTGGCGCGCAACCGTCGTCTTTTGCGACGATGAGTTTCTGGGCATCAGCCTACTATCTGGCGCGGGATTTGGCGTCCCAGCCATCAGATGATCATCTCTTCCATAGAAGGAGAGAACGAACGGTTCCGTTGGTCTTGCGTTGGGGCATGCATTTTCTCCACAGGTTCGCGGCGCGGATCACCGAATTTCCGACCAGACGAGCGCTGCGCCGCTGTGATGGTTATCTGCTTGTCCCGCTACAGGTTGGGAGTGACAGTCAACTTCAGGCCGCGTCGCGCGGCTGGTCAACCGAACGGCTGATTGAAGCAAGCCTCTTGGCGCTCCGAGCCCACCCAACCGGCCAGCGGGTGGTATTCAAGTTGCACCCGCTTGAGCGTGAGAGTGCAGCTATCAGGCGTCTCATCCTACGCCGAGCGGCTGAACTCGGCGTAGATCGCAACCGGGTCCGAATTCTGCATTCGGGTCGCATGGGAGAGTTGACCAAGCAGTCCAGTGGCATGGTCATAATCAACTCCACGTCAGCCTTTTCGGCGCTTCACCACGGTATTCCGGTTCTCGTGCTGGGCGACGCTGTATTCCGTCACAACGAAATCGTGACTTTGGGTGAAACCGAGGCGGACATTGAAGCATTCTTCAAGATCAGACACGCGAAATCACGCCTTTTGATTGATGCGTTTTTGAATGAGGTCAAATCGAAGAGCCTCATCCCGGGAGACTTTTATGTTTTTTGCGGCCGAAAAGTCGCCGCCGCCGGCATTATGGGTAGACTGCAGAAGCTTCAGCGCATCCCTCGATCGCAAAAAGAGACAAGTGCATGAGACAGAACCGCATGCACAAGGTGGCGTATTGGGCCACGCTGGCCTCTCTTCTCGCTAGTTGTTCTGCTATGCCAGCTTTTGGGCCGGATGCAGATGCCATCACCAGTGTCGCGTCCGACGCCGCGGCAGTCACCGAAGACGCGATGCAGTTGCAAGTCGTTGAGGTGACCGCTGGCACGTTGCCAGTGCTACCACAGACGCATGCAAGCTTTCCGGCATCGTTTCGAACCCAGGGGTTCCGTGAATCAGATGAAGTTGTCGGGGTGGGGGACCACCTCGAGATCCGCATTTGGGAAGTCGCGGAGGATGGTCTGTTCGCCACAGCAGGAAATCGCGAGACCGTTCTAAACGTGGGCGTTTCGAACACAGGGCACATCACCGTTCCATACGCTGGCGCGATCGCGGCGCACGGTTTGACGACGTCGCAACTTCGCAGCCTTCTTCTGGAACGCTATCACGGGCAGGCAGTGGAACCGGAAATAGCCGTTGCGATCACATCGACGGAAGCCAGATCAGCCACTGTCCTTGGTAACGTCCGGAGCGCCGGGCGCATCGAATTACCAACGCGCGGCATTAGGCTGCTTGATCTCCTTGCGAGCACCGGAGGCGTGTCTCAAGCCCCTTGGGAAGTCTTGGTTTCGGTACAACGCGGATCAAACTCGGCGTCACTTCTACTCTCCAGTATCGTCGCCAGATCGACGAATAACATCGTTATCCTGCCTGGTGACACGGTAAATGTGTCCCATGAGCCGCGACGCTTCGCAGTTTACGGGGGCGTAAGCCGACCAGCCAACATCGAAATCCCCGTGGAAGACGCGCATCTCGCCTACCTTCTCGCTGAAGTCGGCGGCCTAAATGATCGAGTGGCGCAGACACGGTCGGTATTCGTGTTCCGGCCTGCTGTAGAAGCCGGCGTGGCAACAGCATATCGGTTCGACTTTTCGCGGCCCGACGCCTTTCTTCTCGCGAGTGCGTTCCGCCTTATGCCCACTGACATAACGTATGTGGCATCAGCCGACGCCGCTGATTTCAATCGCTTTGTGTCGATCATGCTTTCGCCGCTCTTGGGCACGGCGAGCAGCGCAACTGCTTTGGGGAACTGACGCATGAACCTAGCACAAGATGCACGAGTATTCTCTGATTCCATTCAGTTGCCCGCTAGCGATACAGTAACCATCGGCGTGATTGGCTTGGGATATGTGGGTCTTCCACTAGCTGCAGCCTTCGCAAATAGAAACAAGACCATTGGCTATGACATTGACAGCGTTCGAATTGAACAACTTGCCTCTGGCGTAGATGTCACCGGTGAGCTGAATCCCAATCAAATAAAGCAAGCTGCGCGCCTTCACTTTTCCGCAGCCGAAAAGGATCTTCGCAAATGTGATGTCCTGATCGTCACAGTTCCAACCCCGATCACAAAATCGCGCACTCCGGATCTGCAACCGCTTTTGGCAGCGTCCGAGGTTGTCGGTCGTTCTATTCGCAGAGGGGGCGTCGTCATCTTTGAGTCCACGGTTTACCCAGGAGCGACTGAAGAGGATTGCATCCCTGTTATCGAGAGGGTTTCCGGTCTCCGCTATAATGTTGATTTTTTCGCGGGCTATAGTCCCGAGCGTATCAATCCCGGCGACAAGGACCGCCCGATCAGCAAGATCGTAAAGGTGACGTCAGGTTCTACGCCCGAAGTTGCGGATTTTGTCGATGAACTTTATTGCCGGATCATTGAGGCCGGCACGTTCAAGGCCAGTTCCATCCGCGTGGCCGAAGCCGCCAAGATCATCGAGAACACCCAACGGGATGTGAACATCGCGCTCGTCAACGAGCTGTCGATCATCTTCAGCAACCTCGGCATCGACACCAACGAGGTCTTGGATGCGGCAGCCACCAAATGGAACTTTATCCGCCTGCGCCCTGGACTTGTGGGCGGGCACTGCATCGGTGTGGATCCCTATTACCTCGTGCACAAATCAATGGCGACGGGTTTCATTCCCGACATCATCCGTACCGCGCGCGAGATCAACGATGGTATGGCGCGCAACGCCGTCGGACGCCTGGTCAACGCGATGGTGGCGCGCGACCTGCCGATCAAGGGCGCGCGCGTTCTCGTCGTCGGCTTCACCTTCAAGGAAAACTGCCCCGACACGCGGAACACCAAGGTGGTCGAGCTGATCGCCCACATGCGCGACTGGGGAATGACGCCTGAGATCATCGACACTTGGGCTGACCCGGACGAGGCGTACGACAAATACGGCCTTACCATTCGAACCGCTTTGCCCGATAGCGGCGACTATGACGCGGTGGTCCTCGCGGTGGCGCATGAGGACGTGGTGGGTCGCGGGGTCGAGGCGTTACGGGCGCGGATGCGGCTGGACGGCATCCTGTTCGACATGAAGGCGGCGTTTGGCATCAATGACAGTGATCTGAGGCTTTAACCATGCGAAGCCCGACGAAAGAAGACATCGCATTACTCAAGGAATCTGGCGTCTTTGACGCCGACTGGTATCGGTCCACCTATTACGATGTTCGCTCTTTGAAAATGGATCCGGCAGAGCATTACCTAAGGTATGGCCACTCCATGGGCCGTATGTCGGCTGATGGAGAGCGGATCGACATT
>CAYWTM010000116.1:0-10738 GCA_964460185.1 uncultured Roseicyclus sp. | reverse complement strand
TCCGGGGGGCAAGGCCCCCCGCCGGGTCGGCGTGCGAAGCACGGCGATCCCCGGTCCGCGCCTAGCGCTGCACCGCAAAGCCGTCGCCCAGCCACGGCATCTGGGCGCGGCCCGGCGTGACGAAATGCTCCTCGGCCAGATCGCGGGCCAGGTCCGCGATTTGCCCCGGCACGTCGCCGTTCCAGTCATCGGTTGCATAAAGGACGATCTCGCGCGCCATGGCCGGCACGGGCAGGGGATGCGCATCGATGCCGCCGGCAAAGCGGCCAGCCCGCAACAGGCTGAGCGGCGTGGTGATCGTCCATCCGGTCCCCCCCGCCACAAGCGCCGTCAGGGACTGGTTCGAATCCATTTCGAACCGCCTGGGAAGCGACAGCCCCTCGCGGGCCACATATCGCTCGATCTGCTGGCCCATGATCTGATCCAGGTCGCGCCGCAGGAACGCCAGGTGCGAAAGACCTGCCAGCCCGCCCTCCATGTCCGTCCCTTTGGGCACCGCGACGATGTAGGGATCGCGCAAAAGCGGGTGGACCACGACATCGGGCGGCTCCGCGTTGCCTGCGGCGCAGATCGCCATGTCCAGTTCGCGCCGCGCCAGCAGCCCGTGCAATTCATGGCTGGCGCCCGTCAGAAGCCGAAAGGCGCATTGGCTCATGGCGTCGGCCAGGCGTGTCGCCAGAAGCGGCGTGACCTCATTCTCGAAATCCTCGATCACGCCCATAGAAAGGGCCGACAGTTCCGACAGGTCCAGCATTGTAACGCCCCGCTGACCCGCGCGCAGCGCCGACAGCGCCGCTTCGGCGCGTGACAGGAACAACCGGCCGGAATGGGTCAGGACCATGGGCCTGCGGGAATGGTCGACCAGGTCGGTGCCAAGCGCCTGGCTGAGGTTCTTGAGCTGCTGTGAGACGGCGGGCGCGCTCATGCCAAGACGTTCGGCGGTTTCCGCGACCGACCCCGTCCTTGCGAGGGTCTCGAACACCTCGAGACCGCGCAATGTCAGACCTTTCAGGAGGGCGTCGGGCATCAGGCGGTGACAATCTGTTCAAGAAGTTCCGAGGTCAGGGCGATCTCATGGGCAGGTTGCGGGGCCGGCAGATAGTCCTGCGCGGCACTGCGCAAGACCGCGTCACCGGCCACGGCCGGATCCGCGGCGAGAAGCCAGGCCCCATGGGCGACCATCCCTCCGATCGGGCTGTCGGCAGGCTGCCCGCGGCCGGCCAGAAGCACGGCAAGCGCATCGTCCGGCGGATGCCGCATGGGGGCCGATCCGGGAAGGTCGGGATGTGCGAAACGGCCTGCACCATCGACCCCGTAGGCCACCGCGCTCAACCCGGCCTGGGCGAGCGCGCTGACCGCCGAAATCATCAGCCCCGGATTGCTCGCCTGTTCCAGCTGCAACAGCGCCACGCCCTGCGTGCGGGCAAGCTCCGCAAGGCGCGGTGCCATATCGGACAGGGCAGCCGCCGCCAGCCCATGGGCTGCATCGACCCGCATCAGGGCCGGCCTTGGCAGTTGCAGGTGACTGCGCGCATCCGGTTTGAGCCGGCCGTAGCGGATCAGGCGCAGATCGCGCAGCAGCGCTTCCATTCCGAAGTGGCGTTCACTGGCAGCTTCCGAAGCCGCCACCTCGGCGGCCACCGCGGCCGCTGCGGCCTCTGGCACGCCCGCGCGCGTCAGGCAGTCCTGCGCAAGCGCCCGAAGATCGGCAAGGCTGAGGCGTTGTGTCATGTCCGCAGTCTTGCCCCCGATACCCCGGGCGTCAATCCTCCTCGCTCAGGCTTCGATGACAAGCTGGGGGAACCGCCCCGCCGTCGCCCGGATCGCCGCCGCGAGCCTCTCATGTACCGGTCCCGCACCCGAAGCGCTTCGCCAGACCAGCCCGATCGAGCGCGAGAACCGTCGCCCCCGGAAGGGCCGCACCTCGACGTCACGGGCGCGGCCCTGGATCTCGCTTTCCACATAAAGCGCGGGCAAGAACGTCAGCCCCATGTTCATCGCAACCATCTGCCGCAACGCATCCAGCGACGTGCCCTCGTATTCACGAGACAGGTTCGCCCCGGTTTCCATGCACACCGCCGAGATCTGATCATGCAGTGTATAGGCGGGGGACAGTGACAGGATCGTCTGGTTGGCCAGATCCTCGTTGTCCAGAGACGCCTTCGCGGTCAGCGGATGGCCCGTTGGCAACGCGACGGCGAGGGGTTCGCGAAAGATCCGCGCAACCGATAGCGTGGACCCTGAAACCGGCAGTTGCGTCAGGATCAGGTCATGCACACCGTCATTCAATTCGCGCATCAGATCGCGTGGCGCGGCCTCGCGGATATACAGCCGCAAATCGGGATGCGACCGTCGCAGATCGCCCACGACATGCGGCATCAGATAAGGCCCAAGCGTGGCGGATGTCCCAAGCCGGACGGTGCCGCCCAGACCCGACTTGAGTGTGACCGACAAATCGAGAATACCCTGGGTGGCATCCAGGATCTCGCGCGCGCGCCGTGCCACCTCGCGACCCGCAAGGGTCAGGCGCACCGGCCCGCGGCCGCGTTCGACCAGGACCACGCCTAGCGCGTCCTCGAGCGTCTTGATCTGAACAGACAGCGAAGGCTGGGAGATGCCACAGCTTTCGGCCGCTTCGCGGAAGTGATGTGTCTCTTCCAACGCGAGGAGGTATCGCATCTGACGAAGGGTGATGGGGGGCACGGAAATCGGCATGAAGAACGTATTAGCTTTTTCCAATCGAAAATCAAACCACTTCTGGCTTTTTCCTATGGAAATGTCACGGTATGGGTAAGTCGTCCTGAAATGGACCAGGCGGATCGCGGGCACGCGCGGTTTGTCTAGACTAACCTTGCTTCATACGGGGCTTTCCCCCCACGTGAATGGACCTGCAAGGTTACCTATTCGGATGCATCCGCGCTGGTCCCTGCCGTCAATCGGTGCGGATGCATCCGAAGTTTTACCCAGCCCGCCACACATCATGCCAGACCTTGCAGCAGGTTCGAATGCCACCTGAATCGTGGGCTTTTCCTATCGAAGCGGGAAAATTTTTCGGTTTGCACTATCGGTCCGGGGGCCTTATCTGCGCCCTGACGCTGGAAACGCCGCGCGACAGCCCCACGTTGCGATGGACGATCGGCCAAAGATGAACCTGCTGGCTCAAAGGGTCATGCGAAGACAGAGGAACGGCGAGGGTGGCGAGCAAGGGTGCTGAGATACCCCGGGTCTACGGGGGCCCGGCGGGGTGGATTTCGGTCGCCATCCCGGCGACGATTTTCGCGTTCTTGGTGACGTTCGTAAGCCCCATCGCCGCGGGAAACCCGGTCGTGGTGGGCTTCGACTGGGTGCCTTCGATGGGTATCCGCCTGTCGGTGCTGCTGGACGGGCTCAGCCTGACCTTCGCGCTGTTGATCAGCGGCATTGGCGTCTTGGTGACGCTGTATTCCACAAAGTATCTTGGCAATCACCCGGAATACCGACGTTTCGTGCTGTTCTTGATGATGTTCATGGTCGGGATGCTGGGGCTCGTTCTGGCCGACAATCTGCTGGCGCTGTTCGTGTTCTGGGAGATCACCACGATCTCGTCCTACCTGCTGATCGGATTTGCCTCGGACGAGGCGAAATCGCGGCGGTCGGCCCTGCAGGCGCTGCTGGTGACGGGCACCGGGGGGCTGGCGCTGTTGGCGGGGATGATCCTGCTGGGCAATGTCGCGGGCACGTTCGAGTTGTCGCAGATTCTGCAACGTGGCGATATCATCCGGGCCGATCCGCTTTACGTGCCGATCGTCATCCTGTTTCTGGCGGGTGCCTTCACCAAATCGGCGCAGTTCCCGTTCCATTTCTGGCTGCCCAACGCGATGGCAGCGCCCACGCCGGTTTCGGCCTACCTGCATTCGGCCACGATGGTCAAAGGCGGTATTTACCTCATGGCGCGGATGAACCCGGCCCTGGGATCGACCGACCTTTGGTTCTGGGCGCTGGTGATCGCGGGCGGCTTCACAACTGTTTTCGCCAGCATCCTGGCGCTTCGGCAGACCGACATCAAACAGGCACTGGCATACACGACCTTGCAGGCCCTTGGCGCGCTGACGCTGTTCATCGGCGCGGGCACCAGCGATGCCATCAAGGCCGCGATGCTGTTCCTGGTGGTCCATTCGCTGTACAAGGCGGCGCTGTTCTTGATGATCGGCATCGTCGATCATTCGACCGGCACACGCGATGCCACCATCTTGCGCGGGCTGGGCCGCAAGATGCCGCTCACCTTTCTTGGGGGCGCATTGGCGGCGATTTCCATGGCCGGCATCCCGCCCTTCGTCGGCTTCATCGGCAAGGAATTCCTCTACAAGGCGGGCCTTGGAATGGACCAGGCCACGTTCTGGATCACCGGCACCATCTTTGCCGCATCCGCGCTGCTGTTCGCGGTGGCGGGGATTGCCGTGTTGCGCCCGTTCACAGGCAAACTGGCCGACACCCCCACCCCGGCCCATGAAGGGCATTGGGCGATGTGGATCTGTCCGCTGATCCTTGGCGTGTTCTCGCTCGGGTTCGGGCTGTTCCCCGACACCGTGGAGGCCTGGCTGATCGCGCCGGGTACCTGGGCGGTGTATGGCGACTACGGTTACGAGGTCGATCTCTACCTGTTCCGCGAGATCAACAGCGCGTTCCTTTTGTCATTGGCGACCTTTGCCACCGGAGCGGTGATCTATGCTGTTCACAGACCCTTGCGCGACCTGTTGGGCCGCGTTTTCGAGGCCAATCCGATCAAGTTCGATCCCGCATGGGACGGCGTGCTGGACGGTCTCAAGGCCCTGGCCGGCTGGCAGACGCGTCTGCTGCAATCGGGCGTGTTGCAAAGATATATCTTTGTGGTCTTCGCAACGTTGGCGCTGGGCGTGGGCACCACGCTGGTTGTCAAGGACGCGTTGAATTTCACGGTGGACTGGTCTGCGGAATTCGATGGGCTGCTGTTCAAGCACTGGGCGGTTCTGGTGTTCATCACGGCCGGTGCCGTCCTGACCGCAGTCACCGCCAGCCGCATGACGGCCGTTGCCGCATTGGGGGTGGTCGGCATCGGTGTGGCGCTGATCTTCATCATGTTCAGCGCGCCTGACGTGGCCATCACGCAGTTGCTGGTCGAAACGCTGGTGGTGGTTCTGGTCGCGGTTGCGATGCTGAAACTGCCGCATCTGGGGCTGGCCAAGGATCGCGGACGCCGGCCCGTACATGCCGCGCTGGCGGTCGTGACAGGGGCCATCGTGACGCTGGTTCTTGTCGGCGTGCTGCAGACCGATCTGGACCGTCGACTGACCGATTACTTCGAGGTCGCAAGCTGGCCCGATGCATTCGGACGCAACATCGTCAACGTGATCCTGGTGGATTTCCGGGCACTGGACACCTTTGGCGAGATTGCGGTGGTCGTGATCGCGGCGCTGGCCGCCTATGCGCTGCTGCGCGGGACCCGCTATGGCCGCCCGGCCGATGAACAAGATGGGGGCGATCACAAATGAGAGCGTCGATCATCCTGAATGCGGCCACGCGCCTTCTGGTGGCGCTGCTGCTCCTGTTTTCCGTCTACATGCTGCTGCGGGGGCACAACCTGCCCGGTGGCGGGTTCATCGGTGGTCTGATCGGTGCAACGGGGTTCGTGCTCTATGCGATCGCCCATGGCGCCCAGGCCACACGCAGCGCGCTGGTTTACGAGCCCCAGGATATCGCGATGGTGGGTCTGGGCATCGCCCTGTTCGCGGGCGTCTTCGCCCTGTTCTTCGGCGATGGTTTCTTTACCGGTCAGTGGTGGTTCATCGGGGATCGGGCGTCGGGCGACTACATCCCGCTGTCCTCGGTTCTGATCTTCGACATCGGGGTCTACCTTGTCGTCTTCGGGTCGATCCTGACCCTTGTTCTGGCGCTGGAGGATGAAGTCTGATGGAACTCCTGGTCGCTGTCATGGTGGGGGTCCTGGTCGCGGCATCGGTCTACCTGATGCTGGCGCGCAACGTTCTGCGGTTCCTGTTCGGGCTGGTCCTGATCTCGAACGCTGCGAACCTGACGATCTTTGTGTCGGGCCGGCTGACCCCGGCGGCACCGCCGCTGATCCCCTACAATGCCGACGCGCCCGTGGGTGACGTCGCAAATGCCTTGCCGCAGGCGCTGGTTCTGACCGCCATCGTGATCGGTTTCGGCCTGTTCGCCTTCGCGCTGACGCTGGTCTACCGGACCTATCAGAACCTCGGCACGCTGAATTCCGACGAGATGCGCATCGCAGAACCCGAGGAGCCGCGCAAATGAGCTGGGTTCTCGCCGCCCCCATCATCATCCCGTTCGCAACGGCGGTCCTGGCGTTCCTGTTCCGGGCCGGGCCCGAGGGGCGTTGGCTGTCGGTGATCGGGTGTTTCGCTCTTCTGATTGCGTCGGGCGTGTTGATGGTCGAGGTGCTCGACCAGGGTGTCGTCGCGGCACAGATGGGTGGCTGGGGCGCGCCCTTCGGGATCACGCTGGTGGCCGATCTGTTGTCTGCCGTCATGGTCGTCATCACCGGCATTACGGGCCTTGCGGTAGCCATCTACGCGCTGGCCGACATCGAAGAGCGCAAGGAACACCTGGGCTACCATGCGCTGTTCCAGGTGTTGCTGGCCGGTGTTTGCGGTGCGTTCCTGACCGGGGACCTGTTCAACCTTTATGTCTGGTTCGAGGTGATGCTGATTTCGTCCTTCGGCCTTTTGATCCTTGGCGGTCAAAAACTGCAACTGGACGGCGGGATCAAATACGTGACGCTGAACCTCGTCTCGACGATCCTGTTTCTCAGCGGTGTGGGCCTGCTGTATGGCATGACCGGAACCCTCAACATGGCCGATCTGCACGGCGCGGTGCAGGAGGTCGAAAACCCCGGCATGCTGGTTGTGATCGCGGTCATGTTCATGATCGCCTTCGGGGTGAAGGCGGCGGTGTTCCCGCTGTTTTTCTGGCTGCCGGCCAGCTACCATACGCCGGCGATCTCGGTCTCGGCGATCTTCGCGGGGCTGCTCACCAAGGTGGGCGTTTATGCTCTGATCCGGACCTTCACGCTGATCTTCACAACGGACGTGGCCTACACCCACACCATCCTTTTGTGGGTGGCGGGCTTTACCATGGTCACGGGTGTTCTGGGCGCGGCCGCGATGAATGATTTCCGCCGCATCCTCAGCTTTCATATCGTCAGCCAGATTGGCTACATGATCCTTGGTCTGGCCCTGTTCACGCCATTGGCATTGGTGGGGGCGGTCTTTTACCTCGTCCACCATATCATCGTGAAGGCGAACCTGTTCCTTGTCGCGGGCGTCGCACAGCGGATTGCCGGATCGACCGACCTGGACCGGATCGGCGGTCTTTACAGATATGCGCCGTTGCTGGGCTTGCTGTTCCTGATCCCGGCCTTTTCGCTCGCGGGGTTCCCCCCGTTGAGCGGCTTCTGGGCGAAATTCGTGCTGGTCAAGGCGTCGCTGGACGAGGGGTACTACTGGATCGCGGCGGTCGCCTTGGTGGTGGGACTGCTGACGATCTATTCGATGACCAAGATCTGGGGCTACGCGTTCTGGAAACCGCATCCGGCGGGCATTGAGCCGCGCCTGGGTGTGCTGGACGGCAAGACGCGCGCGGCGCTGCTCAGCCCGATTGCGGGCCTTGCGATCCTGACCTGCATCATCGGGCTGTTTCCCGAACCCTTCGTGCAATTCGCCGAACGCTCGGCCGACCAGCTGCTGGATCCCACGGCCTACGTGGAGGCGGTGCTTGGTGCCCCGAGCGATGCGCAGGGCGGCGAAGGTCTGGCCATGCTGGAGGTCGGAGAATGATCAACCTGTTCACACTCAACCTTGCGCTGGCCGTGGCGTGGGCGGCCCTGACGGGGAACATATCGCTTGGTGGGCTGACGGTCGGGTTCCTTGTCGGCTCGGTCTGCCTGTATCTTATCCAGCCGCTCTTTCCCGGATCGCGCAGCTATTTCCGGCGTGTGGGCAAGTGGATCAAGCTGATCGTCCTGTTCTTGTATGAACTTGTCGTCAGTTCGATCCAGGTGATCTGGGATGTCCTGACGCCCCAGCACAAGGCGCGGCCCGGCATAATCTCTGTCCCGCTGGATGTGCAGGGCGAAATGGAGATATTGCTGGTCACCAACCTGATTTCCCTGACGCCCGGCACCCTGTCGCTGGACGTGACCGAAGATTGCAAGACGCTCTACATCCACGCGATGTTCGCCGATGATCCGGAAGCCATCCGCAAACAGATCAAAGAGGGTATGGAACGCTGGGTGATCGAGGCGATGGAGTAGCGCGATGGATCTTCTGGAAACTGCACTCGACGTCTCGTTCGTGATGGTCATGCTGGGGGTGGCCTTTGCCTTCATCCGCCTGATCCTGGGTCCGAGCCTGCCGGACCGGGTTGTGGCGCTGGATATGATGACCGTCCTGATCGTCAGCTTTTGCGGTCTCTACGCGATCTTGTCGGGCGATACGGCCTTTGTCGACGTGGCGATCGTTCTTGCACTGATCGGGTTTCTGGCCACGGTCGCGCTGGCGCGTTTCGTCGAGCGGCGCAGCACGCGTCTGACCCCGCGAACCAAGGCGGAAACGCCCAAGGCGGAGGGTGAGATCGATGGGTGAGATCATCCTTTCGGCGCTGGTGCTTTTGGGCGGATTCTTTTGC
The DNA here is from genome assembly GCA_964460185.1 of uncultured Roseicyclus sp. Taxonomy (GTDB): domain Bacteria; phylum Pseudomonadota; class Alphaproteobacteria; order Rhodobacterales; family Rhodobacteraceae; genus JAVJPJ01. The sequence continues at coordinate 2,059 of CAYWTM010000116.1, read as the reverse complement.
TTCGTGGCAGGTCTCGGCGTTCTGAGGCTTCCGGATGTCCTCATCCGCATGCATGCCTCGACCAAGGCGGGCACGCTGGGGGCAGGGCTGATCCTTGTGGCCGTTGCCATCTATTTCGGCGATACCGCCACGATCACACGGGCTGTTGCGACGATCCTGTTCTTGCTGATCACGGCCCCGGTGGCGGCCCATATGATCGGACGCGCGGCTTTCAGGACCAAGGTCGCGATGTGGAAAACCAAGATCGAGGACGGTGCCGAGGAAAACCTGCACCGGTAGGGCTCAACGCCAATTCCTTGCAAGGAATTGACCACAGCTTTGCAAAGCTGTGGTGTGGCGCCTAGGTCTGAAGGAAATCGTAGCTGCCATCGGACCTGATGGCACAGGTCGACAGGCGGCCCGTCGACCAGGCTGCGGTATCGCAGGAAATGCGCCCATCAGCCAGCACCGGTGCGTCGCGTTCCACATGGCCGTGGGCGACCCAGATGTCGTCGCCGCGTGGGCTGTTGTCAAATTCAGGGTGGCCCCACAAGAGCACGCGCGCGGTCTGATCCTCCATCGCGCGCTGCGGATCGGCGCCTGCGTGAACCGCCCAAAGGTTGCCGGACGACCAGCTGAGCGGCCGCGCGGTGAGCCATGCCAGCGTGTCAGACCCAAGCTCCACCGACAGGCGGCGGGCCGCTTCGTTCCAGGCCCGAGGGTCCGCGGCGGCGTCGAGGTCACTGGTATGCACGTGAAAGCTTTCGAGGGTTGCCGCCCCGCCTTCACGCAGCCAGCGGGGGCCACGCAGGGCTGGGTCCGCCAGGAAGTCCAGCAACATCCGTTCGTGATTGCCCATCAGACAGGTCACGTTGTCCGGAAAGTCGCGTGTCAATTCGCTCAGGCGGGCCAGCACACCTGCGCTATCCGGGCCGTGGTCTATGTAGTCACCGACAAAGACCAGTTGCGGATCCGTGCTGGCGGTGCCGCCGATATGGGCGTCGATCAGTTCCAGCATCAGTTCCAGCAGGTCGGCACGTCCGTGCACATCCCCCACGACATAGGTCGTGGAGGCCGGGTGCGGCAGGTCAGCGGTCGTGCCGCTCATGTCCGGTGCCGCCGGGGCAGATGAGGGGCCGAGCAGAGAGCGAAGGCGGTGTAGCATGTCTTTCAGGTGCGTCTTTCGCGATGTCTTGGCAAGGGGCAAAAGGGTCACGCCCGGCGGTAAGGCCGGCATGCCGGCGGTGCTCAGTCGCGCGCGCGCAAAACGCGGGCAGGACGCGCGGCCAGTGGGCGCCACGCAAAGGCCAGACCCGCCAGCAGCGTGGCCAGCGCCCCGCCAATGATGATTGCAAAGGCCGACACGGGTTCGAACCTGTAGGAGCTTTCCATCACGAATGTCATCACGGCCCACCCGCCTATCGCTCCTGCCGCAATGGCGACGGCGCCTGCGGCGGCTCCCAGGATCGTCGAGCGGAGGGCAAAGCTGCCAAGGATCTGGGCCCGCGATGCGCCCAGTGTCTTGAGCACAGCCGCCTCGAACACACGGCCGCGTTCGCCCGCCGCGGCGGCGCCGATCAGCACGATGAACCCCGTGACCAGCGTCGCCGCCGCGCCATAGGATGTGGCCGCCGCCAGGCCGCGCAGGGCATCGGCCACCCGGTCCAGCGCGTCGCGCACCCGGATCGCCGTGATGTTGGGGGCGGCGCCGGCTACATCGCGGAGGATCGCGGCCTCGGCGGCGTCTTCGGCATAGACGGTTGCGATATGGGTGTGCGGTGCGCCCGCCAGGGCGTTTTGCGACATCGTCACGACAAAGCCGATACCGGCGTTTTCAAAGCTCACGTCGCGCAAGGCCGCGATTTGCGCCGTGATGTCACGGCCCAGAATGTTCACCGTGATCTCATCGCCCACACCGATGCCGATTTCACCGGCTTCTTCGGCGGCGAAGGCGATCAGGGGCGGGCCACTGTAGTCGTCGGGCCACCATTGTCCGGCGACGATCTCGTTCCCTGGGGGCGCCTCGGTCATGTAGGTGGACTGCGCAAGCTCCATCTGGATCGCGTGGACCCCGTCCGCC
>CAYWTM010000115.1:0-10764 GCA_964460185.1 uncultured Roseicyclus sp. | reverse complement strand
GCGGTCTCGGCCTCGGGTGTTTCGGCTTCGGTGTCAGGGCTGGTGGGGGGCGTATCCTGCGCGGTTTCCGGCTCCAGCACTTCGGCGTCCTCGGGCGCGTCGGGCGCGCGCTGGTCTTCCAGTGCGCCCACGATCAGCGGCAGCATCTGCGCAGGCCCAAGCAGGGCGGCCTCGGATTGTTCGACGTCTTGCCAGCTGAGGCTGTCGAAGGTTCCGCAATTGCTGCAGATCGGGCGCCAGTCGGCATGGATGTGACCGCAGTTGTTGCAGACCCACTGGGTGCCGCGCGCGGCGGTCACGGCCTTGGCCAGCCAGGCACGGACCAGACGGTCTTCTGACCCTTCTCCGCGCTCGATCGCCGCCATGATGGTCAGCGACCGCGCGGTGGGTGCGGTTTGCGGCAGATCGCCAAGGGCACGGCGGGCGGCGGGGAAATCCTCGGCCGCGATCTGCAATTCCGCGTCCAGCAATTGCGCCTCGGGGTGGCCCGGGTGTTTCGCGATGAGCGGCCGGAACCGTTTCAGACGGTCGGCCGGGGTTTCGCCCGGTGCGATCTCGGCGAATGCGGCTGCGATGTCGGGATGGGGATCGGTATCCCATGCCTTCTTGAGGATCTTGGCGGCCTGCCGCGGATTGCCCTCCGAGATGGCGAGGCGACCGGCCATCACCGCGGCGGGCACCAGGCCCGGCGCCATGCGGTTGGCCTCGTTCGCGCCGTGGGTGGCCTCGGTCACCTTGCCCTCGGCCATGGCGTCGCGCGCATGGGCCAGCGCCAGAACGGCATCGCGCCGCTTGTGCACGTCACGCGGCAGGTTCCCGGCCTTGAGCGATTGCGCAAGGGTTGCCCGCGCGCCCGACCAATCCTCGTGCTGCGCCTGTAGCTGCAGAAGCGTGGTCTGCACCTCTTCGTTCCTGGGACGGATCGCCATGGCCTTTTCGGCCAGCTTCATCGCCACCTCGGTTTCGCCTGCGGCAAGTTTCTGTTTCATCAGCCCGCGAACCCCGACGAACCGGGTGCGGTCGTCGGTGACCAGGGCCTTGAACGTATCGGTGGCGAGCTTTCGATCGCCCACCATCTCTGCCCCTTGCGCCACCACCAGCTTGGTCAGTTCCGGGCGATGCAGGTATTTCTCGGCGCGTTCGGCCTTGCGGATGGCGAGGCGGCCCTCGCCGGCGGCAAGCGCCATCATGCCTTCGGCCAGCGCCTCGTATCCCTTGCGCTCGGACCGACGGTCGAAATAGCGCGACAGGGCGGTTTCATCGCCGTTGAGAAATCTCAATGTGGCGATCACCAGGCCCACAAGGCGGAACAGAACCCAGACCGCCAGCAGCAGCACCAGCGCGCCGATAACCGCAAGAAGCGGGGTCAAAACGAATTCGCGACCGACCACCGTCAGGGTGGCCAGGTGCCCCATTTCGGTCAGCAGGCCTGCGCCATAGGTCAGGCCCGCAACGAGGGCGACGAAGATCAAGACTTTCAGCAAGGTCCAAAGCATTCCGTCGCCCCCTATTCGGTGCCGCTGAGCGCGGCGGTGACCTGTGCCAGGCCGGTTTCGGCGGCGGCGCGGATTTCGACATCTGCGACCCATGGGGCCAGTTCGGCGCGCGCGCCATCGGGCAACGACGCGGTCTCGGTCAAGGCTGCCTGCAGGTCGCCGGCCTGAACGGCGGCGCCGACCCTGGACAGAACGGAATCGGGATCATCGCCCTCACGCGGTTCGATGGCGCGCCCGCCGATCTGGCCCATCAGGAACGCGCCGAGACGGTCCGCGGTGCTGTCCCCGGCAGTTTCGCGCAGCGCGACCGGCAGGGCGGCGCGGGCGGCGGGTGCGAACCCTGCCTCGATCGCTTCGAGGGTCGGAACGCCGGTGTCCGCCACGGCAGTCAGGCTGTCGGGCGTGTCGACCACGCCAGCCAGCACTGCCAACGGTTCGGCAAACGGCGCGCCCGAGGTCATGGCAAGCTGCACCTCGCGCAGGGCGGCGGCGGCTTGCGCCTCGGCCATGGCGGTATCGGCGGCGGCGGCAGCGGCGGCCACAGCATCGGCTGCGTCTGCTTCGGCGGCGGCCAATGCCTGTGCCGCTTCGGCGGCGGCAGCTTCGGCCTGGGCGGCGGCGTTTGCGGCTTCGGCGGCGGCAGCCTGCAGGGCGGCGGCCTCGGCGGCCGCTGCCTCTTGTTGGGTGCGCAGTTCTTCTTGCAGTTGCCCGACCGCTGCCACCGCGGCCGCGTTGTCTTCATCGACATCGCCGGTAAAGACGGGACGTTCCTCCAGAACGGTGACGCGCGCGGCGATATCGGCGATCGCCGCTGTCGTGCCGTCGATCTGGGTTGAAAGCGCCTGGATCTGTTCGGTCACCGGGCCCAGGTCCACGGTGGGTATCTCGGGCATTTCCGGCATCTCCGGCATCACCGGTTCGGCATTGGCCAATTCGCTGACCTGCGCCTGGAGGGCCGCCAGCGTTTCGTTCTGCGCCTCAAGGGCCGCCGTGATCGCGGTCGTGTCGGATGTCGTGTCAGCCCCGGTGGGCAGGTAGCCCATGTAGGCGGCGCCATATCCGATGCCGGCGGCAATCACGCCGCCCAGGATGAGGGGCACAAACCCCGGACCGCTGCTTTGCTCATATGCGGCGGGGGCGGGGGCCGGACGTTGTGCGGGTTCGGGCGTTGCATCGGAGGAGGGGCTGTCGCCCTCTTCCACGGCGGTGGCATCCGTGGGCATCACGCTGTCATCTCCGGCGCTGCCTGCGGGTGTTTCATCTGCGTCAGCTGCGGCGCTTTCGCCCAGTGCGATCTCGCGGTCGGCGATGTCATTGGCGTCGACGGCGACGGTTTCGGCGTCTGGCATGGTGTCTGCGACCGGGGTAGCGCCCGAATCGGCCGTGGCCTCACCCTCGGCGGCGATGCTGTCCGGGCGGTCATCGTCCGCGCCGGTCGATGGGGACGCGTTGCGCCCGTTGCCTGTGCTGCCTGAGCTTTTCGAGCTTCGTCTTGCCACGGCACCGTCCTTTACGTGTCGGATATTCGACTGTCTGCCGCACCTCACAGGTGCAGCACCACCAGCCTAGACCAGCGCGCAAAGCCCCTCAAGGCACAGCTTATGCAGGCATAAGCGTCTGGATCGCCCGGATCATGGAAACGGCGTCGGGCGTGTCGGCGATCACGGCCGCTTTCGCCAATGCGCCGGGCAGCGCCCTGGCCACCGCCGGTGACAAGGCCACAACCCTGAGCCCGGCGGGCGGTGGTCCGTCCAGCGCCTGGGCAAAGATCCGGGCACTGCGGGGGGAAAACAGGGGGGCGATGACGGGACCGGGGTGGCCGATCGCCTTGGCAAAGGTTGGCGGCGGCGGGACCGTGACCTGATCGTAGACCGCCTGCCCCTCGGCCCGCAGCCCTGCCTTGCACAGGCGTTCGACCACGTCGCCACGCGTATGGGCGCCATGGAGGTGCAACAATCGCCCGGTGGGACGCGCCAGCGCCATCATCTCGACCAGCGCATCGGCGTCGCCCTGTGCCGACATGGCGCGCAGCCCGATATCGCGCGCAGCGGCCGCCGTGCGATCGCCCACGCACCAAGCGGGCAGATCGCGGGCGTCGGTCAGACTGGCAAAGCTTTCGACGCCATTGGCCGAAGTAAAGATCAGCCCGGTGACCCCGTCCAGGTCCAGCGGCCCCTCTATCGTCTGGATGGCCATCAGCGGTGCGGTCACCACCCGCACCTGTCCCAGCGTTTCGCGCAGGTTGGCGGCGAAACGGTCCGACGCAGCTTTGGGGCGGGTCAGCAAGATCAGGGGTGCGGCATTGTCAGACATGAGGGGCAGTGTTACCTGCCGAAGGACCCCAAGACAACGAGGCGACATGACCACGCCCCTGACGATACTCGGCCTGGAAAGCAGTTGCGACGATACCGGCGCCGCGATCCTGCGCGGATCGGGCGGGCGGGCGTTGATCTTGTCCAACGTCGTGTCTAGCCAGACCGACCTGCATGCCGCCTTTGGCGGCGTCGTGCCCGAGATCGCCGCCCGGGCCCATGCCGAAAAGCTGGACCTGATGGTCGAGGACGCGCTGGCCGAAGCAGGGATCACGCTGACGGATATCGACGCCATCGCCGTGACAGCAGGCCCCGGTCTGATCGGCGGTGTTCTTTCGGGTGTCATGGCGGCCAAAGGACTTGCCATGGGTCTGGGCAAGCCCCTGGTCGGAGTAAACCACCTGGCTGGCCATGCCCTGACCCCGGTTCTGACCGATGGTTTGCGGTTTCCCTACCTGATGCTTCTGGTTTCGGGGGGGCATTGTCAGTTTCTGCGCGTCGATGGCCCGCAGGCGTTTCGGCGTCTGGGTGGCACTATCGACGATGCGCCCGGCGAGGCGTTCGACAAGGTTGCGCGGCTTTTGGGTCTGCCGCAACCGGGCGGGCCATCTGTCGAAGCCTCCGCGCAGGCCGGTGATCCCGCCCGGTTTGCCTTGCCCCGCCCGCTGCTGGACCGGCCCGGATGCGATCTGAGTTTTTCCGGCCTCAAGACCGCCGTGCTGCGCGCCCGCGACACGCTGATCGTCGATCAGGGCGGGCTGAGCGAACAGGACAGGGCCGACCTTTCCGCCGGGTTCCAGGCGGCCGTGTCGGATGTGCTGGCGATCAAGTCCGCCCGGGCGCTGGCGCTGTTCGACGATCTGACCGGTTTCGCCGTCGCCGGGGGTGTGGCCGCCAACCAAACGCTGCGCGCGGCACTGGAACGGGAGGCGGCAAAAGCGGGCGTGCCCTTTACCGCGCCGCCCCTGGCGTTGTGCACGGACAATGCCGCGATGATCGCGTTTGCGGGGCTTTTGGCCTTTGAGGACGGACAGCGCGATGACATGACCCTTGCCGCGCGCCCGCGCTGGCCGCTTGATGCCGATGCGGCCCCGATGATCGGATCCGGCAAGAAAGGCGCCAAGGCATGAGCCGCATTGATATCATCGGCGCTGGCGCCTTTGGCACGGCACTGGCCATCACCTATGCCCGGGCCGGGCATGACGTGACGCTTTGGGCGCGCGACGGGGCGGATGCGATGCAGGCCGCCCGCGAGAATACAAGACGCCTGCCAGGCCATGCCTTTCCCATGGGCCTGCGGGTCACGTCGGACCTGTCGCGGCTGACGGCAGACACCGCGCTTTTGGCCCTTCCCACCCAAAGCCTTGGCGCGGTTCTGTCGGACGCGCCCCTTGCCGCCGACACGCTGGTTTCGACGGCCAAGGGCATCGACCGGGCGACCGGGCTTGGCCCGACCGCGCTGATCGCCCACCACACGCGCGCCACCCCCGCGCAACTGACCGGACCCAGCTTTGCCGTGGATATCGCGGCCGGGTTGCCGACCGCCCTGACGCTGGCCTGCGCCGATGACGATATCGGGGCCACGCTTCAGGATATTCTGTCGACGCCGCTGTTGCGGCTTTACCGCACAACGGATGTCATTGGCGCGGAACTGGGCGGCGCGCTGAAGAACGTTATCGCCATCGCGGCGGGGGCCGTCATCGGTGCGGGGCTGGGCGACAGCGCGCGGGCCGCGCTGATGGCCCGTGGCTTTGCCGAACTGGTCCGGGTGGCCGAGGCAGCGGGCGCCGATCCCGCAACCCTGACGGGCCTGTCCGGGCTTGGCGACCTGATCCTGACCTGCGGGTCCGAGAAATCGCGCAATTTCCGCTTTGGCATGGCGCTGGCGCGGGGCGAAAACCTGCCCGGCGACGTCACCGTCGAAGGGCTTCATACCGCCCGCCAGATTGCCGCCCGGTCTGATCTGGACACTCCGATCAGCGATGCCGTTGCCGCGCTGGCCGATGGCGCGGCGGATTTCGCCTCCATCGCCGATACCCTTCTTAACCGTCCCCTGAAATCGGAGTGACGCTCATGCGCTACTGGCTATTCAAATCCGAACCGTCCACCTGGTCGTGGGACGACCAGCTCGCCCAGGGGGACGCGGGCGAGGAATGGAACGGCGTGCGCAACTACCAGGCGCGGAATTTCATGCGCGAAATGGCGGTGGGTGACCGGGGGTTTTTCTACCATTCGCAAACCGAAAAGGCCGTTGTCGGAATTGTCGAGGTGATCGCCCCTTCGCATCCGGATTCCACCACGGACGATCCGCGATGGGATTGCGTGGATATCAAGGCGGTGGAGACCTTGCCGACCCCCGTCACGCTTGACGATATCAAGGCGCGTGAGGATCTGGCCGGCATGGTGCTGGTGAAGAACTCGCGCCTGTCCGTGCAACCCGTGACCGATGCGGAATGGGCGATCATCTGCCGGATGGGCGGGTTGGGGTAGGGCGTTGCGCATGGCCCAGACATGGTCTTGGCCCTGGCTGCGACCAGCCATCGCCGATGGCATGGCGCGCCTGCATGCGTTTCAGACCGGCAGCCTGTAGGTGGCAAGCTTGATGCCGAACCCGACAAACACGATCCCGGTCAATCCCTTCAATCCGCGCTGAAACGCGCCATTGCGCGTCATGCCCGTCAACTGCGCGAACAGAAGTATCATCGCGGTAAACCAGACCGCGTTGATCATCGCGTGCACGAACACGAGCAAAAAGGCCCAGGCCATCGGGGTTTCGCCGATGGTGATGAATTGCGGGAACGCCGCAAGATAGAACATCGACACCTTGGGGTTCAGCGCATTGGTCAGGAACCCTTCGAAATAGGCCCGAACCAGGGTCCGCTGGCGTCTTGCCGGCGCGGTCGGGCCGGCCACCATATCGCCTTTCCATGCTGCATGGAGTGCCCTGAGCCCTATCCAGCAAAGATAGGCCGCCCCGACGTATTTCAGCGCCGCAAATGCGATGGCGGACTGCACGAGAATAATCGAGATGCCGATGATGGACAGGGTTCCGTGGACGAAAAAGGCGGTCACGAACCCGGCGATATTTGCAAAGCCCGCCATCCGTCCGGATGTGGGAACGGTCTTTGCGATCAGCACTCCATTCGGCCCCGGTGACATCACAAGCAACGATGCGACAACGATAAAGGCAGCGATGTCGGTCGTGGCCATTTCAGGGTCTGCCCATGGTGATTTCCCGGGAAACCATCGGGATGGAATTTGCGGCGTGTCAAGCCGGCTCGTGAGGGCCGACCGGCACGGGTGGAAAAAAGTCTTGGTCTGACGCGGTGCAATGGTGAACTGTCGGCACAGGTGAAATGGAAAGATACGCCGTGACACACCATCGACTGGTCCTGGTGTTGCCGATGCTGCTTGCAGCGGGATGGGCAGCCGCGCAGCCCATTGCCTGCCCGGACTCCCGATTTGTGGTTGAGGCGGCCAGCCCGCATCTGCAGGCAACCCTGTGCGAGGCGGCTGTCGCAGCGGCAGATCGCCTGTTGCTTTGCGGGCTGTCGCAAACCCGGCCCGTCACCCTTCGGATCGTCGACACGGTCAGCCATCCGGTTGCCGATTGCCTTGCGGCCTATGACTGCGATTTCGACAGGATCCGGATAACGGCACCCGAGCGTTACGCCGAGTTGCTTGCCCCCGATACCGCCTATGGCGCGCTGCCGCCCGAGGTGTTGTTGCGGTCCCTTCTTGCGCACGAACTTTCGCATGCGCTGTTGGATCAGAGCGCGCAGGGGCGGCCGGTGGACGTGGTGGATCATGAATATATCGCCGCCGCGATGGAGCTTGACCTGATGCCGCCCGCCTGGCGCGGCGTGATCCTTGACGCCGCGAGGCTCGAGACGCCGCGTGAGGGACTGATCAACATATGGATCTACAGGCTGGAACCACGGAGATTTTCCGCCAACGCATGGCTTCATTTCAGTGCCGAGGGAAATGGCTGTGATCTGGTGCGCCGCATCGTCGATGGCGAAGCGACCTTTGCCCGGCCCGAAAACTGATCGGCTACCGCGATGGTGACACGTCCGTTTGGCCGGACGTCCCGGACAGTCGGATGGCGGCACTCACCACAAGCCACCCGGATACCTTGTCGAAAGTGATCGGGTGATGCTGTGTCGGCCCCGAAAACGGCCCGCACCAGAGCCGCAAAAAAGGAGGGTCCCGACCGTTCGGGACCCTCCACCACCCACGCGTTCCTCGCTCCGCGTGTAGATATGTCGGGCCCGTCCATCCTGGTCAGGCGTGGCAAAACAGGTACTCCAAGCCGCGCCATGGCGCAAAGAAATAGCCAGAAAAATTCGAGCAAAATGCAAACGGCCCGCCATTTCCGGCGGGCCGTGACATGGCAGACAGGCCGGTTTTTCAGCCGTAGACGCTTTCCTTGCCGAAATGCTTGGTCAGCATGTAATAGACCACGGCGCGATACTTGTTGCGCTCGGATTTGCCATAGGTCTCGACCACGCTGGCAATCGCGGCGTCCAGATCGGCGCTGTCGGCCAGGCCGAGCTTTTTCATCAGGAAGTTCTGTTTCACGGTCTCCAGTTCGCCGGGCTGGCTTGCTGCAACGGTCGAGGCGTCCGCGTCATAGATCGACGGGCCGCAGCCGATGGTGACCTTGGTCAGCAGCGCCATATCCGGCTCCATCCCGCATTTGTTGCGCAGATCGTCGGCGTATTGTGCGATCAGATCGTCTCTTTTGCCCATGTGTTGGTTTCTCCCTGTTTCAAATGTATCCGTGGTCGTCCTGGCTGCCCCCGGGCGACCAAGCTCCCCGGAAGGTTACCCGAGAGCCTGCTGTGTCAAAAGATAAAACTTGGCGGGAAAGATGATGCGCCGTCCGATACACCCGTCATGCTGACCTCAATGCCGAAACATGGCCTTCGCGGATCACATCGGGATCATGGGCCTTGCGGGCAAAGACCTCTCGCAGCATCGGCTCGAAATGCTCGATCGGCAGGGTGTCGTAGTCGGGGTCAAAGCTGGATTGATCCCACCGCTCGCAAAACTCGGCACAGCTGTCAAAGCACGGGTGATCGCGGAATTGGTCGCGCGCGTTGCGATCCCATCCGTAGTGGTGCGCGTAGTAGAGCATCTGGAAAATGCCGTGATGTTCCACGACCCAGGCCACGTCCCATCGCACGAAAGGCCGGATCACCTCGGCCGACATGCGGTCATGGTTCTGCGGCGCCAGCCCGTCGCCGATATCATGGCAAAGCGCCGCCACGATCCAGTCGATGTCCGCCCCATCCCGTTCGGCGCGGGTGGCCGATTGCAGCCCGTGGTCCAGGCGCGTGATCCGGTAGCCTTCCAGGGTCACGTCGGCCTGCCGGCGCAATTCGTCCAGCACCCGGTCCGCGGTCAGGCGCAGGAATGGTTTTTCCAGCTGCTCGAGCAGCTCGTACTCTTCCCTGGTGCCGTCCTTCATCTGCGTGAAAGAAACCGTCTGCGCCATCGCCGCCCCTCCTGGATTTTCACGCCCAGTTTAGGAGGATTCAATCGATTCCCTGCAAGTCTTCTCGTCGATCGGCCGGTCACGCGCCGGGCCATGCCCGGTCGGATCGCAGGCCCCTCCGGCGTCAGCCCCCGGCCGCGACGACCGCGCGCAACTCGTCCAGCGCGTAGGCCCCCGGTTTCACCCCGTCCCGCGCCATGCGCGCGCCGATGCGCGTCAGCGCGGCATTGACCGGTGTCGGCACGCCATGCAGGCGACCCAGCAGCGTGATTTCCCCGTTGAGGAAATCCGTCTCGACGCTGCCTGCGCCGCGCAAGAGGCTCTGGACGGTGGAACCGCCCACGCGTTCCACGCCCGGCAGGGCATCGACCGGGCGGATCAGCTCGGCCCGCCGGGGGTCCTCCATGCCGACGTCATCCCATGCGATCCCCGCCGCGCGATAGACCGCTTCCGCCTCGGCCCGCACCGCGCGGCCCAACGCGCCCGTGTCGGCCTGGGACCCCAGCGCGGCCTTCAGCACGTTCATCAGGTTCAACAGAAGCTTGCCATGCTTGCTCCCCATCACGTCCGGCCGCGGGAAACAGGCGATCCCGGCCCGGTCCAGCACCGCGGCCAGCGCCGCGTCATCGGCATCGACCCCGCCGGGGTAGCGGCCCAGATCGAAGATCCCCAGCTTCGGCTCGGTGAAGACGGCGACCTCGCCCGGCGTCAGGTAAAGCGCGGGCATCATTACCGTGATGCCATGCACGTTGGGGAACATACGCAGCGCCGCGCGCTCGTTCGCGACACCATTTTGCGCGCAGAAGATCGGCTGATCCCGCACGCCCGCCGCGCGCAGCGCCATCAGCGCGGCCTCGGTGTCCTGCCCCTTCATGCACAGGATCACGGCATCGTCGGCGCGCCAATCCACCTCGCCCGGATGCGCCACCACCGGCAGTGGAACGGTCTCGTCCCGCCCCGGAGCGCGCAGGCGCAGGCCCCGCTCACGCACGGCGTCCAGCATCGCGCCACGTGCGATGCCCACGACCTCGGCCCCCGATGAGAAAAGGGCCGCCGCGGTCACCCCTCCGACCGCGCCGACCCCGTAAATGATCACTCGCATGCGGCGTCAGTACCGATAATGCTCGGGCTTGAACGGGCCCTCTTGCGAGACACCGATGTAATCGGCCTGTTCCTTGTTCAGCTGAGTCAGTTTCACGCCGATCTTTTTCAGATGTAGGCGCGCGACCTTTTCATCCAGAACCTTGGGCAGGATGTAGACCTCGTTGCCATATTCCTCGCCGCGGGTGAACAACTCGATCTGCGCGAGCACCTGGTTGGTGAAGGATGCCGACATCACGAAAGACGGGTGGCCGGTGGCATTGCCGAGGTTCAGCAAACGGCCTTCGGACAGCAGGATCAGACGATTGCCGTTCGGCATCTCGATCATGTCCACCTGTTCCTTGATGTTGGTCCA
>CAYWTM010000114.1:0-10947 GCA_964460185.1 uncultured Roseicyclus sp. | reverse complement strand
CCATGAACTGCGACAGCTGCGAAGAGCCGAAGAATTCACGCACGGCAGCCGCCGCAGGTTTCGCGTTGATCAGATCCTGCGGCATGACCGTGTCGATCTCGACGGACGACATGCGTTCCTTGATGGCGCGCTCCATCCGCAGAAGACCCACGCGGTACTGGTTTTCCATCAGCTCGCCGACCGACCGCACCCGGCGGTTGCCCAGGTGGTCGATGTCGTCGATATCGCCCTTGCCGTCGCGCAGTTCCACCAGCGCCTTGATACACGCGATGATGTCTTCCTTGCGAAGCGTGCGCTGCGTGTCATCGGCGTCAAGCGCCAGACGCATGTTCATCTTGACCCGGCCAACAGCCGACAGGTCATAGCGCTCGCTGTCAAAGAACAACTGGTCGAACAGGGCCGAGGCGGCCTCCACGGTCGGCGGTTCACCCGGACGCATGACGCGGTAGATATCCATCAGCGCGGTGTTGCGGTTCAGGTTCTTGTCGGCCGCCACCGTGTTGCGGATGTACGCACCTACATTGATGTTGTCGATGTCGAGAACCGGAATATCGGTGATGCCCGCATCCATCAGCTCTTTCAGCGTGCCACCGGAAACTTCACCATCCTTGCCGAGTTCCCACGTCAACTCATCGCCGGCTTCGACATAGATCGCACCGGTTTCCTCGTTGATGATGTCCTTGGCGACAAAACGGCCGACGATCTGGTCGAATGGCAGCAACAGGCGCTTCACATTGCCTTCGTCGATCAGTTTCTTGACCGCGCGCGGTGTGACCTTCTTGCCGGCTTCGGCAATCACTTCGCCGGTATCGGCGTCAACCAGGTCATGGGTCGGGCGGGTGCCGCGAGCACGTTCGGGGAAGAACTTGGTGGCCCAGCCCTTGTTCTTCACCAGCTTGAATTCAACCGTATCGTAATAGGCATCCATGATGCCTTCCTGATCGAGACCCAGCGCATAAAGCAGCGTCGTGACCGGCAGCTTGCGCCGACGGTCGATGCGCGCGAACACGATGTCCTTGGCGTCGAATTCGAAATCCAGCCAGCTGCCGCGATAGGGAATGATGCGGCAGGCAAACAACAGCCGACCCGAGGAATGGGTCTTGCCCTTGTCATGGTCAAAGAACACACCCGGCGAACGGTGCATCTGGGACACGATCACGCGCTCGGTTCCGTTCACGATGAACGTCCCGTTCGGCGTCATCAGGGGCATGTCGCCCATGAACACGTCTTGTTCCTTGATGTCCTTGACCGACTTTGCACCGGTGTCTTCATCGATATCGAACACGATCAGACGCAGGGTGACTTTCAGCGGCGCGGCATAGGTAAGGTCGCGCTGCTGGCACTCTTCCACGTCGAATTTCGGCTGCTCAAGTTCGTATTTCACGAACTCCAGCACGGCTGTTTCGTTGAAGTCCTTGATCGGAAAGACCGACTGGAACACGCCCATGATGCCTTCGCCATCAAGGGGCTGTGCCTGATCACCGGATTTCAGGAACAGGTCGTAGGACGACTTCTGCACCTCGATCAGGTTCGGCATTTCCAGCACTTCGCGGATTTTGCCGTAGAATTTGCGGATACGTTTCTGGCCTGCGTAGGTCTGAACCATGATGGTCGCGCACCTTTCTCTCTCGCGCGGCCCTCCTGCCGCCGGGGGCTCGGCGGAGTGCTCGCAAGAAACAAGACTTGGCGGATCAATCCGTCTGCCGTCCCACCGGCAGAACCCGATCCTTGTGCCGTCGTCTAAGAAAACACCCCGTGATTGCCGAGGCCCTTTCTAAGACGCGTATAGCTGGACCCGGAATTGCACCCGGGCCCAGCCATTTTGGGGTCCCCTGCGCCAGCTGGCGCAGGGGATATTGCGTGACCTCAGGCCAGCTCGACTTCGGCGCCAGCTGCTTCCAGCTTGCCCTTGATGTCTTCTGCTTCGGCTTTGTCGACGCCTTCCTTGATCTTGCCACCGGCTTCGACCAGGTCCTTGGCTTCTTTCAGGCCAAGACCGGTGATCGCACGCACTTCTTTGATCACGTTGATCTTCTGTGCGCCGGCGTTCTTCAGAACGACGTCGAATTCGGTCTTTTCTTCGGCAGCTGCCGCGCCGGCGTCGCCAGCGGGACCAGCCATCATCACTGCGCCGCCAGCGGCGGGCTCGATGCCGTATTCATCTTTGAGAATGGTCTTGAGTTCCTGGGCTTCCAGGAGGGTAAGACCGACGATCTCTTCTGCGAGTTTTTTCAGATCAGCCATTTTTCAAGTTCCGTATGTAGGGTTGTGTTCCAACGCCGCAAGGGGCGGGTCTCAATCGGGTGCTTACGCCGCCTTCTCTTCGATAGTCGAAAGGATGGATGCGATATTCGAAGCAGGTGCGCCAATCGCGCCGGCGATGTTCGATGCAGGTGCGCCAATGCAGCCAACGATGGAGGCAATAAGCTCCTCGCGGGACGGCATCTTGGCGACGGCCTTCACACCATCGACGTCGAGAATGCTTTCGCCCATTGCACCACCAAGAATGACGTATTTGTCATTGCTCTTGGCGTACTCGTCCGCGGCCTTGGCGGCTGCGACCGGGTCTTCGGAATAGGCGAGAACGGTCATGCCCGTCATCAGGTCGGCGATGCCAGCGGCAGGCTTTCCATCAAGGGCAATCTTGGCGAGCTTGTTCTTGGCGACACGCACGGACCCACCCACTTCGCGAACTTTTGCGCGCAGGTCCTGCATCTCGGCAACCGTGAGGCCCTGGTAGTGTGCCACTACCACGACGCCAGAGCTTTCAAAGATTTGGCCGAGTTCCTCGACCACTTTCTCTTTCTGGGCTCTATCCACAGGTTTACTCCAGTTTGGGGGTCTCCCCCCGGCTCAGTTAACCGGATCGCTCCGGCGGTTGTTGGTCCGTTTGATCGAAACCAGCACCGCCAAGCGCTCAGACGGACCGAGCCTTGAAACGCATGTCTGATTTCATCTCAGGCAGGATTTAACGGGGTTTTGGGCCCCAACCCACCGTCTCGGACGAAACGCAAAAGAGCGTCCGACGAATCGCACGCTCTTTGCAGGGAGGTGGTTACCCCCGAACGCCGGGTTTGCCAAGGGTCAACGGCAAAAATACCGCGCGCCAAGTGTATCAGGGCCAACAGATGCCCAAACCGGCAAGAAACAGCGACGTGAACGGGTAGACCCCGCCGGTGCTGGACACAACCGAGATCGTGCAATGGGACTGCACCGTGCTGCAGGTTTCGTACCGGCTTTGGTGTCGTGATGACGGTGGGAATTCAACGTCAGCACCGCCTTGCAAGGGAAGTTCGGGTAGGCGACCAGACCAATACGCCCGGCAGCGTCCACCGTTGCGGCGCGAAAACGCCTCAAGCCTGCAAAACAGGTTTTCCGTTGCGCAAATGACGGGCCTGCAATTGCCGCTGCATTCCGCCGCGCGGGATCATGCGCGCCGGAACCAGCCCCATGTCTTCCAGCTCGGGAAACAGGGCTCTCAACTCCGCTTCTGCTGCGGGTCCAAGACCGGCAAGGGCCTGCGGACCCGGCAAGAGGGATTCCGTTGGCGCGCCCTCGGCAAAGATGATCTCGTGCCGGTCGAACAGGAGATGAAGATAGGTGACCTGCTCGACATCCTCGGCAATGGTGATGCCGGGCAGCCCCAGAAGCTTTTTGGCAGGGATCAGAATCTCCGATTTTCCGGTCATCCGCGCCGCAATTCGGGACCGGATCAACATCCGATGTTGTTGGGATACAAGAAGATCCCGCTGAGGCAGGCCAAAGCCGAGGGCCCCTTGAGCGATACGAACGGGTCGCAGTGCGCCTTGGACGACCCGTGTCGTGGCCCCGATCCACCGGATGGCCTGAAAGCCATGATCTTGCGTCATGACAATATCCCCGACTTTCAGATCCTCCACCATGCGCCAGCCACTGGGCGTCGCGATGCGGGTCCCGGACGTGAAACACGGCACGAAATCGAAATTCTCGCGATTGCCGCTCATCCCCAGGAAGGACGCGCCCGAAAGACTGTCGAACGTGATCGACAGCAATGGCCCCGCTTCCAGCGCGGCCTGGTCGGCGTTGGCTTCGAATTCAGGGGCCAGGTAGGTGTTTCCACTTGTATCCTGGAATACGACAGCCGTGATGATGGCGGTGCTGCCATCGAGATATGTAAGGGTGGCATTGTAGACGACGCTGGAATCGAACCCTTGTTCCGCACCGCCGTCGATCCGGAACGTTTCGGGGGTGGCATCGTTCTGATCGTAGTAGGTGTTGCCGTCGCTGTCGTAGTCCCGGCTGTTTGGTCCGCGCGAAAGCTCCTGCATGCGATTGACCAGCGAATCACCGAACCCGCCGATGGTCAGCCCCTCGAGCGCCCCAGCGTTCTCGGCAAGCGAGTCACCCTCGTTCGTGTCGAAGTCATCGAAATTGCCCAGGAATATGACATTGAATGTCGTCGGCATACCAGTTCATCACACAGAAATTCGGGTTACGCGCCACCTCGAACTGCTCGCTTGATCAATGGGTCGGCTGTTCGATTTGGCACATCAATCGCGTATTTCACTAAGGCCGGACTGCGGGTTTGATAGGGCCGACTGCAGACCAATCGGTGTTCAATAATGGCTTTTTGATGGCCAGTCCCGAAAACGAAAAGGGGCGCGCCGACAGGCGCGCCCCCAATTCAACTCATATCTGCGACTTGCTCAGTTGCCGGTCGCGCTTTCGACCTTGATCGAGACGCCCGGCCCCATGGTGGAGCTGATCGAGACGCGCTTGAGGTAGGTGCCCTTCGCGCCCGACGGCTTGGCCTTGCTGACCGCATCCACGAAGGCACGGATGTTTTCCACCAGCTTTGCTTCGTCGAACGAGGCCTTGCCGACACCGGCGTGGACAACGCCAGCCTTCTCGGCCTTGAACTGAACCTGGCCGCCTTTTGCCGCTTCCACGGCCTCTTTGACGTCCATGGTCACCGTGCCGACCTTCGGGTTCGGCATCAGGTTGCGGGGGCCCAGAACCTTACCCAGCCGGCCGACGATCGGCATCATGTCCGGGGTGGCGATGCAGCGATCGAAATCGATGGTGCCGCCCTGGATGGTTTCCATCAGGTCTTCGGCGCCCACGATATCGGCACCGGCTGCGGTTGCCTCGTCGGCCTTGGGGCCGCGGGCAAACACCGCGACGCGGACCGTTTTGCCAGTGCCGTTGGGCAGGTTCACCGTGCCGCGGACCATCTGGTCGGCGTGACGCGGGTCGACACCCAGGTTCATCGCGATCTCGATCGATTCATCGAACTTCGCCTGGCATTGGCTTTCACCAGCGCCACCGCGTCTTCGACGGTGATCTCTTCCTTGCCTTCGAATGCCGCGCGGGCCGCGGTGAAGCGCTTTCCAATTTTACCCATGGTAATTACCCCTTCACCTCGATGCCCATCGACTTGGCCGAGCCAAGGATGATCTGCATTGCCGCTTCCACGTCGTTCGCACTGAGGTCTTGCATCTTGGCCTCGGCGATTTCGCGCAGCTGCGCGGGCGTGATCGTTGCGATGGTCTCACGACCGGGCTTTTCGGCCCCGCGCGGACGGTTGCGCTTGCCCTGGTTCTTAAGGCCAGCCGCTTTCTTGAGGTAGAACGACGCCGGCGGCGTCTTGATCTCCATCGAGAACGACTTGTCGGTGTAATAGGTGATCACGGTCGGACAGGGTGCACCCTGTTCCATGTCCTGCGTCTTGGCGTTGAACGCCTTGCAGAATTCCATGATGTTGATGCCGCGCTGACCGAGGGCGGGGCCCACGGGCGGGGACGGGTTGGCTTGGCCCGCCTTGATCTGCAGCTTCATGGTGCCAGCAAGTTTCTTGGCCATAGTGGCCTCTCCTTCTCTCAACTCCTTCGGGACGCGACCCTCGGGATCTGGTTGATGTGGTCCGGTCCGGACAACGCGTTGCCCTCGCCTCCCACAGAACTGCCGCTTTCGCGACAAGGCGCTCGGTTACTATGGGGTCTGGATCAATGCAAGGGGTTTGCAACGTTGAAATCAACTGGCGAGGCCATGGTCACGATGCCGGGCCACCCACAAGATGGGTATCGCCCCGCCATGTCGCTCAGGGTCCGCGCGGGCTTCCCTTTGTCCCGCGGCCGCAGGCAATTCCCAGCCACTCTGCCCGGATCCCAGGCACCCAACACATCGCGCAGGAGACGTCAGCCAAAAAACCAAAAAGACCCGCCAGCGAAGGATCGCCAGGCGGGTCTTGAGAAGTGGGCAATCCTGCGCGAGGCAGGTGTCACATCTGTTTGGAAACCTGGGTGAACTCCAGCTCCACCGGGGTCGCGCGGCCGAAAATCGACACCGTCACCTTCAGGCGTTGATTGTCTTCGTCGACATCTTCGACCATGCCGTCGAAATCCTCGAACGGACCATCGTTGACCTTGACCTTTTCACCAATCTCGAAGGTGATCGTGGACCGTGGCGCGGCCTCACCCTCTTCGACGCGGTTGAGGATCGAATTCACCTCTTCATCGCGCATCGGCATCGGGCGGCCTTGCGGGCCCAGAAACCCGGTGACGCGCGGGATCGAGTTGATCGCGTGATACGCGCTGTCGGTCAGTTCCATCCGCACCAGCACATAACCGGGCATGAAGCGGCGTGGCACGGTGACCTTCTTGCCACGGCGAATTTCGATCACGTCCTCTTCAGGGACCAGAACTTCTTCGATCTCGTCCTCGAGGCCTTTTTCAGCCACGGCCGTTCTGATCTGTTCGGCAATGCGTTTTTCGAAATTCGACAACACGCTGACCGAATACCACCGTTTCGCCATCTTGGTTCCGTTCCCTCCGCCTGCTTGATCCGCAAGGCGTCTAGTCGTTTCTATTCCATGACCCCGAAGCGGGCCGCCCGAAAAAAGAACAGCGTGCATCACGATTCGATGCACGCCATCATTTCGGGAAATCGGTCTGCCGGATACCGCCCCGCCCCCGGAAAATCAAGGGCAAGCGGCCGGTTTCAGCCAAAGCTGTTCAGCAACAACTCCAGACCGCTGCGGATCAGCCAGTCCACCCCGAAAAAGAAGATGGCAAACACGACAGCCATTGCGAAAACCATTGCCGTGGTGACCAGCACCTCGCGCCGGGTGGGCCAGACAACCTTGCCAACCTCGGCACGGGTCTGCTGCATGAACTGGAACGGGTTGGTCATCGATCATTTCCCTGTCTCGGATCAGGTGGCATATACGCATCGTGCGCGGCTGGTGCAAGCGACACCTCATCGCGCGCGCGGCACCGGGCAGATCATAGCGCGCCATGAAACGGCGCGCAGCATGCGGGTGTTGTACGTTTCATTCATTGGAAAGACGGCCTTGGCAGGGGCGGAGGGACTCGAACCCCCGACCGTCGGATTTGGAATCCGATGCTCTACCAACTGAGCTACACCCCTAGGCCGTGATGCGGGATAGGGCCAATTCACGCCCTTGTCCAGACGTCAGAACGTGGTTTCGATTTGCCGGCAGGTGCAAAACGGATTTGCCATTCCTACCTAGTGTTGGAACCATAGGAGAGACCAAGTGTATCGTTCATTGCTTGTCCTGACGCTCGCCCTTGCAGCGGCCCCGGCGTCTGCCACGTCACACCAGGACGGCTGCTCGTCTCAATTGCTGGCAACCGTTGAATTGCAGATGCCCCATGTCGGGCGCGACCTGGACCCGGCGGATCTGTCTTGTAACGGGCTGACGCGACTGTTCCTGCTCCTGACCTCACCGCCCGATGACGTGGCGCCCTTCACACGGCAGCGGCAGGATATCATCGCGATCTTCCGGCGCGAGGGGTTGACCCACTAGCCTTGCCTGCAAGGCGGTTCGGCCCCTACCGGGTTCAGTCAGCGCCCCATGGTCCGTGCAGGTCGGATTGACCGGGGCGGTCCACACGCTCGAACCCGTGGGCGCCGAAATAGTCGCGTTGCGCCTGGATCATGTTGGCCGTCCCCCGCGCCTGCCGCAGGGTGTCGAAATAGCCCAGAGACGCGGCCAGGGCCGGCACGGGCAAACCGGCAGACAGGGATGCAGCCACGGTGCGGCGCAGGCCCGGCACATGGGTTTTCAGCAGGTCGGCGAAACCGGGCGCGAAGGCCAGCAACCCGCCGGGCGCATCGGCAAGTTCACGTGCCATATCGTCAAGCATCGCCGACCGGATGATGCAACCCGCGCGCCAGATCTCTGCAATGCGCGGCAACGGCAGGTTCCAGCCTTCCTCGGTGCTGGCCCTGGAAAGCAGCGCGAAACCTTGGCTATAGGCCAGTATCTTGCCGGCCAGCAGCGCGCTTTCCAGATCAGCCTTGGCCAGATGCAAGCCCCCTTCAGCCTTGCCGAACAGCGCCTGCCCCTGTGCGCGGGCTTGGGTCTCTCCGGACAGGACGCGGGCGGTGACCGCCGCCTCGACCGCAGGAAGCGGCGCGGCGCGGGTTTGCGCGTCAACCACAGTCCAGCGTCCGGTGCCCTTCTGTCCGGCGCGGTCCATGATCAGATCCAGCATGGGCGTGCCGGTTTCAGGGTCGTTTGCCCGCGCCACGGCTGCCGTGATCTCGATCAGGTAGGATTGCAGCGGGCCCGCGTTCCACGCTGCGAACACATCAGAGATTGGCTGCGCGCCCTGCCCTGCGCCGTCCCGCATCAACCCGTAGATTTCCGCGATCATCTGCATGTCGGCGTATTCGATGCCGTTATGGACCATCTTGACGTAATGCCCGGCGCCCTCTGGGCCAAGATGGGCGACGCAGGGGCTGTCGCCGTGCATCGCGGCGATATCAGTCAGCACCTCTTCCATCGCGCCATAGGCCTCCGCCGTGCCGCCCGCCATCATCGAGGGACCATGGCGCGCACCGTCGGCCCCACCGGAAACACCCAGCCCGAGGAAGTGGATATCACCCAGATCACGTTCGCGACGCCCGGTATCTTGCCAGTCCGAATTGCCGGCATCCACGATGATGTCACCGGCCTCCAGCAACGGGCGGAGGGCCGCGATCTGATCGTCGACAGGTCTGCCCGCAGGCACCATCAGGACAATCCGGCGGGGCTTGCCCAGGGCCGCGACGAACCCCTCAAGACTGTCTGTCGGGATCAGCTTTTTCGAAAGCTCTCCAGCGCCGGCCACGAAATCACGGGTCCGCGACGCGGTGCGGTTGAACACCGCAATCGCGTGTCCGTTCTCGGCCATGTTGAGTGCAAGGTTCGCGCCCATGGTTCCAAGGCCGATCAGGCCGATCTGAGCTGTCTCGGTCATGGCATGTCCCCCCCGACTGCGCCGCTGTGCTGCATTGGAGATAGGAGTGATGCGCTCCAAGGTCCAGAACCGGCCGGCCACCCTGGCGGCCAGCGGTCCCGCTACGACGGGATCCGAATGCCGACGCTCAGGACGCGCGTGTGCGTGTCAAACATCAGCAGTTGCACGGGTAACCGGTCCAAGCCGAAAAAGGGAACCCGACCATGGCCGGTTTGACCCGGGGTTCACATTGGCCAAGCATTTGACCATCAAAATCCAAGGAGGAACGACCCCATGTCACTAGCTGAAATAGAGCCCGACTGGGAAGTCTTCGCCAGCGAAGGAACGGTCGGCATCGGCGCGGTCAGGGCCGTGCACAAAGGTCACCTGGTTGTCTATATCGAAGCCTTCGGCGACATCGACGTGCATGCCCACCAGATCCATTCCGCCCATGACGGAAAGGTTGTGCTGAAACCCGCCACCTTTAGCGACAGGATACAGGCGGCCATCGCACATGCCCATGACCGCGAGCGGCCCTGACACCCCCGCCGGTCAAAGCCACCGCGAGACGCGCAGGATGATCAGCAAGACGACCGTGATACCTAAAAGACATGCCGTGAACACCCAGAAGGCGGGGGTCCAATCCGCCCCCGGCATTCCGGCGAGATTGATACCCATCAGCCCTGTCAGAACCCCAAGCGGCAAAAACACCATCGAGATGACCGACAGGCGGTAGAGGCTGTTGTTCAGCCGTTCGTTCAGCGTATCGGTCAATTCATCGCGCAGAACGATCAGGCGCTCGCGCAGGCTTTCCGATACATCCAGCGCCCGTTGCGCGGCCTCTTGCGCCTCGGACAGGCGGCGCCGCGTCTCATCGGTCAGGAACGGCAGGTCCATCGTCGCCAGGCGCGAAAGGGTATCGCGTTGCGGCATCAGGAACTGCCGCAAGTCAACGACTTCGCCGCGCAGGTCGTTGACGCGGGGGCGCAAATCCGGCGTCGGATTTTCAAGGATGGCCTTTTCCAGCGCATCGCCTTCCACGTCGATGGCATCGACATAATCGGTCAATCGAAAGGTCAGAAGATCAGCCACGAAAGCCAAAAGTGTTCCGGCGTCGGCGGGGCCCTCACCGCTCTGGATCGCAGCCGCAAGATCTCGGATCGTCGCCAGTTCCCTGAGGGAAAGGGTGACGATACGCGACGGCTCCACCCACATCCTGAGCGACACCATGTCCTCGGGTTCGGCGCCCGGATTGGTGTTCAGACCGCGCAAGATCAGCAAGACACCATCGCCGAACCGCGCCACGCGGGGTCGTGTCGATTGCGCCAGAAGAGCGTCGTGCACGACGCCGGGCAAATACGACAGCGTCGTGTCCATCCACTCATGCGTGCCCTCGGCGTCGGCCTGCAAGTGAACCCAGGCCGGTTCCGGTGCCTCGAGAAGAGCGGCAAGCGCATCAGACGTGTCGATCTGGCGTCCGGGGTGCAGGGCAAACGCGTGCGTTATGAAATCTTCCATGGTCCAAAGGATCCTTTTGGCACCTTTGGACAAGTGTGCAGGGCCTGACCGAAAAGGGCCAGAGCGGAATCAGAAAGGGCCGCCCCGAACGGGACGGCCCTTCTTGATGAGTGGCCCGCGCGCTACCGGCGACGCGGCGGCACGCTGCCGTTACTCGATGATTTTCGACACGACGCCTGCGCCGACGGTGCGGCCGCCTTCGCGG
>CAYWTM010000113.1:0-11364 GCA_964460185.1 uncultured Roseicyclus sp. | reverse complement strand
TGCTGGTGATGACCGCCACGCCGATTCCCCGCACGCTGAGCCTTGCGCAATACGGCGACATGGATGTCAGCGTTCTCGATGAAAAACCGCCTGGTCGCACGCCGGTGCAGACGGCGCTGGTGTCTACCGCGCGGATCGACGAAGTGGTCGAGCATCTCAGAAAGGCCGTGGCCGAGGGGCGGCAGGCCTACTGGGTCTGTCCGCTGGTCGAGGAAAGCGAAAATTTCGACGCGGTCGCGGCCGAGGATAGGTTCAAACGCCTGCGTGCGGCCCTGGGTGAGGGCGTGGTGGGGTTGGTGCATGGTCAATTGCCCCCCGCCGAAAAGACCGCGGCGATGGCGGCCTTTTCGCGTGGGGATACGCGGGTTCTGGTGGCCACGACCGTGATCGAGGTCGGCGTCGATGTGCCCAATGCATCGATCATGGTGATCGAACAGGCCGAGATTTTCGGGTTGGCGCAACTGCACCAGTTGCGGGGCCGGGTCGGCCGGGGCGCTGCAGCGTCCACCTGCCTCTTGATGTATCGCTCGCCCCTGGGCGAAACCGCGCAGCGACGGTTGAGTGTGTTGCGCGAAACCGAAGACGGATTTCGGATTGCCGAGGAAGATCTGGCGATCCGGGGGGCGGGCGATCTGATCGGCACCGCGCAATCGGGCCTGCCCCGGTTCCGCATCGCCGATCTCGAGGCGCAAACAGGGCTGATGGCGCTGGCGCAAACGGCGGCGCGGGCGTTGTTGGCCAAGGATCCGACGCTGATGGGCCCGCAGGGGCAAGCGGCGCGCGTCTTGCTGTGGCTGAT
This sequence comes from uncultured Roseicyclus sp., assembly GCA_964460185.1. Taxonomy (GTDB): domain Bacteria; phylum Pseudomonadota; class Alphaproteobacteria; order Rhodobacterales; family Rhodobacteraceae; genus JAVJPJ01. Next base: position 10,565 of record CAYWTM010000113.1, on the reverse strand, counting down.
GGAACAGGACAAGGCGATCCGGTTGATTTCTGTCGGCTGATTCCCTTTGTTTTCTGACGTGTCGCAGTTTTGTTCACTAATGTTCTTAAAAAGTTCTGGACAAGCGGCGCCTGAAATGAGAACAAAGGGGCAACAAGACGCTGAGCAGAGGAAACGCCCATGGCCCGCATCGCTGATATTCTGACCCGGTCACGCGACACGTTGATCCACGATGTTGCCGGCGTGATGGCGCTGGCGGGGTTCACCATCGGCCTTCTTCATCTGCCCGGTCTTATCTGATTTTCACGAGTTTGCCTGCGGTCCGGCAGGGCCAAACGGCGCGGTTTCTGTCCCCTTATACCCGCGCCCTCGACTGCCTCGAAACCCGGATTGCCCCCCGGGTCGGCCTTGCCGACGGACACGCTGACTGCCGCCGCCCTCTGCCCTGAGGAGCGGCGGTTTTTTTTGTGGGAGACGACAGACCGCGTGGTTGGAAACCTGGGCCGGAGGTTCAGGAATACCTGAGGGTGTTCGGTATCACTTCAAGGGGTCGGGATCAGGCGCAGGCGGCGCGTTCCGCCTCTGCCATGGCCTCGGCGGTGGCTTCGAGAGACAAAAGGATCGAGGCGTGACGATTGCGGTAATCGCGGGCGGGTTCAAGCACGTCGTAGCCGTAAAAGGGTGCGCTCGGCGGGTCGCCGCCGTCTTTCAGCATGGCGCGCAACTGATCGCGGGCAGCCTCGATTTCGGGGCGGGTGCGCCCGATGATGTCGGACCCCATCAGCGCTGCCGCCGCCTGACCCAGGGCACACGCCTTGACGTCCTGGGCAAAGCGCGTGATCCGGCCATCCTGCGTATCGAGGTCGACCGTCACCGTGGAGCCGCACAAGGGCGCGCGTTTCTTGATACTGACATGTGGGGCCTCCAGCCGCCCGCGATGCGGGATCGCGGCCGCGAGCGCCAGAATGCGCTGTGAGTAGAGCTTGATCAGGTCGGTATCGCCAGACATCGCTTTGCCTTTGTTGCCATCTGATTATAGGTAGCCCCGCGCACCCGTTTTGCAAAGAGGCCAGCAATGATCAATACAGCCTTTGACCCCGCGACCCTTCGTTACGACGATCGCGGTCTTTTGCCGGTGATCGCGCAGGAGGCCGAAACCGGCGAAGTCCTGATGCTGGCATGGATGAATGCCGAGGCCGTGGCCAGGACGCTTGCGACCGGCCGCGTCACCTATTGGTCGCGCTCGCGCAGCAGTTTCTGGGTCAAGGGCGAAAGCTCGGGCCACGTGCAGGAATTGGTGGAAATGCGGGTGGATTGCGACCGGGATTGCCTGTTGGTCCTTGTGCGTCAGACCGGGCCCGCCTGTCATACCAACCGTCGCGTGTGTTTCTACACCGCCGTCCGGAACGGCCAGGAGGTCGTTCTGATGGCGCCCGGCGCATGACCGGGCGGCATCGTGCCTTGACCAATGGCGCTGCGCACTAGGTAGCGGTGCAACACAAAGGCGGCCCGAGGTATCCATGACAGCACCCGTGATCTACTGGACCCGCCGGGATTTTCGCCTGTCGGACAATCCTGCGCTGGCTGCCGCCGCTGCAAGTGGCGCGCCGGTCATCGCGGTGTTCATCTGTGACGAGGTCGTCGAAACCCACGGCGCGGCCCCGAAATGGCGGTTGGGCCTTGGGGCAGCGGCCTTTGGGGAGAGGCTTGCCAGCGTTGGAAGCGGCCTGATCTTTCGGCGCGGCGCGGCTGCCGAGGTGTTGCAGGCTCTGGTTGCCGAAACCGGGGCAGGGGCGGTGCATTGGAACAGGCTTTATGATCCCGCCTCGCGCAAACGCGACCAGGGGGTAAAGGCCGCCCTGAAGGATCGCGGGATCGAAGCGGTCAGCCATGCGGGTCATGTCGTTCATGAGCCCTGGACGGTGCAAACCGGCACGGGCGGGTTCTACAAGGTCTATACACCATTCTGGAACACCGTGCGCGGGCGCGATGTGGCCGAGCCCTTGGCCATCCCCACCCTCACCGCGCCCGCCACCTGGCCCGACAGCGATGCCATCGGCGATTGGCAGCTTGGCGCGGCGATGAACCGGGGGGCAGAGGTCGTTCTGGCCCATTGTCACATCGGGGAACAGGCCGCGCGCGACCGGCTGGACAGCTTTGTCGCCGACAAGGTCGCCGGCTATGGCGAGGCGCGCGATCAGATGGCAATCGACGGCACGTCGGGGTTGAGCGAAAACCTGACCTATGGCGAGATCAGCGCACGGACCTGCTGGCATGCCGGTCGCCGCGCGATGGAAGAGGGCAAACCGGGTGCCGAAACCTTCCTCAAGGAACTGATCTGGCGCGATTTCGCGTATCATCTCGTGTTTCACACACCCCATATCGTCACCCGCAGCTGGCGCGAGGAATGGGAGGCTTTCGCGTGGAATGCCGATGACACCGTCCCCGAGGTGCAGGCCTGGCTCCGGGGGCGGACGGGCATGCAGATCGTCGATGCCGCGCTGCGCGAGATGTATGTGACCGGGCGCATGCACAATCGTGCACGGATGCTGGTGGCGTCCTATCTGACGAAACATCTGCTGAGCCATTGGAAGATCGGCATGGACTGGTTCGAGGAATGTCTGGTCGATTGGGACCCGGCTTCGAACGCGATGGGCTGGCAGTGGTCGGCGGGGTCCGGCCCTGATGCCACCCCCTATTTCCGCGTTTTCAATCCGGAAACGCAGGCCGAGAAATTCGACAAGGACGGCCGCTATCGCCGCCGGTGGCTGGCGGAAATCACCAATCGACCCACGGACACTGCGTTGAGCTATTTCCGGGCGATCCCGCGATCTTGGGATATGCAGCCAGCGGGGCCATACCCCGCGGCACCGGTGGTTTCCGCGTCCGATGGCAGACAGCGCGCGCTGGCTGCATACGAGACCCGAAATTTCTGAGAGTTGACGACCAAATCAAGCCTTGTGTCGCGCGGAAGGTTCTGCCCAAATCACGGGCGTCAAATGGGGATAGCATGACGATACGAACGACAACAAAGGGGGAGGCAAACCTGCCCCGCTACTTCGGAGCAGTCTTCGACACCGCAGACAAGATGCAGCATGGCCGGTTGGACATGGTCCTGCCCGACGGCCGCGTGTTTCGTGCAGCCGGTACAGGGCCCGGTCCGGTGGCGGAATTGCACATCCACAATCCCGATATCTTTGCCCGGCTGATCCGCGAGGGCGATCTGGGGTTTTGCGAGGCCTACCTGGACGGCTGGTGGTCCACGCCCGATCTGCAGGCCTTCATGGATCTTGTCCATGCCGACAACGAAGAGGTCTATGACGGTTTCCTGGGCCTGGGGCTTGTTCGCTCGTTCGAAAAGCTGCGGTTCTGGTGGCAGTCGAACTCGAAACGCCAGGCCCGCAAGAACATTTCGTATCACTATGACCTGGGCAATGAATTCTACGGTCTGTGGCTGGATGAGACGATGACCTATTCCTCGGCCTTGTTCGAGACGGGCCAGGAATCGACCGAGGCCGCGCAGATCGCCAAATATGCCTCGATGGTTGATCAGATGGGGGCGCAACCCGGCGATCATGTGCTCGAGATCGGTTGCGGTTGGGGCGGGTTCGCCGAATATGCCGCCAAGGAGCGCGGGCTGAAGGTCACCGGCCTCACCATCAGCCAGGAACAGCATGACTATGCCGTCGCCCGCATCGCGCGGGCCGGTCTGTCAGACATGGTCGAGATCAAGCTGCAAGACTACCGGGACGAACGCGGCCAATATGACGCCATTGCCTCGATCGAGATGTTCGAGGCCGTGGGAGAGCGCTATTGGTCTACGTATTTCAATACCTTGCGCGACAACCTTAAACCGGGCAAGAACGCCACTCTGCAGATCATCACGGTGCAGGATCGCCGTTGGGAGGTCTACAAGCGTGGGGTGGATTTCATCCAGAAATACATCTTCCCCGGTGGAATGCTGCCGTCGCCAACCGTGCTGCGCCAAGAGGTGGAAAAGGCGGGTCTCGATGTAAAGGGTTCGATCGAATTCGGTGAAAGCTACAGTGTGACGCTGCGGCGCTGGCATGAAACCTTCAACGACAGGTGGGACCAGGTGGCGGCACTTGGCTTTGATGACCGGTTCCGGCGGATGTGGAATTTCTATCTCACGTCCTGTGCGGCGACCTTCCATTTCGCCAATACCGACGTGACGCAGATCACGGTAACCCGTCGCGGATAGGCCACAGTCTACCGGCGGTCGTGCCGCCCGGTCACAAAACAGCCTTAAACATCGGGTGATCGTCTGCTTTGCTGTGCGTGTCGGAGCAATAGACCAAGAAACCGTCAAGAGGGTTGCCAATGCCCACAGGGTCAAAACTTGTAGGTGCCGTTGCGTTTTTCGCGATCGGTTGGCTGGCGGCGCTGCAAGTGCTTGATACGTTGCCCGAAGGCACCCCGGCGCGGTTTTTTCCTTTGACCATCGCGCTGATCGGATTGTGGCAGGGCTGGATGGTGGCGGGCCGTCATGCGGGAAACGGCATGACCTCGGCGATCGGTTCGGGTCTGCGGACGTCCGTGCAGATGGCGTTTTTCGGTCTTGCCCTGTTTGCCCTGCGCACGATGTTCATGCGCTCGGCCAACCTGCGCTACGACGGTGCGGGAGAAGCGACCGTCGAGGCGATGGACCTGTTCATCGAGTATCTGCTGCAATCGCTGACCGTGCCCATCTGGGGGGTTCTGCTTGTGGGCGGTGTCCTGGGTGGCATATTGTGCGAGATCGCCGCGCGCCATTGGCGATAAAGGTTTGTCATGACAGAGGTTTTTCTATTTGGCACCTTGTGCCACGCTGCGCTGTTGCGGCTGGTCGCCGGGGGGGATGTGCCGCAGGTGCCTGCGCAGATGCCCGATGCTTGCGTCGCCTGGGCCAAGGATGCGCCCTATCCGGTCTTGCTGGACCAACCCGGCGCCAAGGCCGACGGGCTGCTGATTTCGCCGGGTGCCGAGGCGTTGGCACGGATCGATTTCTACGAGGCCTGTTTCGGCTATCACCGGGTTCCGGTGGCGGTGCAGGCGCCCGATGGGTTGCGGCAGGTACAGGCCTGGCGCCCGCGCGAGGCAACGGCGGAACCCGGTGCCGCGTGGTCGCTTGCGGATTGGGTCGACAGGTGGGGGGAACTCAGCATTTTGGCCGCGGCCGAGGTGATGCGCCAGTTCGGTCATGCCGACCCGCAAGAGATCGGGCATCGGTTCTGGATGATCCGCGCCCGCGCGCAATCCTTTCTTGAGGCCGGCCATTGGGCACGTCCGGGCAAGGTGGGCCATGGCCTGACGCGCGCCGATGTGGAAACGCTGGACCACCGCTTTCCCTATGACCGGTTCTTTACCGTTGAAGAGCTGCGGATTCGCAACCGCCAGTTCGACGGCAGCCTGTCCACCCCGCAGGAGCGTGCGGTGTTCCGTGTGGCCGATGCCGTGACCGTGCTGCCCTATGACCCTGTGCGCGACCGTATCTTGCTGGTCGAACAGGTCCGTCTTGGCGCTTATGCCAATGGCGATGCAGCCCCCTGGATGCTGGAACCCGTGGCCGGGATCATCGATGCCGGCGAAACGCCCCGGGACAGCGCCCGCCGTGAGGCCGTCGAGGAAGCGGGGCTGGATCTTGAGGATCTTCACCATGTTGCGCGATATTATCCCAGTCCGGGGGGCATCGCGCAGGTCATCACCTCCTTCGTGGGCATCGCCGATTTGCCGGACGGGGTCGCGGGCATCGGCGGCCTGGCGGGCGAGGGGGAGGATATCTTGTCCCACCTTGTCGCGTTCGATTTGGCCGAAGAGATGCTGGCGCAGGGGGATATGGTGAACGCGCCGCTGATCCTCAGCATGCAATGGCTGCAATTGAACCGGCAAAGATTGCGGGCATCGGCTTGAGTTCGCAGCGCGCGGGGCCTATCCCTTGGTCCCTGACATTCTTTCCGTTGGCGGAGCTTCATTCATGACCATTCACCCCGATCTTGCCTCTGCCATCGGCAACACGCCCCTGATCCGGCTGAACAAGCTGAGCGACGAGACGGGGTGCGAGATCCTTGGCAAGGCCGAGTTCATGAATCCCGGCCAGTCGGTCAAGGATCGCGCCGCTCTGTTCATCATCCGCGACGCGGTGGCCAGGGGGCTGCTGAAACCCGGTGGCACCATCGTCGAGGGCACGGCCGGCAACACCGGGATCGGTCTGGCGCTGGTGGGCGCCTCGATGGGGTTCAAGACCGTGATCGTCATGCCCGAGACCCAGAGCCAGGAAAAAAAGGACATGATCCGCCTGGCCGGGGCTGAATTGATCCAGGTGCCGGCCGCGCCCTATTCGAATCCGAACAACTATGTGCGCTATTCCGGCCGGCTGGCCGCGGCGCTGGCCGAAACCGAGGAAAACGGCGCGATCTGGGCCAACCAGTTTGACAATGTGGCCAACCGGCAGGCCCATGTGGAAATGACCGGTCCCGAAATATGGGATCAGACCGGCGGCAAGGTCGATGGGTTCATCTGCGCCGTCGGATCGGGCGGAACGCTGGCCGGGGTCGGGCAGGCGCTTGGGCCCAAGGGCGTCAAGATCGGGCTTGCCGATCCCGAGGGGTCGGGCCTTTACAAGATCTACACCGGACAACAGGCCGGTGGCGACAGTATCACCGAAGGCATCGGGCAGGGACGGATCACGGCCAACCTCGAAGGCTTCACGCCCGATCTTTGCTACAAGATCCCCGACACCGAGGCCTTGCCGATCGTCTTCGACCTGCTGGCCAACGAGGGGCTTTGCCTTGGCGGGTCATCGGGTATCAACATGGCAGGTGCGGTCCGAATGGCGCGCGACATGGGGCCGGGCCATACCATCGTGACGATCCTGTGCGACTACGGAACCCGCTATCAATCCAAGCTCTTCAACCCTGAATTCCTCAAGGAAAAGGGTCTTCCTGCGCCGTCTTGGCTTACCCGCGCTGCCGCGCCGGTGCCGAACGTGTTCGAAGACAGCTGATATCATGCGTGTTGTCCTGTTCTGTCTTGGCCTCTCGGTCGCCATCTTCGGCGTTTTCGCGCCTGGAACCGTGCTGTCGCAGGACGCCGGCGTTACGGCTGCCCCTGACAGTGCTGCAATCGATTATGAGATCTGGGAATCCGAGGCCGGTCGCGCGGAAAACCTGGTCGGGGCCGGCACGGCCTCGACCGCGTTTCTCGAAAACCTGCGTACGACGCTGGTGGGGTGGCGCGCCCGTTTCCTGGCCGCGCAGAGCGCGAACAGTGCGCGAATTGAAACCATCCAGGCCCAGATCAGCGCGCTTGGGCCTGCCCCTGCAGAGGGCGAAATCCAGCCTGCCGAGATTGCGCAGCGTCGCGAAGACCTGAACCAGCGCCTGGCCGAGGCGCAACTGCCGCGGGTCAATGCAACCGAGGCCTTCAACCGCGCCGATGGCCTGATCGCCGAGATCGACGCCATCCTGGCCGAACGGCAAACACAGGAATTGCTGGAACTGGATCCGACACCGCTGAACCCGATGAACTGGACGACGGTTCTGACTGCGCTCAGCGATCTGGCCGGTGAAATCTATTTCGACACGGTCGACCGGACAAGCGACCAGGACTTGCGCGATCAGGCGCGCGACGGGTTCGGCCGGATTGCGCTGATCGGCGTGTTGGGTCTGTTGCTGTTCTTGCGGGGCCGGACGCAGGTGATCCGCCTTGGCGAAAAATACCTGCGCGACACTCAAAAGAACGGGCGCACGGCGCTGGCCTACCTGGTGTCGATCGGCCAGTTCGTGCTGCCTGCCATTGGCATCAGCCTTGTCATGCTTGCCTTGTCGACCACGGGCATGGCGGGCGAAAAGCTGACGTTGCTTGTGCTGTCTGGGCTCGGGCTGATCCTTTCGGTGTTCTATGCGGTCTGGATCGGTGGGCGTCTGTTTCCGGCCGATCCGGAGCGTCCGGCGGCCTTTGACGCCCAGGCGCAAGATCGCCGGCCGGCACGGTCGGCCGTGTGGTGGATCGGCCTGTTCATGGGCCTTGCCACGGTGGCGCAGACCATCGCGAATTTCGATACGATGCCGCCGTCGACCCGTGGGGTGCTGGTGTTGCCGGTCTATGTCGGGCTTGGCTACGGGTTCTGGCGACTGGCGCGCGCGATCCTGCCGATCACGAGGGCCGCCGACCAGGATGCCGGTCCCGGCTTTGCGCACCGGGTCGCCGCGTTCATGGCACGCGCGGTCATCCTTGTCGCGGTGCTGGGTCCCCTGCTGGCGGCAATCGGCTATCTGAATGCCGCCGAACAGGTCATGATTCCGACGGCCCTGACGTTGAGCGTGCTCGGCGTCCTGCTGTCGCTGCAACCGGTCATCCGGGATCTTTACGCGCTGATTTTCCGCACGTCAGAAGGCGCCGCGCGCGATGCCCTGACCCCGATCCTGGTGAATTTCGCGCTGGTCTTCGCGGCCTTGCCGATCGTTGCGCTGGCCTGGGGGGTGCGGGCGGACCGATTGGGTGAACTCTATGCGCGATTCTTCCAAGGCTTCAGCCTCGGCGATACGCGCATCACGCCTTTCACGGTTCTGGCGGTCGTCCTGGTGTTCGGCGGCGGAATCCTGGTCACGCGCCTGTTGCAGGGTGCGCTGAAATCGACGGTTCTGCCCCGCACAAGCATGGATGTGGGCGCGCGCAACGCCGTCACCTCAGGCGTCGGATATGTGGGTATAGCCCTGGCCGCGATCATCGCGGTGACATCTGCGGGGATCGACCTGACAGCGCTCGGCTTTGTTCTGGGGGCGCTTTCGGTCGGCATCGGTTTCGGTCTTCAGAACGTGGTTTCGAACTTTGTCTCCGGCATCATCTTGCTGATCGAGCGGCCGATCTCGGAAGGGGACTGGATCGAGGTGAACGGCAATATGGGGATCGTCAAGGCGATCTCGGTGCGCTCGACCCGGATCGAGACGTTTGACAAGACCGACGTGATCGTGCCCAACGCTGATTTCATCAGCGGCACGGTGACGAACTGGACTCGCGGCAACACGATCGGCCGCGCGGTCGTGACGGTGGGGGTGGCCTATGGCAACGATACCCGCCGCGTTCAGGAAATCCTGCTCGAGATCGCCCATAACCACCCGGTGATTGCAACCTTTCCCGAGCCGGGTGTCGATTTCCTGGGGTTCGGTGCCGACAGCCTTGATTTCCGGGTCCGCGCCATCTTGCGCGACGTGAACCAGCTGGTTGCCGTCAAGACCGAGCTGAACCACCAGATCGCGGAACGGTTCAAGCAAGAAGGCATCGAAATTCCGTTCGCACAGCGCGACATCTGGTTGCGAAACCCCGAGGCGCTTGCCGGGGCCGCGCCCCTGGCACAGCGGGTTCATGACACCGCCGCGCCCGATGCCGAAACGCCGCAGGACCTTGATCCGGGCGGCCCCGACGAAAGCAAACCCCAATGACCGAGATCCTGTTTCTGGATGAACCATACCGAAAATCCGCCTCCGCGACGGTTGTCGGACACACCGAGGAGGGCGGTCTGATCCTGGATCGCACGATCTTTTACGCGCGTGGCGGCGGGCAACCGGGTGATAGCGGGGTTCTGGATTGGGACGGCGGCCGGATTCCCGTGGCAACGGCCGTGAAAGGGCAAGAGGGCGCGATCATTCTGGTCCCCGCCGAGCCTGCGTCATTGCCGCCGGTCGGGGCCGAGGTGAACCAGAAGCTGGACTGGGACCGGCGGCTTGGACACATGCGCATTCATACCGCGCTGCACCTTTTGTCGGTGGTCATTCCCTTGCCGGTGACCGGCGGCGCGATCGCGGCCGACAAGGGGCGCCTCGATTTCGACATGCCCGAAGCGCCCGAGGACAAGGCCATCCTGGAGGGTCAGCTGAACGCGCTGATCACCCGTGATCTGCCGGTGACGCAAACCTGGATCACCGATGCCGAGCTTTCGGCCAACCCGGGTCTGATCAAGACCATGTCGGTCCAGCCGCCCATGGGGGCGGGCCACGTGCGTCTTGTCCGGATCGGAGAGGGCGACAAGCAGGTCGATCTTCAGCCTTGCGGGGGCACCCATGTCTCGCGCACGGGTGAGATCGGCAAGGTGACGATCGGAAAAATCGAAAAGAAGGGCCGCCAGAACCGCCGCGTCACCATCGCGCTGGCCTGACGATCCGTGGCCCCGGCCTCGGTCGGGACGTGTCGCGCCTAACCCGTCCGGCCCCGTTTCTCGAAACGTGGCAGCATCGCCGAGAAATCGCGCCCGCTGCCGTCCTCGTGGTCCACGAAGGTTTCATACAGGGTTGCCGCCAGCTGTCCCATCGGCGTGTCCGCGTCCGAGGCCATGGCGGCGTCCTGGCTCAGGCGCAGATCCTTCAGCATCAGGTCAGCGGCAAAGCCGGGTTGGTAATCGTTGTCGGCCGGGGATTTGGGGCCGATGCCGGGGGCAGGGCAATAGGCGTTCATTGTCCAGCTGTAACCCGACGACGTTGATACCACGTCGAACATCGCCTGCCGGTCGAGGCCCAGCTTGTCGGCCAGCGCAAAGGCCTCGCAGGTGGCGATCATGGTGGCACCGAGGATCATGTTGTTGCAGATCTTGG
>CAYWTM010000112.1:0-11444 GCA_964460185.1 uncultured Roseicyclus sp. | reverse complement strand
CCGACCGCGTCTGATCGGAAACCTGCCGTCCGCTACGAGGACGAAAACGCCTGTACCATTGCAATCAGCGATTTCGTTGACCCGTCCTTGGCCGACGCATCGGCCTTGCCGGCCAGAATGGGCTCCAGCGCCAGCGCGAGTTCCTTGCCCAGTTCGACGCCCCATTGATCAAAGGAATTGATGCCGAGGATCACGCCTTCGACAAACACGCGATGCTCATACAGCGCGATGATCTGGCCAAGCACGAACGGCGTCAGCAAGGGATAGATCAACGTGGTCGACGGGCGGTTTCCCGGAAACACCCGGTGGCGGGCCTGCCGGTCAAGCTCCGCACCTTCAAGGCCCTTTGCCGCCATGATCTCACGCGCCTCCTCCAGCGACCGGCCCCGCATCAGGGCCTCGGATTGGGCAAGGCAATTGGACACCAGCAACCGGTGCTGATGGGCCAGTTCGGGCTCGTGCCCCATGGCGGCCACGATGAATTCACACGGCACCACGCGGGTGCCTTGATGGATCAACTGGTAGAACGCGTGTTGCCCGTTGGTGCCCGGCTCACCCCAGACGACCGGGCCCGAATGTTCGGCCAGCGCGCTGCCATCCATCGCCACGCGTTTGCCGTTCGATTCCATCTCGAGCTGTTGCAGATAGGCAGGCAGGCGCGACAGGCGCTGATCATAGGGCAGAACCGCCCGGGTGGCATGGCCCTGAACCTGATTGTGCCAAACCCCCACCAACGCCAACAACACCGGCAGGTTGTCCGGCAGATCGGCCTCGAGGAAATGGGTGTCCATGGCGTGGCCACCGGCCAGAAAGTCGTCGAATGCCTCGGGGCCCACGGCGAGCATCACGCCAAGCCCGATCGGCCCCCACAGCGAATAGCGCCCGCCAACCCAATCCTCGAACCCGAACACCCGCGACGCATCGATGCCATAGGCCGAGGTCTTGTCGACCGCGCTCGACACGGCCGCAAACTGCGCCGCGGGATCCGCGACCTCCCGCGCCATCCATTCGCGCGCCGTATTGGCATTGGTCATGGTTTCGATCGTCGTGAAGGTCTTGGAGGCAACGACGACAAGTGTGCGTTTCGGATCGAGCCCTTGCAGGGTATCGTGAATATGCGCGCCGTCCACGTTCGACACGTAGTGCAGACGCGGGCCATCATGGTAAGGCGCCAGCGCAAGGGTCGCCATCGCAGGCCCCAGATCCGAGCCACCGATGCCGATATTCACCACATCAGTATAAGGCCCCCCCGCGCCGGCCATCGCACCCGTCCGTATGGAACGCGCAAAGGCGGCCATGCGCGCGCGGGTGTCCAGAACGCCCGGCATCACGTCGTGCCCATCCACCTCGATCGGCCCGGCAACAGCCCTCAGCGCGGTGTGCAACACCGCCCGTCCCTCGGTCTCGTTGATCTTGCGACCGCCAAACATCGCCTTGCGTCGCCCTTCGACATCTGAACGCCGCGCCAGTTCGACCAGCAGGGAAAGCGCCGCGTCGTCAATCGACGTCTTTGAAAAATCGAAATGAAGATCCCCCGATGACCGGCTGAAACGCGCGGCGCGGGTGTCGTCCGAGAACAGGCTCAAAATCGTCTGACTGGCCCCCGCTTCGGCATGGGCCCGCAAATCCGACCAAAGATCGCTCATGGAAATTCCCCTTGTATGGCCGCTCAGGCGGCCCAATGCACGGTGGCTTGTGACAACACGGCCCGAACCGGCGCCTCGATCACCGGCAGCCGCGCGGCCCGGTCAAGCGCCGCCCGCTTTTCGGGCCCCGTCATGACAATATGAATGCTCATGGCCCCCTTCAGAACCGGCGCGGTCAGCGTGATGCGCGGCTCGCCCGCGCCCTCGGCGCGCATCGCCATGAGGGGCGGCGCGTGATCGCTCAGCGCCTCCTCCAGCCGGTCCGCACCCGGAAACAGGCTGGCCGTGTGCATATCCGCGCCCATCCCCAACAGCAGGACCGAGATGGGCAGATGCCCCTCCAGGCCCCGGGCCAATTGGTCAAGCTTGCCTTCGGGGTCGGGCGCATCCGCATAAAGCGGCACATACGTCGCCGCCGCCGCCTTGGAGATCAGCAAGCGTTCCTTGAGCAGCCGCGTGTTCGATCGCGGGCTGTCCTCGGGAACCCAACGTTCGTCGTTCAGCAAGACCGCCACCCGATCCCAATCCAGCGCCTGCTCGCACAACACGTCGAATATGGGTCCCGGCGTGGTGCCGCCCGGCACGCACAAGGTGGCGCTCTCGTGGCGGCGCAGGCAATCGGCCAACTCGCTGGTCAACTGATCCGCCAGGTCGATCATCATCAGTTCACGGTCGGGATACTCGATCAGGTTCATGGCTCAGATCTCCCGCCAGCGGCGTCCGTCGCGATGCATCAGGATCGCTGCATCCTCGGGCCCGCTGCTGCCAGGCTGATACGGCACAGGCTTGTCACCGCGATCCTGCCACCCCTCGATGATCGGATCGGTCCACGCCCAGGCGGCTTCCACCTCGTCACCGCGCATGAACAGCGTCTGGTTGCCCCGGATCACATCCATGATCAGCCGCTCGTAGGCGTCGGGCACATCCGCCGCCTCGGGCCCAAGCGCATCGGCGAAAGACATGTCCAGCGGCACGTCGATCAAGCGCATGCCGCCGGGGCCCGGTTCCTTGATCGTCACCCGCAGATCCATTCCCTCATCAGGCTGCAGGCGGATGGACAGGACATTCGCCTTGCTGCCTGCATCGGCCTCGAAAATCGAATGGGGCGGTTCCTTGAACGTCACCACGATCTCGGATTTCTGCGCCCTCAGGCGCTTGCCGGTCCGCAGGTAGAAGGGGGTGGTATTCCAGCGCCAGTTGGCCACATGCAGCTTCATCGCGATAAAGCTCTCGGTCCGGCTGTCGGGGTTTTCGGCATCATCCAGATAGGACGGGTGCGCACCGCCCTTGTATTGCCCCCGGACCAGGTCCCTGGGCTCGACCGGATCCAGCGCCCGTATGACCTTCAGCTTCTCGTCGCGCACCGCGTCCGGGTCGAATTTCGCAGGCGGCTCCATCGCGGTCAGGCACAGCAATTGCATCAGGTGGTTCTGCACCATGTCGCGCATCGCACCCGACCGGTCATAATAGGATCCGCGCCCGCCCACGCCGACCTCTTCGGCGACCGTGATCTGCACGTGATCGACGTATTGCGAATTCCACAAAGGCTCGAACAGCATGTTTCCGAAGCGAACCGCCATCAGGTTCTGCACCGTTTCCTTGCCCAGGTAATGATCGATCCGGTAGACCTGATGTTCATGAAAATGCGCAGCCAGGGTGGCATTGAGTTCGCGCGCCGTCGTCAGGTCCCGGCCAAACGGTTTTTCCACCACGATCCTCGCATCCGCCCGCGCGATGTCATGGGTATGCAGCCGTTCGGCCAAAGCGCCGAACAGGCTCGGCGCGACCGAGAAATAGAACGCCTGCACGACATCGTCGCGGATCGTATCTTTCAGGGCCTGCCAGCCACCCTCGCCGGTCGCATCGACGGGAATATAGCTGATCCGGTCAAGAAAAGCCGCGACATCGCCGGTGTCGCGCTTGTCCTTCGCGACAAAGGTATCCAGCGCTTCGGCCACCGAGGCGCGAAAGGCATCGGGATCCTGGTCGGTGCGCGCAGCACCAATGATCCTGGCCTCAGCGGGCATCTGACCATGCAAGAACCGCCGAAACAGACCGGGAAGAATCTTGCGCCGGGCCAGATCGCCCGTGGCGCCGAAAATGACGAGGTCGAACGGATCGACCGGAATGACACGCGAAACCATCGCTTGGTTTACTCCTTGGGCCTGTCGGGCAGCGCATGTTAGCGCTAACGGGATGCTTTGACCCGGCAATACACCCAGACCCACGGCAAGTCTAGCAAATCCCCCGTCAGTCTCAATGCCGACACCGCTTGTATCTTTATCCCCCAAATATGGCCGGGGGTCCGGGGGGCTGGCCCCCCGGCCGGAGCGGAGCGACCTTACGTCATGCGCCAAAGGCGCACCTTTTCTTTGCGTTTTCAGGGTTCTAACGCCTTCGTCTCGCCCACCAATCCGACGGCTTCAACCGCTTGGGCACCCCGCGCCGCGCCTCCCATGCGCGCGCCAGATGTACCCCTGCCGCGCCAAAACGACCCGTGGCGAAGGCCCGCCAAAGCCGCAAGCGCCCGTTCACCACCGGCCGCGCAAACGGGCACACGCGCATGCAAATCGCGCAATCGGACTTCAGCTTGGCCCAGTATCCGAAACACGCCTCCGCGTCCGAAGACCATTTCCGAACGCCCCGCCAGGTCGACGGAGACCCCTTGGTGACCTCTTCGCCGAAATCCGGCTCACCAAACGGCAGCGCCTTGACCGGGCAGGCTCTCGCGCAGATGTCGCAGCCTGCGCAATAGGCCCTGAACCCGAGGTCACGCGGCAGATCCACGGCCAGCGGCATATCGGTGAAAATCTTGGAAAAACGAACCCGTGGCCCGAATTCCGGTGTCAGAACCATCTGGTTGCGCCCGTATTCGCCAAGCCCCGCCTTTATGGCATAGGGAATGACCAGCGCGGTGTCGTTCATGCTGGCCACCGCCTGGTACCCCAGGTTGCGGATATAGGCGGCCACCTGCATCACGATCGCGGCTTCGTGGCTGTATTCCCGCCCGGTCGCGGCACCCGCCAGCGCACTTGGATAGGTGTCGACCAGATCCGCATCCATGCCATGCCCCATCACGATCACATGGGTCAGCCCCTCGGGCAGGTCATTGGCCACCGGTGTCATGGTGCGCAGATCGGGCCGTTCGGCATAATGCCAGCGCAGATCCAGATGCGTGATTCCGACCAGATCAGCCCCGAACAGGCGCGCGACCGACTTGATCTCGGACGCCTCTTCTTCGGGGGATCCAAGCGCCGCGCGTTCGGGCGCGATGGGCGTATCGGACCGGATCGCGCCCTGAAATCCTTCCCGCACCCCCTCGGATGCCGCCCGCTCGGACACGATGTCGGAGATCAGCCAGGCCGCATTCCTGAGCGCGAAATCCTTTTGGGTGAATCCATCGCCCCTGCGTGGCGCCGCCTCCATCCGGTAGCTTGCGAAGAACCCATCCGTATCCTTGCTGCGCACCCGGTCATCCCAGCCGGCACGGGTGAACACGTCATTCATCTGGCTGAACCGTGCCGCCCCCTCCACCACCTCGATCCCGGCCCGACGGTCGGTGTCCAGAAGATGGTCCGGCGTGCGGTCGCGGGGCGGGCTCAAGGTTGCATCGCGCAGATCAGTTCGAACATGACCGAGGCCCCCAACCATGTCGTGATCCCGCCGGTGTCGAACGGCGGCGACACCTCCACCAGGTCGGCCCCGATCACATCCAGCCCCCTCAGCGCGCGCACGCATTGGATGGCGTCAAAGGAATTCGGACCGCCCACTTCCGGGGTGCCGGTGCCGGGGGCAAAAGCCGGATCGACGAAATCGATGTCAAAGCTCAGATAGGTCGGGCCGGTGCCCACCACCTGCCGCGCGATCTGCATGGCCGCGCGCCAGCCGATCTCGAAACATTCCTCGATCGGAACGATCCGCACGCCCTTGTCCCATCCGTACTGAAAATCCGAATTGTTGTAGGAGGTTCCGCGCATCCCGATCATCACGCAGCGTGCCGGGTCAAGGCATCCCTCTTCGATGCCCTGCCGGAACGGGTTGCCATGGGTCAGGGTCTCGCCCCCGAAATAGGGCGGGTACAAATCGGTGTGACTGTCCAGCAGCACAAGGCCGAAAGCCTCGCCCCGCGCCGCGCGCAGTTCGCGCAGGACCGTCAAGGTGCACAGGTGGTCACCGCCGACCATGAAGGGCCGGATCCCCTGCCCCAGGATGCCGCGAATGAAACCCTGGGCCGCCGCCAACGCTTCGTCCTGGTCCACCGGGCTCATCGCCACATCGCCCAGATCGGCGATCCGGGCCGCCTCGAACGGCTTTTGCCCGGTTGCCCGGTTCATCTCGCGGATCATGGTGGAAGCATCACGCAGCCCGCGCGGGCCATGCCGTGCGCCGGGCCTGTTCGATGTCGCGCCGTCCCAGGGCAGACCGAAGATCCCGATGTCGACTTCGGCCCGCCGGGGGTCATCGGGCGTGATATGGGGAAGCCGCATGAAGCTTGGCACCCCCGCGTAGCGCGGCAGATCGGTGCCCGAGGGCGGCTGGAAAAACGGATCGGACATGGTCTGCGGCTCCTCGCGCTGTTTCGCGAAAGCCTAGCGGCGGCGCCCTAGCGTGTCACGCGTCCAACTCGCTGTCCCAATAGAGAAAGTCGAGCCAGCTTTCATGCAGGTGGTTGGGCGGGAATTTCCGCCCCCTGTTCCGCAATTCTTCCGCACCCGGCTGGCGCGGCGGCCTGCGAAGCGACAGTCCCGACTGCCCCAGGCTGCGCGATCCCTTGCGCAGGTTGCAGCGTGAACAGGCCGCGACCACGTTCTCCCACGAGGTGACCCCACCGCGCGCACGCGGAACCACGTGATCAAAGGTCAGGTCACCACGTTCGCCGCAATACTGGCACGAAAACTCGTCGCGCAAGAACAGGTTGAACCGGGTGAAGGCCACGCGCTTTTGCGGTTTCACGAAATCCTTGAGCACCACCACGGACGGGATGCGGATCTCGGTCGATGGCGAGCGGACCACCTCGTCATATTCCGCCACGATCGACACCCGGTCGAGCCAGGCCGCCTTGACCGCCTCCTGCCAGGGCCAGAGCGACAGGGGATAGTAGGACAAGGGCCGGTAATCGGCGTTCAGCACCAATGCCGGGTGCTGTTTCAATGCGCCCGGTTCACGGACGAAACTGGTTCTGAACTCGATTTGTGTGGCCGCCTGCATGCGTGACTCCATCTCCGCCCTGTCTGCCCGTCTGCCCGGCACCAGAGCGGGAGCCCGCCCCAGCACTGACCCCACTATATCTAGGCTTTGCCATCGGGCAAGCATTACTAGATGCTGTAGGTGTCGCGCCAAAGGCTACGCGGCTTGTCTGACAGTTTCGTGACGCGAAGGGCGGCCCGTGTCGGGCGTGTTGCCCATTGGGCAGGCAGGTTGTGAACGCCCTTCGGGGCCGTGGTCAGGTCAACCCGAACCGATCCCGCAAGAACGCGAGCGCCACGCTCAGCCCATCGGGCGAGATCCCATGCGCCGTGCCCTTCATGATATGGGCATAGACCTCGGTCCAGCCGGCCTGTTCCAGCACCTCGGCGGCCTCGGGCAGGGATTGGGGCGGCACGACGTCATCCTGGTCGCCGTGGATCAAAAGGACCGGCGGGCGCACCACGACCTCATCGGCCAGCGTCTCGGGGGCGAGCAACCGGCCAGAGAAACCAACAACCCCGGCAAAAGCCTCGTCGCGACGCGGGGCGACATGCAGGCCTATCATCGTACCCTGGCTGAAGCCGATCAGCGCGACCTGTTCGCCGATCATGTCCTCTTCGATCATCATCCGGTCGATGAAGGCGTTCAGATCCTCGAATGCACGGCGCATCCCGGCCTCGGCCTCTTCCTCGGACGATCCGTCGATCCACGGAATGGGAAACCACTGGAACCCCATCGGGTTCATGGCCGAGCGTTCCGGCGCGTCGGGTGCAATGAAAACCGTGTTCGGCAGATGCTGCGCAAGGGGATCGGCCAGACCGAGCAGATCCTTGCCATCCGCGCCATAGCCATGCAGGAAAATTACCATGCTGTCGGCCTCACCCGAGGCTGCCGCCTTGCGGCCGAAATCCAGTACCCGAGTCACAGTGCGCCCTCTCGATCCGTTTCCAATCGGTAGTAGGCCCAAAGCGCCCGGGCGGCAACCGCGCGCACCGGCGACCACGGCGCGGCCAACACGCGCATCTGCCTCTCGCTCGGGCGGACGGGCAGGTCGAACAGCCGCCGTGCGGCTTCCTGCAAGGCCAGGTCCCCGGCCGCAAACACATCCGCGTGGCCAAGCGCGAACTTGGCGTAAATCTCGGCCGTCCAGCGCCCGATGCCGGGCAAGGCGACCAGGGTGGTCACGACCTCGTCCGATGGGGCCGAACGCAGGGCAGCATAATCAAGCTGCGCCTCGGCCAATCCCGGATATACCGCAGCTTGGGACGGCTCAGACCACAGGCGAGCAATGCCTGGTCAGGGGTTGCCTTGACGGTATCGGCATCGCAAAATCCCGCCGCCTCCAGCCGGCCGAGGATCGCGGCCGCCGACGCGGTCGACACCTGCTGGCCCACGATCGCCGACACCAGCGCGCCGAACCCATCCGCGCGCCGCCGCAACGGCAAGGGGCCGACCGCCGCCAGAACCGGCGCAAAGGCCGGCTCCAGGGCGATCAAAACCTCGGCCCCGCGCTGCAAATCCTGTGCCGTATTGATCCGCATCAATGTCTGCATCCTGGGTCTTCGTGTTTGCTGCGCTGCAAAATCAATAGCCAAGCTCGTCCCATCATACCTGGTGGGTCTGGACGGTCCAACGCAAACCGGATACCGATCGCGAATGAGCGACGCCATCGCAGATACAGTGCCCTTCGAAGATGCCCGCGCCAAGCGCAACGTGGCCGTCCTGGTCGCGGCGCAGGCGCTGTTGGGCAGCCAGATGCCCATGCTTTTCGTGATCGGCGGGCTGGCCGGACAGATGATCGCCCCAAATCCGCTTTGGGCGACGATGCCGATTTCCCTGATCGTTTTCGGCTCGATGACGACGGCACCCTGGCTGTCGGCGCTGATGCAGCGCTATGGACGTCGGGCCGGGTTTTTCGTCGGCTGCCTTGGCGGAGGGTTCGGGGCGGCCATCGCAGGCTATGGTCTGTGGATCGACAGTTTCGCGATCTTCCTTTTCGGGTCCTACCTGACCGGCATCTACATGTCGGCGCAGGGTTTTTATCGCTTTGCCGCCACCGACACCGCGTCGGAGGCGTTCAAGCCCAAGGCGATTTCCTACGTGATGGCGGGCGGGCTATTGTCGGCACTGATCGGCCCGCAACTGGTCAAGGCCTCGGTGGAGGCCACGATCGTGCCGTTCGTGGGAACCTACGCGCTGGCGGTGGGCGTCAACGTGATCGGCGCTGTGCTGTTCTTGTTCCTCGATGTCCCGAAACCGGTACCGCCGCGCGCCGATGCTGACCGCGGACGCACCCGGATGCAGCTGTTGCGCGACCCGAAGATCGCCGTGGCCATCATTTGCGCCATGGTCTCTTACGCGCTGATGAACCTGATGATGACGTCGACCCCGCTGGCGGTCGTGGGCTGCGGGTTCACCACCGGCAATGCCGCTGACGTGGTGTCGGCCCACGTGATCGCCATGTTCGCGCCGTCGTTTTTCACCGGGCATCTGATCGCGCGCTTCGGGGCGATGCGGATCGTGGCGATCGGGTTGTTCCTGTTGGCCTGTGCCGGCGGCGTCGCGCTGACCGGGGTGGCCTTGCACCAGTTCTTCTGGGCACTGATACTGCTCGGGGTCGGATGGAACTTCGGCTTCATCGGCGCAACCACCATGCTGACCATGGCCCATTCCCCCGAAGAACGCGGCCGGGTGCAGGGCATGAATGATTTCATCGTGTTCGGCTGTGTCACCGTCGCATCGCTGAGTTCAGGCGTGTTGATGAATTCGGGCAACGACGTGATCGGCGGCTGGACGGCGGTCAACCTGGCCATGGCACCCTTCCTGATCCTGGCCGGGGCCGCATTGATCTGGCTGGCGCTGCGCCCGCGCGACGCAATGGCCTGAACGGGACAGCGCCAAAGCCTTGCAAGGCTTTGGCCAGTCTTTTGCAAAAGACTGGCTCCTACCAAAGGCCCGTCGACGAGACCCACAGCAGTCTTGCACGGCGTGCGAATTCGCTTTCATCCAGCTTTCCCTCGATGACGCGCTCGGGCACGTCACGCGCGGCCTTGAGCGCAGCCTCGGCGCGCCAACCGACGAACAGGGCAGATCGGGCCAGTCGGGGAATCATCTTGCGATTGGACCGGGCCGCGCGCAGACGCGCCAATCCCTCGTCCGCCAGATCACGCACCGCCTGTGGCGTTCCTTCGACCAGAGGCACGCGGCCTGCCGTCTCCAGCGCGGGGATGGCCCGGAAAAACGCCGCCAGCCCAAACGCCCACCCCGCATCGCGCAAGACCGGTTCCGCATCCCCTGCCGCGCCAAGTGCGCGGGCGGCAACCGTCACAAGCGATCCCGACGTCTGATCAACATACGCATCGAATTGCGCACGGTCCTCGAACGGATCGGAATAGATATCCCATCGTCGGGCCGTGATCAGACCGTCAAGCAGCCCCACGAGATCCGCCGGAATAGCGGCGGCCAAAGGAGCTATGACCTCATGGGCGCGGGGCGGCTTGCCGCTGGCCAGCTCTTCCACCACATCGCGCCAGAACTGCAGGCGCATCTCGGCGATCATGGGCTCGGCGGTGACCCAGGGCGCGCGGCTGACCTCGATGTTGAATGCGTAAAGCGGGAAGAGCACGCGGCGCGCGTCCACCGGGGCGGCCATCGTGGCGCGGAACCGGTCAGGGTCGCCGCGCGCGACGAGTTCGGCGCAGGCCTGCAGGCTCATCGCGGCCGCACCACCGACAGAAGGTAGCCGGTTTCCGCCTTGTGCGCACGCCAGCCCGCGATCTCGGCCTCATGGGCCTCGATCACCTCAAGCAGGCGCTCATCCGCACCGCGACGCAGTTTCCCGAGCCGGTCCTGCATCGGCCGGAAATAGCTTTCCCAGGCGATGTCGGACACGACGCGCACGGCCACGGTCTCGAAGCCCGCCGCGCGGACCTGTTCGTCGATGCCCTGCGCATCGGTCAGGCGCTCGTATCCCTCCCAGAAGGCGATGGCGCCGTCCGAGGGGGTGTCGGTGAAAAGGCAAGGCTCGGAGAACGCAATCGCGCCGCCCTCGGCCAGCACAGGGCGCCATGCCTTCAGTGCCCTTTCGATACCGACGAAATAGACCGCGCCCGCCGACCAGATGAAATCGAACGCCCCCCCGGGCGTCAGGTAATCGCCGGTCACAAGCGTGACACGCGCATCCTTGCCCCAGCGGGCCATGGCCGCCTCGATGAACGGCGCGTGCTTGTCGATCGCCGTCACGGTTCCCCGAGCGGCAACCCGCAAAAGCGCGCCCAGATCCCCGCCAGGGCCGCAGGCCGCATCGAGGATGCGCGCGCGCGACGTCAGCCCGGCGACCTCGGCCGCCCAGGCCACATCCGCCGTCTCGCCCGGGCCTTCGCGCGGCAGGTCGGCATGGACAGTGAAGAACGCCTCCGGGTCCCAGGCCGTCATGATCCCGGCGCGCCTTCATGGACCAGCTTCCACTCCACCGCGTCGAGCAGTGCCTCGAAACTGGCATCGACGATGTTGGCCGATACGCCGACCGTGGACCAGCGCCGCCCCGAGGCGTCTTCGCTGTCGATGATGACCCGGGTCACGGCCTCGGTCCCGCCCTGGGTGATACGCACC